>JAICRZ010000154.1 GCA_025937135.1 Thermoleophilaceae bacterium
GGTCGAGCAGGGCCGCGATGCGGCAGTCGTCATCGACTCCCTCGACGCGCTTCCGCCGAGTGTGGCGCGGCGCGTCTTCGGCGCCGCGCGCGCCACCGAGGAGGGCGGCACACTGACGGTCGTGGCATCCACCGGCCTCGCCGGCGAGCCGATGCGCCTGGCCACCACGCGCATCGTGCTGGAGCCCTACGACGGGCAACAGCCGAAGCTGGCGCCCGCGTCGGGCACCCTCCGCTCGGATCTCCTCAAAGGTAAATGAGCTACCGCGCTCGGCCTGCCGCGGCGCAGCGGATGCGGCTGTGCGCGTCCGCCATTTCCCTAACGGCTAGCCGACGCGCTGGTAGGCGACTTCGGCCCAGCTCGGCTCGGGTGAGAGCTCGATGACCTCGTAGTCGCGGTCCGGCTGGGCGTAGCCGAAGGTGTGGGTGCGGTCGTCGAAGACGATCTCGAGCTCGCCCTCCATGACGCGCTGGTCGAGCCAGGCGCCGCGGAAGACGAGCCGCCGCAGCCAGTGGACGAGCGACCGCTCCGAAGCGCCCACGAGCCGCTGCCAGCTGGCGTTCACGTGCTCGCCCAGGCGCGAGTGCGGCTCGCCGACCTCGCCGTTCACCGCCAGGTTCACGAGGTCCTCGCGCTCCTCGTGCGCGAGCTGGCCGGGCACGAACTCGAGCTTTATGGCAGCCTGCTCGACGCGCTCGGAGAAGTCGCGCTCGTTGAAGGTGAAGCGCAGCTCCCCGTACTCGAGCACGTAGTCCGAGCCGGACTCGTAGTTTCCTCGCCTGGTGGTGTTGGGATCCATTTAGCGCAGTAGTCGTCCGCCCCGCCGCGATTCCTCAACCCTGCACGCGAGGCGTCGGCATCGTATCCCCGTTTCCTTCCGCGGCAGCGCGTCTGCAACGGGTCTTGCATGCCGTCCATCTGGTAGGGGGCGAAGTACTTCTCGGTCGCTCTTAGGGGGTCATGAATCGCATCCTGGTGGTTGAGGACGATCCGGCGACGGCGGCTTTTCTCGCCGACAACCTCGCGGCCGACGGCTTCGAGATCGCCACCGCGAGCGGCACCGGTGAGGCGATGCGCGCGGTGGACCTGCGCCAGCCCGACCTCGTCGTCCTCGACGTGATGCTGGAGGACGGAAGCGGGCTCGAGGTGCTCGACCGCATCCGCGCCTCCGACGGCACCGCCGCGCGGATCGACCCGGACGTGCCCGTGCTCATCCTGTCCGGCCGCGGCAGCGAGGTCGAGCGTGTCCGCGGCTTCGCTCGCGGCGCGGACGACTATGTGGTCAAGCCGTTCGCGTACCCCGAGTTCGTCGCGCGTGTGCGTGCGCTGCTGCGCCGGGCGTCGGGGCGACCGTCGCGCGGGCCGATCCGGGTGGGCGAGCTGTTCATCGATCCGTCGACGCGTGACGTGCGCGTGGGGGAGCGGTCGCTCAGGTTGTCGGTGAAGGAGTTCGCGCTGCTGCACGCGCTGGCATCGGAGCCCACGCGCGTGGTGCCCAAGACGGAGCTGCTGCGCGACGTGTGGGGCTACCGGACGATCGGCGCGACGCGCACGGTCGACGCGCACGCGTGCCGGCTGCGCAAGAAGCTCGGAGCGCAGTGGGTGATGAACGTGCGCGGCGTGGGCTACCGGCTGCTGGAGGCGGTGTGAGCTGGATCTTGGTCCTTGCTCTGGCGGTCGTCGTGGTGAGGCTGCGGCGGCGGCTCGAGCTGGTCGCGCGCGCCGAGCACGAGCTGCGCGGGCCGCTGACCGCGGTGGCGCTGGCGGCCGAGTCGGCGCGGCGCGGGCGTGAGGTGGATCTCGAGGCCGAGCTCGCGCGGGCGCGGATCGCGCTCGATGACCTGACGGCAGCGCGCCGCGGGCGGCGCGTGCGAACCGGGCGCACCGACCTCGAGCGAATCGTGCGCTCGTCGGCGCAGGCCTGGGGCGCGCAGGTGGACTGGCGCGCGGGCGCCGTCAGCGCCGACGGGCGAGTGGCGCAGGCGCTGGGGAACCTGCTGGCGAACGCGGCCGAGCACGGCGACGGCGGCACGCGCGTGGTGGCGGAGCGGCATCGCTCGCGCGTCCGCGTGCGCGTGGCGAACGAACGCGGGCGTGGCCTCAAGATCGCCCGCGACGCGGCGCGCGACGCCGGCGGCAGCCTCTGGCTCGCCACCCTCGACCTTCCCGCCGCTGAATGAGCCCGCGCCGTAGACGAGCCGTGCTGCTGCTGGCGCTCGCCCTGGCCGCCGGCGGCATCGCCGCGTCGCGCGTGCACGGGCGCGCCGCCGAGATCGAGCAGCAGATCGGGCCGCTCGTGCCGGTGCTGGCGGCGCGCCAGGACATCGCCTCCGGCGCGCGGGTGAACGCAGCCGCGCTGGTGATCCGGCAGGTGCCGCAGCGCTTCGTGCCCGCCGACGCGCTGTCGGCGCCCGAGCAGGCGATCGGACAGCGCGCGGCCGCGCCGGTCGCCGCCGGCGGCTACCTGACCGCCGGCATCCTTGCGTCACCGGACGGCGACGACGGCGAGGCCGCGCCGCTCAGCGGCGGCCAGCGTTCGATCGAGCTGCCGGTTGCCGGCGCGCTCGACGGCGCCGGGCCGGGAACCCGCGTGGACGTCCTGATCACCACGGAGTCGCGCAGCGGCGCCGGCCGCAGCTTCCTCGCGCTCCAGGACGTCCAGCTCCTCGCGCTCCGCGCCGCCGGCGACGGCTCGCGCGCACAGGACGGCGCCGCAGCTCACGC
This sequence comes from Thermoleophilaceae bacterium, assembly GCA_025937135.1. Classification (GTDB taxonomy): domain Bacteria; phylum Actinomycetota; class Thermoleophilia; order Solirubrobacterales; family Thermoleophilaceae; genus JAICJV01. Next base: position 2,725 of record JAICRZ010000154.1, read on the forward strand.
GACCGCGTACGCGACGCTGCGCGTGAACCTCCGCCAGGCCGTCTACCTGACAGCGGCCCAGAGCTTCGCCCGCGAGCTGCGCCTCCTCGTCCGCGCCCCCGGCGACCGCCGCAGCGCGCCGGCGCTGAGCGTGGACGGCGGACGGCTGTAGCCCGATCGGGTGCCGGGAACGATCGACCCGGTCTTCTGGTCCGGGATCCGAGGCGGCGACGACGCTGCCCGGCATTGGACAGCCGAGCACGGCGGGATCACGCTGGAAGAGACGGTGGAGCGGCTGAAAGTTTGGCTGCCACGCTGGAACCCGAGCGACCCTGCTTCGGTTTGTGCGTGGCGCGCCGCATCCGCGGAGTTCGCAACGGGCGCTGAAGGCCATGTAACCGTTCTTCAGGGTGAGGCCGTTCGGGTCAATAGCATCTGGGCGCAGGTGGAGTACCCCGCGCTCCGCGCGAATCCGAACATCACGTCGATCACCGCGGTGAACCCGCAGACAGACTCGAAGGTCGTGTTGTGGAGCAAGTGAGAACGCTAGATGCGGCAACGCTCAGCAAGGCCGTCGTCCTCTGGTCGGGCTGGCGGGACGCGGCGCGCCCGCTCCGCGATAGGTCACGCCTGGTGCCGGCGTTCGGGCAGGATCGCGCGGACGAGTTGATGTCCCAGATTCGAGAGATCGCCGATGAGTTCTATGCATCGGACGCGCGTTTCGTCGCAACGGATCTCGGGGACATGGCGCATCGCGCCATCAAGGACTTTCGGCAAAGGCGAGCCGACTTGTCCGAAGCCGCACTCCAGGCTCTGGCTTGGTGCTACACGTGGGACTACAAGTAGCCGGCTAGACCGGGAGGGCAGCGAGTGCGGATATCTTCGCGCGGGTGATCCTCGCATCGCGACTCAGCCTGCCCGACGGCGTCAAAGGCCTGCTCTTCGACCTCGACGGCGTGATCCTCGACACGCTCAGCCTCGAGTACGACGTCGTGAACGAGCTGCTCGCGCGGCACGGGATCGATCCGGTCGAGCGCGAGGTCGTGCGGGCGAACTTCCCGTATCCGATCCCTGAGAGCTGGCGCCGCATCCTGGGCGACCGCGCCGACGACGAGCTGATCGCCCAGCTGACGGAGGAGCTCGAGCGCGAGCGCTCGGAACGCCCGCTCGCCGTGCACGACGGCGTCCTCGAGCTGCTGGGGGCCGGCCTGCCGGTGGCGGTGGTCTCCAACAACCCGGCCGCGCACATCGAGGCGATGCTCCGCGACGCTCAGATCGAGCCGGCGGCGATCGTGGGCAACGACGCCGAGGGCATCCGCAGCAAACCGGCCCCCGACCCCTACCTCGCGGGCGCGAGGGCGCTCGGCCTCGACCCGTCGGCGGCCGCCGCGATCGAGGACTCGCTGCTCGGCGCGCGCTCGGCGCGCGAGGCGGGCTGCCACGTGGTCGGAGTCGCGACCGGCGCCGCCACCTTTGACGAGCTCACGGCCTCCGCGGACGTCGATGTCGCCTACGAGCGCTTCGCGGAGCCGGGGATCGCATTCACCCCCGGCGACGTTCGCCGCAAGGACCTGCACACGCCCAACGAGTTCGTCTCGCACATGCTCGAGCACATCGCCTGGCGGCTCGGCTGCGAGGTGCGGATCGGGTGGCATTGCGACGACTGGCTCTGGCTCGGGCGCGCGACCGGGGAGGCGATCGCGCCGCTGCTCGACGGCCCGGACAGCTCGCAGGCGCTCGGCATGATCGACGACGGCAGCGCGGAGGTTCGGGTCACGCGCGGCGGCGGAACCGCGACCCTGACAGGAGCGGGCGTCGACATCGGCTGGTTCACGAGCCTGCGCGTCGAGCAGCTCGCCGACGGGCGCCCGCTGGTGCAGATGCTGAACGGGCTCGCACACGGCGCAGGCACGAGCTTCGACATCACCGTCACGAGCCTCGAGGACCCGCACCACACCTGGGAGGCGATCTGGCGCGGCGTGGGCGTCGCGCTGCGCGGCCTGTCGAGCACGCTCGAAAAGCCCGACGTGGAGATCGAGCTCGGCGCGCCGGCCGGCGGCGTCGCGACGCTCGACCTGAATCCCGACGGCGCCCACGTGCGCCGCACGACGGCGGAGAGCGTGTGCGAGGTGGCGCTGTCGCTCGCCGACGACGCGTTCGAGTGCCGGATCGAGACCTCGGACTCGGTGAACTCGCAGGGCCTCGCACAGCTCACCGAGGTCTTCGCCAAGCACGCCGGCCTCGGCGCGCGGATCGACTTCGCCGCCACGCGCCTGAGCTCGAGCCACGTCGCCGCCGAGGACATCGGCAACACGATCGGCGCGGCGCTCAGACAGCTCGCCTCGGAGCGCATGGCCGCCACCGGGATCGAGGGCGCCGGGTCGAGCCTCAACGGCACGCCCGCGCCGATCCGCGTCGGCGTCAGCTTCGAGGGCCGCAAGTTCGTGCGCTTCCAGCCGGTCGGATGGAGCCAGGACGAGCTGCGCCGAGCAATCATCGGCCAGACGCTCTCCAACGGCCTCTTCTCCGAGGACCTCGACGACTTCGTCGACGGCTTCGCCGGCGGCATGGGCTGCAGCGTGATCGTCCACTGGGAGCGGGTCACCGACCCCGACGAGGCGTGGCGGCTCGTGTTCGCCGGCCTCGGCACGGCGGTCAAGCAGCTGCTCGCCGCCAACCGCAGCCGCCGCGGCGTGATCGCGGGCGTGAAGGGCACGCTCGCGTGAAGATCAACCGCCACCACCTCAAGGAGCTCGACGCCGAGCAGCGCAAAGCCCTGACGGCGCGCATCCAGCAGGCCGACCCCGGCGAGGCGGGTGACGTCGTGGCCGAGGTGATCGCCGCGGTGCGCGAGCGCGGCGACGACGCGGTGCTCGAGTACACGCGCAGATTCGACGAGGTGGACCTCCCGCGCCTGCGCGTCCAGCCCGACGAGTTCGACCGAGCGGCCGGCGCGCTCGATGCCGAGCTGAAGGGCGCGATCGAGTACGCCGTCGAGAACATCCGCTCGCACCACCTCGAGCAGCGACCCGAGCCGAGCTGGACGAAGGAGATCCGCCCCGGGATCACGTCGGGCGAGCGCTGGACCCCGATCGCCAGCGCCGGCCTCTACGTGCCGCGCGGCAAGGGGTCGTTCCCGAGCGTGATGGCCATGCTGAGCGTGCCGGCGAGCGTGGCCGAGGTGCCGCGGGTCGCCGTCTGCACACCGCCTGGACCGGACGGCGAGGTCGACCCGGCCTGCCTGTACGCGGCCACGCTGAGCGGCATCGACGAGGTCTACGCCGTGGGCGGCGCCCAGGCGATCGCGGCGCTCGCGTACGGCACGGAGACGATCCCGAGGGTGGAGAAGATCGTCGGCCCCGGCAACCGCTACGTGACGCTCGCCAAGCGGCTCGTCTACGGGCAGGTGGACCCGGGCCTGCCGGCCGGGCCGAGCGAGTCGATCGTCCTGGCCGACGACTCGGCCGAACCCGAGGGGGCCGCGCGTGAGCTGCTGGTGGAGGCCGAGCACGGGCCCGACTCGGCGGCGCTGCTCGTGACCACCTCGCCCGAGCTCGCGGACGCGGTGGAGAAGCTGATCCCGCAGCTGGCCGCCGAGCTGCCCGACCGGCGGCGCGAGTTCGTTGAGACCGTGCTCTCCGGCTACGGCGGCATCGTCGTGGCGGACGGGCTCGACGACGCGATCGCCTTCTGCAACGAGTACGCGCCCGAACACCTCCACGTGATCGCGCGCGAGTCGTACGAGCTGCTGAACCGCTTCGAGCACGCGGGCGAGGTGCTGCTCGGCCCGAACACCTCGATCGCCTTCGGCAACTACGCGATCGGACTGAACGCGATCCTGCCGACCGGCGGCTTTGCGCGCGGGTACTCGTGCGTGGGCGTCGACGACTTCATGAAGCGCTCCTCGTTCGCCCACGTGAGCGACGAGGGGGTCGCCGAGATCGGCCGCGCGGCCGTCACGCTGGCCCGTTACGAGGGCTTCCCCGCGCACGCCGAGGCCGCGGAGTACGTGCTGCGGCGGCATTCCGACACCCCGTAGGTCCCCACCCCGGGTCAAGCGGGGCATACACGGTGCCGACATACGAGGCAACCCGCACGGGATCGCATGCCTCAGCGCGCCGAAAACCACGAAGCACCACTGGTACTCGAAGTCGAGCGCTTCGAGCATGCCGCCGCGGGCCCGGAGCGGGTCCTGCTGCGCATCGACGGCCGCTACGGCGACCGCCCCGGCAAGCGCGTGCTCGACGCGATGCTCTTCGTGGACGACGGTCTGGCCGTGCACCGCCACGCCCCGGTGGGCGACCCCGCACCCGCGGTTGACTCCTGGCTCTGGCGCGCCGCCTTCGACGTCCCGGTCGCCTACCTGACCGACGAGCGCACACGCTTCGCGCTGGAGTCACAGCCCGGCTGCCTGATCGAGCTTCCCCACCCGCACGAGCTGCTGAGCGGCCGCGGCGCCGTGCCGATGACCGCGCGCGCGGCGCACGTCGCCCGTCGCTACGCCGTGGCGATAGCCGTGATGCTCACCGTGGCCGTCACGCCCGGCGGCATCCCGGCGTCGGCCCGCACCGATGTCCTGCGCGTGCACAACCCCGACGGCAGCGTCGTCTACATGACGCGCGACGGCCAGACGCTGGCGGCGCTCCCGGCGGACGCCGTGATCGTCGACCAGCCGGCCGCGCCGCAGGCCGCCGGAGTGCCCCAGCCCGCAGCGACGCA
>JAICRZ010000074.1 GCA_025937135.1 Thermoleophilaceae bacterium
AACTCCGAGCGCACCTTCTCCGCGACGGCGTCGCAGGACCGGGCGCTCGCCGACACGTTCCAGATCTTCCCGGTCTTCCTCGACGAGTCGAAGGCGACCGCCGACCGGCTCGAGCGGTTCGCCAAGAACACCGACCCGCTCGTCAACGCCCTGAAGCCGGTCGCCGACAACCTCGGCCCGACCGTCCGTGACCTCGGCGGCCTGTCACCCGACCTCGAGAACCTGTTCGTCCACCTCAAGCCCGTCATCCGCGCCGCACCGGCGACATTGCCCGAGGCGTCGCGGTTCCTGCGCGGCGCGAGCCCCGTCGTCGACGCGCTGCACGTGTTCCTGCCGGAGCTGAACCCGGTGCTGTCGTTCATCAACTTCGACCAGCAGATCGTCGCCCACTTCCTCGTCGACGGCGCCGCCGCCCTCAATCACCGGATCAACAACGAGCCCGGCACCCACGTGCTGCCGCAGTTCGGCATCGTCAACGGCAACAGCCTCAGCTTCGCCCAATCGATCCCCGCCTGGGCCCGCGGCAACGCCTACGTCGCGCCGAACACCTACGACCGCGCCGTGCCGCTCGGCGCGATCGAGAGCTTCTCCTGCGACAACGTGGGCGGCAAGCAGCGCAACGCGGTCGACAAGGGCGGCCCGACAGGCGAGGCGCTGCCGCCCTGCTTCCAGCAGCCCAAGTTCCTCTACAGCAACACCTTCTACCCGCTGCTGGACAAGAAGGGCCAGATCTCCAACATCACCCCGCCCAACTACACCTTCCGCGGCAACAGCCCGGCGAACCCCAACACACACCCCTGACCGCGCGGTCTGCGCCACAATAGGCCGCGATGGAACGCTTGGCGCGCTGGGGGTGGCGCCGCTTCGGCCCGCGCTACTTCCTCGCGTACTTCGCATTCGAGCTGATCTCGGCGTACGCGATCGCGGCCGGGACGCTCGGCCTGCTCTCGCTCTACCAGCGGATGTCGCTGGCCGAGTACGCGCACATCGTCCTGCTGTCGTTCCTGTGCATCGCGATCGGCATCGGCTTCGGCGCCTGGGGGGCCCGCGGGCGCGCCGCGCCGCTGCTCGACTGGGCGCGCGGCCAGCGTGGCCGCGACGGCGCCGCCGCGGCGTGGCGTGCCGGCGTCGCTCTGCCGGTGGAGGTGATCACGCGCTCGCTGTGGCTGCCGGTCGTGTTCGTCGCGATCCCGGTGTCGGTGTTCGCCACCGCGCACCTCGGGCTGCCGTGGTACTCGGAGCTGATCGTGTTCGCGGGCGCCGCGGTGGCGATCGCGTACTCCGCGGTCCTGCACTTCTTCGCCTCGGAGATCGCGCTGCGGCCGGTCGTCCGCGACATCGCGAAGCAGCTCCCGCCGGAGTTCTCGGGCGAGGGCTCGGGCGTGTCGCTCCGGGTCAAGCTGCTGGGCACCCTGCCGCTGATCAATGTGGTCACCGGTGTGGTGGTGAGCGGGCTTTCGACCAACGAGCATCACGCGCTCGAGGATCTGGGCGTGGACGTGATCGTCGCGCTGCTCGTCTCGTTCACGCTGTCGCTCGAGCTCACCGTGCTCGTGACCAAGTCGATCCTCGCGCCGGTGCGCGACCTGCTCGCCTCGACGGAGCGCGTCAAGGCGGGCGACCTGTCGGCGCGCGTGCCGGTCGTGTCCGGCGACGAGATCGGAACGCTGGCGCGCAGCTTCAACGAGATGATGACCGGCCTCGAGGAGCGCGAGACGCTGCGCGAGGCGTTCGGCAGCTACGTCGATCCCGGCGTGGCCGAGCGGGTCATGGCGGAGGGGCAGATGCTCGAGGGCGAGGACGTGGAGGTGAGCGTCATGTTCATCGACATGTGCGACTTCACCGCGTTCGCGGAGCGCTCGAGCGCGCGCGAGACGGTGGCGCGCCTGAACGACCTGTTCGGCCTGATCGTGCCGCTGCTGCTCGAGCACGGCGGGCACGCGAACAAGTTCATCGGCGACGGCGTGATGGGCGTGTTCGGCGCGCCCGACCGCCTGCGCGACCACGCCGCGCGGGCGCTCGACGCGGCCTGCGCGATCGTGGCGGCTGTCGAGGAGCGCTACGGGGAAGAGCTGCGGGTGGGGATCGGCATCAACTCGGGCCTCGCCTCGGTCGGGTCGATCGGCGGCGGCGGCCGGCTCGAGTTCACGGTCATCGGCGACACGGTGAACGTGGCCGCGCGCGTCGAGCGGCTCACGCGCGAGATCGGCGATCCGATCCTGCTGACGGAGGCCACGCGGGCGCTGCTGAACGGCGGCGGACCGGACCTGGACGCGCGCGGGGAGGTCCAGGTCCGCGGGCGCGAGGACCCGATCGCGGTCTACGCGCCGCTGGCGGCCGTCGGCGAGCCGAGCATCTAGCCTCCGACCGCCGCGCAACCACGCCGCGACGGGCGTGTTGGCGGGGAGACAGGGGTCATGAGAGGCAAGCCGGCACAACTCTTCATCGCTGCGCTCGCGTGCGTTTCGCTCGCGCTGCCGGCAGCCGCCTCCGCACAGGTCTTCAGCGTCCAGAACACGTTCGGCCAGGCCCAGCTGACCCAGCCGACGGCGATCGCCACCGACAGCGCGGGCCGCGTCTTCGTGCTCGATGCGGGGCGCCACGACATCTCGGTGTTCGACAACGCCGAATCCGGTAACGCCTACCTCGGCTCGTTCGGCGGCGACGCGAACCTCCAGCGGCCGACCGGGCTCGCGATCGACAACCGCAACCGCATCTGGGTGGCGGACTCGGCCCGCAACCAGATCATCCGCTTCGACACCTACAACGACGGCGCCGAGGTGCTGCGCGTGACGGGCGGCCCGGGAACCGACATCGGTGAGTTCAACGACCCGCAGCACCTGGCGCTCGACCCGGCGCCGCGCATCTACGTGGCCGACCGCGGCAACGTGCGCGTTCAGTGGAACGCCGCCACCGGCAAGCCGTACGCGGGCTTCGGCGTGGGCGATCTCGGCTCGCCGAGCTTCAACTCGCCGCACGGGCTCGCGCGCGCGGCCAACGGCCTGCTCTACGTGACGAGCGACGAGCCGGGCGGCGGCGGCGTGCGCGTGTACGACCCGCGCGGGCTGCTGCTGCGGGTGGTGGCCGCGCCGGGTGCGCAGCCGGGCGGCGTGTCCGGGCCGCAGGGCGTGGCGCTCGACCCCGCGGGGCGGCCGATCGTGGCCGACACCGGCAACTCGCGCGTGGAGATGTTCAACGCCTTCGAGACCGGCAGCGGCTTCGTCGACTGGGTGCCGCTGGTGGGCCAGCCGGTCGACGTGGCGGTGGCGCCGGGCGCGAACCTCTACGCGGTCGACGGCTCCGGGCGCATCACGCGGATCCACTACGACGACGCGGACGGCGACGACGTGGTGGACGCCCGCGACAACTGCCGCGGGCTCGCGAATCCGGACCAGCGCGATACCGATCACGACGGCATCGGCGACGCCTGCGATCCCGACGACGACAACGACGGCATCGCCGACGCCCAGGACCGCTGTCCCGACTCGATGCGCCGCCCCGACCGCAACCACGACGGCTGCGCCGACCCGCGCAGCCGGGTCACCAAGGCGTCGGCCCGGCGCATCCGCGGGCGCGCCTACGGCGATCACCTCGCGCGGGTGCAGGTGGCGGTCTGCCGCAGCAAGCGCGCGTGCGCCTCGCCGCACTGGATGCGGGTGCGCGGCACGCGCAGCTGGTCGCGCCGCGTGCGCCTGCATCGCGGGCATTACGTCGTGATGAGCCGCGCGCTGCAGCGCGGCGGCGCGGTGCAGGCGAAGGCCGCCGTGCGCAAGATCCGCGTGCGCTGACCAACCGCCCAGCCGGTAGGGTCCGTTCCGTGGCGACGGAGACCGCGACGCAGCTGCACGGCGGCCGGCTTGTGGCGAAGCGCCTGCGCGCGGCGGGTGTGTCGCACCTCTTCACCCTGTCGGGCGGCCACCTCTTCTCGGTCTACGACGGCTGCCGCGAGGAGGGCATCGCGATCGTGGACACACGGCACGAGCAGACCGCGACGTTCGCGGCCGAGGGCTGGGCCAAGGCGACGCGTCAGCCCGGTGTGGCCGCGCTGACGGCCGGGCCCGGCGTCACGAACGGGATGAGCGCGATGGCCGGCGCGCAGGCCAATGGGTCCCCGCTGCTCGTGCTCGGCGGGCGCGCGCCCGCGATGCGCTGGGGGATGGGGTCGCTCCAGGAGATCGACCACGTGCCCTTCGTCAAGCCGCTGGTGAAGCTCGCGGGCACGGCCGGCTCGCCGGACCAGATACCCAGCCTCGTCGACGAGGCCCTGCGCGTGGCCGTCGAGGCCCCGAGCGGCCCCACGTTCATCGACCTTCCCCTCGACTACGTCTTCTCGGAGGGCACGGTCAGCGAGGAGGCGCTCGATCTGAACGATGCGCGCTCGCTGCCGGTGGCCGAGGGCGTCGAGCGCGCCGCCGAGCTGCTGCGCGGCGCGCAGCGCCCCGTGATCATGGCCGGCACCGGCCTCTACTGGGCGTGGGCCGAGGACGCCCTGCGCGCGCTCGCCCAGGAGCTGGAGATCCCGGTTTTCCTGAACGGCCTCGCGCGCGGCTGCGTGCCGGCCGACCACCCGCAGTTCTTCTCGCGCGCGCGCTCGAGCGCACTCAAGGGTGCGGACGTCGCGCTCGTGATCGGCGTGCCGATGGACTTCCGGCTGGGCTTCGGCGGCTCGTTCGGCGACGAGACGGAGATCATCGTCGTCGGCTCGACCCAGCCCGAGCGCCCTCACCCGCGGCCGGTCGCGGCCGAGCTCTACGGCGGCGTCTCCGCCAGCCTCGACGCGCTGCGCTCCGCTGCCGCGGGCGGGCCCGACCGCGGCGAGTGGAACCGCCGGCTGCGGACGATCGAGGCCGAGAAGCGCGCGGCCGAGGACGCCGAGCTCACAGACGACCGCGCGCCGCTGCACCCGATGCGCGTCTACCACGAGCTGAAGCAGGTGCTCGACCGCAACGCGATCGTTGTTGGTGACGGTGGCGACTTCGTCTCCTACGCGGGCCGGATGATCGACACCTACGAGCCCGGCTGCTGGATGGACCCGGGGCCGTATGGCTGCCTCGGCTCCGGCCCGGGATATGCGATCGCCGCCAAGCTCGCACGTCCCGACCGCCAGGTCTGCCTGCTGCTGGGCGACGGCGCGTTCGGGTTCGCCGGGATGGAGTTCGACACGATGGTCCGCCACGGCATTCCCGTCGTCGGCGTCATGGGCAACAACGGGATCTGGGGGCTCGAGAAGCACCCCATGGAGTTCCTCTACGGCTACTCCGTCGCCGCGGACCTCCAGCCCGGCCTGCGCTACGACAAGCTGGTCGAGACCCTCGGCGGCCACGGCGAGCTGGTAGAGAAGCCCGACGAGCTGAAGCCCGCCCTGGAACGAGCCTTCGCGAGCGGCAAGCCGGCGCTGGTGAACGTGCTGACGGATCCCTCCGTGGCGTACCCGCGGAAGTCGAACCTGGCGTGATCCGCGGGCCGCGGGCCGCCGTCCGCCGTCCCACAAAGTACGGAGCCGCCGGTAATCAATTACCGGCGGCTCCGAAAGTGGCCCCCTCAGGACGGGCAGGGGTACGTGCCTTGAAAGGGCCGTAGTCGGTCCGAGCGGCGGGAGGCGCCGATACGATGCGGCTTCGCCCGAACCTATGTACCGAGGGCCCGGTCGTACCGAAGCACGGCCAAGCGATCCCGGCAGCGCCGATCATAACTGGCCCGCTGGCCAAAGGCAACCGGAAACGACCGTAAAGACGTGGCCTCGACCCCCGCAAATGGTGAGCGCGAGTTCACCACTATGGGGCGGTCTGCGCGGCGATTGCCGCACCGTGCAGGATGTCCGCCTTCGCCGCCTCGACGGTATCCAGGCGGAAGGCGTCCATCGCCTCGACGAGTATCGCCGCGCCCGCCACGATCGTGGGCGCGCGGTCGGGGTCGAGGCCCCTCACCTCGCGCCGCTCGGCAAGCGGCTTCGATGCGAGCGTCGCGAGCATCCGGTCGCATGCGGCGGGCGTGAGAAGGTGGCCGTCGGCGCGCGCCGAACCGCGCTGCTCGAGGCCGAGGTCGATCGACGCCAGCTGGGTGGCCGTGCCGGCCACGGCGATGCCGTGCTCGACGCCGTCGCGCAGGTCCGGTGGCACGGCGGCGTCGATGATCCCGCGGACCTCCTCGCGCAGCTCGGCGAGCTGCTCCGGCGCCGGCGGGTCGTCGTGCAGGTGGCGCTCCGACTGGCGGACCGAGCCGGCCTGGGTCGAGACGTGGAACTCGGGGTCCGCTCCCGGGCGGCCGATAACGAGCTCGGTGCTGCCGCCGCCGATGTCGACGACGAGCGTCGCGCGGCTTGCAGGCCTGCCGTTGGTCGCGCCGAGGAAGGTCAGCCGCGCCTCCTGATCGCCGCTGAGAATCCGGGCGTCGATCCCGAAGCGATCGCGCATCGCCGTGCGGAACTCCTCGCCGTTGGCGCTGTCACGCACCGCGCTCGTGGCCACCGCCACGACGGGGTCGGCGCCGTGCCCGTCGATCAGGTCGCGGTACTCGCGGAGGGTGGCGAACACGCGGTCCATCGCGGCATCGGCCAGCCTGCCGCTGGCGTCCACCCCCTCACCCAGACGGGTCACCGTGGAGCGGCGATCGAGCTCCTCGACGCGCCCGTCGACGACACGGGCGACCAGCAGCCGCGTGGAGTTCGTGCCCAGGTCCACGACGGCTATCGGAGCGCCCACGCGCGGCATCCTACGAGCCTTGACGCCACCGTCCGAGAGGACTACATTTACCGGTCCAACGCGACGCGGGGTGGAGCAGTCAGGTAGCTCGTCGGGCTCATAACCCGAAGGTCGCGGGTTCGAATCCCGCCCCCGCTACTGCCAGGTGGCGACGCAAGCCGCCACCCCGACAGCCGAAGCGCCTCCACCCGGGGGCGCTTCGTGCTTTCGGGGTCAGCGGCGGCGTTCAAGCAAGCGCTCAGGCGCCGGGTTCAAAGTCGGATGGCGGTGGGGGGCCGTTGTAGCAGTGGCCGACCAGACCGGCTCGAGTGGCGGCTCGGGCGATAAGGCGCTCGGCTTCTTTCCCCTGTTCTTCCGTCAGCGTGATGTGGGAGGCCTGCCTTAGCGATGTTTGCTTCACATCTATGTCGTCGAGCGTCGGGCAGTCGCGCAGGCGGGGCCCTGGGACGAGCATCCGGGTGCGCACCTGCCACTTCCAGCGCGGGTGTCCGCTCGGTTCAGGATCGGACGTCACTTCGAGGACAGCGAAGATGCGCGGCTGCTTATGAAGCGCGGCGGATCCTACGGCGTAGTAGACGAGTCGGTCTCCCTTCGCGACTCTTGGGCGCTGCGGAAACATGGTGGCATCGGCGTGCCTGTCGCGCCAAGCCGCTCCGCCTGCATACCAGTTCGCGGGAAGCGGCTCTTCCGCGGTGCCTGCGCTCTTGATGAAGTAGCTCGTCATGTCTGGAGCATGGCTTACTGCGACGTGATGGTGCTGCGCAGCGTGCCGGCCACGGCGGGTGTCCCCGTGAGAATCGCGCCGGTACTTGAAGCGTGGGACCTTTTTGGGCTCCCATCAGCGTCCAAAAAGGTCCCACGTGGCGTGGGCGGGGTCAGCGGCGCACGAGTCGCGCGACGCCCGGAAGCCGCCGGGCCGCGCGGCCCTTCAGCGCCGACCACGCGCTTCGCTCGTCGCTCGCCACGGCGCCGCGGCCGTCGATCCGCAGCGTGTACTCGGCGGCCGAGCTCGCGTCACGTGCGCGCCCGACGGCCGAGAAGCCGCAGACGGTCACCGAGCCGAGCACGTCCCAGCGGCCGGCTGCCGGCTTCGAGCCCGCGGCGGCTCGGCCCGGCTCGACGCGGGCCACGCCGCGCACGACCGGGGTGATCCGGCCGTCGCCGGTCGGCTCGAGCGCCAGCTCGTGCTCGGAGGGCAGGACGAACTCGGTGCGATCGCTGCGCGCGCGGATCATGAGCTGCGCGCGGGCCCGCTTCATCGCGTCGGTGAAGTCGCGAGTCGCGTCGGGTAGGCGGTCGCGGAGCGGCGCGGGCGGCAGCCACAGGATGCGGTCGCCGTCGCGCTCGAAGGCGAGCGGCTCGTCGCCGCGCGCGAGCAGGCGGCCCTCGAAGCTCAGCTCGAACGTGCCGTCGGCGGCGAATCGCGTCCCCGCGATGCTGACGTCCGCGCGCAGCTCCGCCTCCCAGAAGCCGAGCTCCGAGAGGTCGTCGAAGGTGCCCTCGCGCAGCAGGTGGGAGCGCACGCGCAGGTTCGGCGCGAGGAAGCGGTCCACGTCCGGCCCGTAGCGCTCGAGCGCCAGCTCGTGGACCGCGTCGTAGAGCTCGCGGCGGAACTCCGGCGGGCGGTGCGGGAACCAGCGGCCGCCGACGCGGCCGAGCATCTTGCCGCGGTACCAGTGCGCCAGCAGCCGGTCGCGCAGCGGGCCCGGCTCGGTGTGCTCGACGACGAGGTCGAGCACCTCGCGCACGTTGTCGTAGTAGGCCGGCGCGTCGAAGACCTGGTAGGAGGCGTTGTCGGTCTCCTCCAGGTTCCGGACCCAGTAGTAACAGGGGTAGTCGGCGAGGATCGCGATGCGGCGTGCGTGGAAATACGCGTGCATCGTGAACACGTGGTCCTCGAGCCGCCGGCGGCCCTCCGGGAAGCGGATCCCGTGCTCGTCGAGGAGCGACCTGCGGAACAGCTTGTGCGGCGCGAGCAGGCGTACGAGCGGCCGCCACTCGAGCGTCACGTCGTCGCGGTTCTTCGTGAACAGCGCGCGCGGAACCGGTTTCCCCTGGCCGACGACCTTGCCCATCAGCACGTCGGCGTCGAGCGCCGTCGCGCGGTCGTGCAGCCGCTCGAGCGCCTCCTCTCCGACGTAGTCGTCGTTGTCCACGAAGTAGACGAACTCGCCGCGCGCCATCTCGATACCGACGTTGCGCGGCCTGCCCGGCCAGCCCGAGTTGGGGATGTGCTCGACGCGGACGTGCGAGTGCTCCTGCGCCAGCCGGTCGAGCCGCTCCGGGGTCGCGTCCGTGGAGCCGTCATCCACGAAGATGACCTCGTATTCATGGGGCGGCAACGATTGGCCGACAAGCGTGTTGATGCACCTGTCGATGTTGTCGCCCGGGTTGTAGACCGGGACGATCGCGCTGACCTTGACCACCGCCGCGGAGACTAGCGGCGGTACCCGGCCCCGAAGCTACCCTCGATTTTCCCGATGCTGCGACCCCCCGCAATCGCGTTCCTGTGCGCCCTCGCGGCGCTCCTCACACCCGCCTCGGCGCTCGCGAAGCCAGGCCACGCCCCGTGCCGCCCGGGCGATCCGTCGAGCCCGACGTGCCTCGCCTGGAAGGCCAAGGCGGTGTTCGTGGCCGACGGCGACACGATCGATGCCCGCATCCCGGGCGCCGGCGTGCGGCGCATCCGCCTGACGGGCTTCAACGCGACCGAGCTGCGCGTCTACTCGCGCCGGGCGTCGCGCCGGCGCGGCGAGTGCCGCGGCGTCGAGGCCGCCAACACGCTCGAGCACCTGATCCGGGAGAGCCACTGGCGCGTCCGGCTCGTGGCCGAGCGCGCCTCGAGCCATTCGGGCAAGCGCCTCCGCCGCTCCGTGCAGGTGCACATCGGCGGCCGCTGGAAGGACGTCGGCCCGACGCTCCTCGCCAAGGGACTCGCCATCTGGATGCCGAACGACATCGAGTCCGCGTGGACGGGCGAGTACAGCCGGATCGCGCAGCGCGCGGCGGCCGACCACGTCGGGCTCTTCGACGCCCACGGCTGCGGCCCCGAGCCCGACCCGGGCGCGCGGCTCGCCGTGCGGGTGAACTGGGACGCCGACGGCAACGACTTCGACAACGTCAACGGCGAGTGGATCGAGGTCCGCAACCTCGACCCGGACCACGCGGTCTCGCTCGGGCACTGGCTCGTCCGCGACTCGATCCACCGGTACAAGCTGCCGGCCTGGGCGAGCGTACCGGCGGGCGGCAGACTGCGCGTGCACACCGGCCACGGCCACGCCGCCGGCGACGACTTCTACTTCGGGTTCGCGCGGCCGACGTTCGACCAGAAGGGCGCCGGCTACCTGTTCGACTCGAAGGGCAACGCGCGCGCCTGGATGATCTACCCCTGCCGCTTCGACTGCACGGACCCGCTGGCAAACGAGGTGCGGCTCGACGCGAACCCCTACGGCAAGGACGAGTACGTCGACATCCGCAACGTCTCGGGCTCGCGCGTGGACCTGAGCGGCTACGTCCTGGCGCTGCCGTGGGAGAACCGTGAGCTCGACGCCGGCGCCTACCTCGAGCCGGGCGAGGTCATGCGCTTCGACATGCAGGGCGACCCGTCGCAGAGCACGCGGCTGCGGCGCTACTTCGGCTACCCGCAGTACCGCCTCGCCGACCGCGGCCAGCGCGTGCGGCTGATGAGCTACCACGACATCCAGGTGGCCTGCACCGCCTGGGGCGACGACCGCTGCTGAGTCAGCCGCGCGGCGCGGCCACGGGCTCGCGGTAGCCCCAGTCGGCGGCCAGCCCCTCGAGCTCCGGCGGAACGTCCTCCGGCGGCGGGGCGGCGGCGCGGATCTCGCCGGAGCGGATGTTCTTGCTCCAGTCGCCGAGCCCGGACTTGAAGGGGCCATGGTCGAAGCGGCCGTAGTCGAGCATCTGCGGCTCCCATTCGACACCCAGGAACTCGCAGATCCGGCGCGTCTGCGCCTCCGGGTCGGCGGTCAGGTCCTCGTAGCGGACGGTCAGCCCGTCGTGCTTGCGGCGCGCCTCCTCGACGGCCTCGCCGTAGCGGAGCACCATCTTCGCGTTGTCCTCCGCGCTGTCCTGCGGCCGCGCGGCGTGGCGCGAGCGCGCGATCGCGCCCGGGTGGCGGAGCAGATAGATGAAGCGCGAGTCGGGCCAGCAGGCGGCGATCTCGTCGGCGATGAAGGCGTCGTTCGGCGTCTTGTTCACGAGCAGCCGCTTGCCGGCCGCACGCAGCTCGCGGTCGAGCACGCGGTCCCAGAGCAGGTGGCGCAGCTGCTCGGCGTCGAGCCCGATCGCGCCGAGCGACTTGTCGGCCGGTCCCTTCTTGACCTTCACCGCGATGTCGCGCAGGTGCATCTCGTGAGGGCTGTGGATCTGCGAGTGGCTGTTGAGCAGCACGCGCAGGAGCGTCGAGCCGGAGCGGACCGAGCAGAGGATGAACGCGGGCCGCTCGAGCAGCCGCTCGACCTCGGGCGGGCGCTCGCGAGCGACCGGGCGCGCGTCCGCCCGCTGGAGGCGATAGCCCGTCGTCCTCAGCAGGGCCGCGTTGACAGACTCCTTGAAGCCCACGGCGCGAGTCTAGGGCTTGACCGCCAGCCGCCCGGAGGCCATTCGCGTGAGCAGCAGGCGCTCGCCGCTCTCTTCGAGCCACTCGTCCACGGCGCGTCGCGCGCCCTCCCAGTAGCCGTAGTCGTCGAGCAGCAGCACGCCGCCGGGGGACAGCCGCGGGTAGAGGTGCTCGAGCTCGTGGCGGGTCGACTCGTACCAGTCGGTGTCGAGCCTGAGGATCGCGATCTGGTCCGGCGCACCCTGCGGCGTGGTCTCCTCGACGAGGCCCTTCACGAAGTGCACGCGCTCGGTCGGATAGGGCACCTTCGCGAAGCCCTCCCGGACGTCCTCGAGCGTCGCCACCGCCCAGACCTTGCTCCCCTCGCGCGGCTGCGTCGCGAGCAGCTCCGCGGCGCTGCGCCCATCGCCGCGGCGCACGTCGTGGTCGGACGGCGGCGGCATGCCCTCGTAGGTGTCGAAGAGGTAGAGGTCGCGCTCGGTGTCGCCCGCGGCCAGCAGCGCGTGCGCCGCCGCCTGCATGCTCCCGCCGCGCCAGACCCCGCACTCGACCACGTCGCCGCGGATGCCGTGGCGGCTCACGTAACGCGCGGCCTGGATCAGCGCGAACAGCTTGTCGCGGTCGGTCATCGTGTACTCGCGCACCGCGCCGATGATCCGCTTGGCCTCCTCGTCGTAGTCCTTCGGCAGCGCCTGGTTGCGCCGCAGCGCGGCCTTCGCGCGCTTGAGCTCGGCCTGCGCCTCCGCGAGCCGCTCCTTCGGCACCGACGAGCCCCGGCGCACCGCCTGGTAGCCGGTCAGGCCGGCCAGCGCCGCGTTGACGCGTCCCCTGAGCGGCTTCTCACGCGGCATGGCGCGGGAGGCTAGCGAGCGCCGCCGCGACGTCGTCGACCACGAGGCAGTCCGCGCCCGCGGCCGCCAGCTCGCCGACGCGCTCGACCTTGACGTTCCACGCGAGCACCTGGAGGCCCGCCTCGTGCGCCACCCGGATCGGCTCCTCGATCGGCCGCTCGGCGCCGTGCTCGAACGAGTTCGCGTGCGGCGCCACCACCTGTGCGCCGAGGTGGACCGCTGCCGGGATCGCCTTGCGCAGCGGGAAGTGCGACCACGTGAGGAGCCCCGTGGGCACGTCGGGCGCGCGCTTGCGGAAGATCAGGAGCGACGCCGGGTCGAAGCTCGTCACGAGCAGCGGACGCAGCGCGGCATGCGGCGCCGCGAGCGCCGCCACCGCCGCGGCGGTGGTGTTCCCGCGCGGTCGCAGGGCGTCCTCGAGCGAGCTCTTCACGTCGATGTCGACTCCCACCTCGGGCGGCAGCTGCTCCAGCAGTTCGCCCACCCGCATCAGCCCGAGCACGTCGGTCTCGAGCGTGGAGAGCCTGGACACGAGCCGGCCGTCGCCGGCGGTGGGGTCGTGGCACGAGACGAGCTCGCCGTCGGCGTTCAGGCGGGCGTCGGCCTCGACCCAGCGGGCGCCCGCGGCGACGGCCGCGTGGAACGACGTCAGCGTGTTCTCGGCGGCTCCTCTGCCGCTGCCGCGGTGGCCGCAGACGAGCGGCGGATCCTCGAAGACGGGCCTCCGCACATGCAGTAGCTTGGCACGCCATGCACCCCCGGCTGAGCGTCGTGCTCGTCGTACACGGCGAGCAGGCCTACATCGACGAATGCGCGTCCTCGCTGCTCTGCGACCGCTCCGCGCCCATCGAGCTGATCGCCGTGGACGACGCCTCGCCCGAC
>JAICRZ010000224.1 GCA_025937135.1 Thermoleophilaceae bacterium
AACACGGTGCTATACGGCGCGACGGCGGGCCGTGCGTTCTTCCGCGGCCTGGCAGGCGAGCGTTTCGGTGTGCGCAACTCCGGGGTGGAGGCGGTCGTCGAGGGCGTCGGCGACCACGGCTGCGAGTACATGACCGGCGGCGTGGTCGTGGTGCTCGGCTCGACCGGCCGCAACTTCGCAGCCGGGATGTCCGGCGGGATCGCCTACGTGCTCGACCGCGACGGCAGCTTCGAGTCGCGCTGCAACACGGAGCTCGTCGAGCTCGAGCAGCCGGAGGACGAGGACTTCGAGAAGCTGGAGGCGCTCGTGCGCGAGCACATGGAGCGCACCGGCTCGACGGTCGCGCAACGGACGCTCGACGAGTGGGACAAGCTGCGCGGCGACTGGGTCAAGGTCATGCCGATGGACTACAAGCGCGCGCTGCGCGAGCTCGCCGAGAAGCAGTCGGTCGAGGCGGGCGAGCCGGCCGTGATCGCCCAGCACGGCGACGGCGACGGCAGCGGGCCGATCAGCTCGGGCCAGCCCGCTCCGTACGGAGTCGGCGACGGCCACCAGGAGACACGCGAGGTCGGCGAGGCCGGCCAGTACGAGGATGCGGATGCCGCGGCCGAACGTGCCGGTGATGCCGCGCGACGAGCCGGGGCCGACGAGGCGACCCAGCGCGAGGCCGAGGCCGCGGGCGAGGAGGAGGTGCTCCCGAACCGTGGGTAAGCTCGGCGGCTTCCTGGAGCTCCACCGCGTCGAGCCGCGCAAGCGGCCCGTGGACGAGCGCCTGCACGACTTCAAGGAGTACACGCTCCCGCTCGCCGAGCCCGAGCTGCGTGACCAGGGCGCGCGCTGCATGGACTGCGGCATCCCGTTCTGCCACTCCGGCTGCCCGCTCGGCAACCTGATCCCGGACTGGAACGACCTCGTCTTCCGCGACCGCTGGCGCGACGCCATCGACGCGCTCCATGCAACCAACAACTTCCCGGAGTTCACCGGCCGCATCTGTCCGGCGCCGTGCGAGGCGGCCTGCGTGCTCGACATCAACGACGACGCGGTCACGATCAAGCAGATCGAGCAGCGGATCATCGACCACGCGTTCGAGAACGGCTGGGTCAAGCCCGAGCCGCCGCCGTTCCGCACCGGCCGGAGCGTCGCCGTCATCGGCTCCGGCCCCGCGGGCATGGCCGCCGCCCAGCAGCTCAATCGCGCCGGTCACCGGGTCACGCTGTTCGAGCGCAACGACCGCATCGGCGGACTGCTGCGCTACGGCGTGCCCGACTTCAAGCTCGACAAGGGCGTCGTGCAGCGGCGCGTGGACCTGATGGAGGCCGAGGGCGTCGAGATGCGCACGGGCGTCGAGGTCGGGCGCGACATCAGCGCCGACGAGCTGCGCGAGCGCTACGACGCGATCGTGATCTGCACCGGCTCCACCATCCCGCGCGACCTTCCCGTCCCCGGGCGCGAGCTCGACGGCGTCCACTTCGCGATGGAGTATCTCGAGCAGCGCAACCGCTTCGTGGCCGGCGACGACCCGTCGCTCGCGCCGATCTCGGCCGCCGGCAAGCACGTCGTGATCATCGGCGGCGGCGACACCGGCGCCGACTGCCTCGGCAACTCGCACCGCGAGCAGCCGGCGTCGATCACGCAGTTCGAGCTGCTGCCCGAGCCTCCGCCGGAGCGCCCCGACGACCTGACCCCGTGGCCGCGCTGGCCGCTGATCCTGCGCACCTCCGGCGCCCACGAGGAGGGCGGCGAGCGCGTCTACTCCGTGATGACCACGTCGTTCAGCGGGTCGGACGGGACGGTGAAGGAGCTCCACTTCCAGGAGGTCGGCCCGCCGCCGGCGTTCGAGAAGATCGAGGGCACCGAGAAGACGATCCCGGCAGAGCTCGTCCTGCTGGCGATGGGGTTCCTCCACACCCAGCACGAGGGCCTCGTCGAGCAGCTCGGCGTGGAGCTCGACCAGCGCGGGAACATCGTCGACTCCGAGTACGCCACCACCGTGCCCGGCGTCTTCGCCGCAGGCGACTCCCGCCGCGGCCAGTCGCTCGTGGTCTGGGCGATCGCCGAGGGCCGCCAGGCGGCGCGTGCGTGCGACGAGTACCTGAAGTCGCTGGGCGCCGCCGAGGGCGACGAGCAGCGCGAAGCCGTCCCGGCGTAGCGGCCGCGCCGCACCGTGGCATCTAGGGTCCGGTATGCGGACCCGCGATGACATCGTGACGTCAGAATGGAGTCGATGGAGCGCACCTTCGACCGCCACGTGGGGGAGGCCTGGATCGAGCGGGTCAGCGCGGCGGGCGACCGCGCGCGCGAGCGCGACGAGCTGGCCGTCGAGGAGCCGCTCGAGATCCGCGTGGACGGCAAGCCGCTCGCGGTCACGATGCGCACGCCGGGCGAGGACGAGGAGCTGGCCGCGGGGTTCCTGGCGGGGGAGGGGCTGGTCGCGAAGCCGAGCGACATCGCGGCGGTCGGCCCGACCGACGACTTCGCGGCGAACACGGTCGAGGTCACGACCGCATCAGGCCTCACGCGCGACCCGAGCGCCGAGCGCTCCTTCTACCTGAGCTCCTCCTGCGGCGTCTGCGGCAAGGGCGCGCTCGAGCACGTCCGCCAGAGCGCGGATCGCTCACAGCGGGGCGAGCCGATCGCGCCCGAGACGATCCTCGCGGCCCCTGACCGGGCACGCGGCGCGCAGGAGGCATTCGACCGCACCGGGGGGCTCCACGCGACCGCTCTCTTCGGCCCAGACGGCGAGCTGATCGTGCTGCGCGAGGACGTCGGCCGGCACAACGCGATGGACAAGGCGATCGGGAGCAGGCTGCTCGCGGGCGCGTTCCCGCTCCCCGGCATCTACGCCTGCGTCAGCGGGCGGACCTCGTTCGAGCTGGTTCAGAAGGCGAGCCTGGCCGGGCTCGCGGGCGTGGTGGGTGTCGGGGCGCCGTCCACGCTTGCCGTGGATCTTGCGCGTGAGCAGGGGATGTTGCTCTGCGGCTTCGTTCGCGGCGGCTCGTTCAACGTCTACGCCGGGTCCGAACGGATCCGCGCGTGATCTGCACCCTGCCCCGGGTATCCATATCCTGATCAGTCGATGAGCGAGGAGACGCCCCGCACCCCCCTGGACGAGCTGCTCGACCGCGGCGAGGAGAGCGGCTGCCTCGAATTCGCGGAGATCGCGGAGATGGTCGAGGAGCTCGGGCTCGACGAGGAACGGACCGAGGGCTTCTACGCGGAGGCCCAGCGGCGCGGCATCACGCTCTCGGAGGACTGCTCCGCACAGAGCGAGGACAGCTCCGACAGCAGCGAGGGCACCTACACGCCCGAGATGTTCGCCGAGGCCACGAGCGACTCGCTCCAGATCTTCCTGCGCGACATCTCACAGCGCCGCCTGCTGACCGCCGCGGAGGAGGTCGAGCTGGCCAAGCGCATCGAGCGCGGCGACCAGGACGCCAAGAACCGCATGATCGAGGCGAACCTGCGCCTCGTGGTGGCCAACGCCAAGCGCTACCGAGGCCTCGGGCTGCCGTTCCTGGACCTGATCCAGGAGGGCATCCTCGGCCTGATCCGCGCCGTGGAGAAGTTCGACTACCGGCGCGGCTTCAAGTTCTCGACCTACGCGACCTGGTGGATCCGCCAGGCGATGCAGCGTGGCCTCCAGCACCACTCGCGCACGATCAGGATCCCGGTGCACATCGGCCAGGAGCTCACCAAGATCCGCACCGCCGAGCGCAAGCTCACGAGCGAGCTGGGCCGCGAGCCCACGATCGAGGAGCTCGCACAGCGGCTCGAGATGGACCCGGCGCAGATCGACGAGCTGCGCTCCGCCGAGCGCGTCCCCGTGAGCCTGGAGACGCCCGTCGGCTCCGACGGCGAGACCGAGCTCGGCTCGATGCTCCCGTCCGAGGGCCCCAGCCCGCTCGAGGAGGTCGCGGTCGAGCTGGAGGAGGCGTCGATCCGCAAGGCGCTCGAGCGGCTCGACGCGAACGCCCGCAAGGTCATCGAGCTGCGTTTCGGGAT
>JAICRZ010000067.1 GCA_025937135.1 Thermoleophilaceae bacterium
CCAGGGTGTCGGTCATCTCGTTGATCGTGTCGGCGAGCGAGGCGATCTCCCCTTTCGCCTCCACGAACAGCTTCCGGTTCAGGTCGCCGTTGGCGACGGCCGTGACCACCTTGGCGATCCCGCGCACCTGGTCGGTGAGGTTGCCCGCCATCCGGTTCACGCTGTCCGTCAGGTCCTTCCACACCCCCGCCACCCCGCGCACCTGCGCCTGCCCGCCGAGCTGGCCTTCCGTGCCCACCTCGCGGGCGACGCGGGTGACCTCGTCGGCGAAGGCGTTGAGCTGGTCCACCATCGTGTTGATCGTGTCCGCGAGGGCGGCCACCTCGCCCTTCGCCTCGACCGTGATCTTCTGCGAGAGGTCGCCGTTCGCGACCGCGGTTGTGACGTGGGCGATGTTGCGGACCTGGTCGGTCAGGTTCGACGCCATGAAGTTCACGTTCTCGGTGAGGTCGCGCCAGGTGCCGCTCACACCGCGCACCTGCGCCTGGCCGCCGAGCTTGCCGTCGGTGCCCACCTCGCGCGCCACGCGCGTGACCTCGTCGGCGAAGCTCGAGAGCTGCTCGACCATCGCGTTCACGGTCTTGCCGATCCGCTGGAACTCGCCCTTCACCGGCTGGCCCTCGATCTCGAGCGCCATCTTCTGCGAGAGGTCACCATCGGCCACCGCGTCGATCACGCGCGCGACCTCGGTCGTGGGGCGCACGAGGTCGTCGATCAGCGCGTTGATCGACTCGACCGACGTCTCCCAGGCGCCGCCGACCGGGCCGAGCGACGCACGCTCGGTCATCCGGCCCTCGCGGCCGATCACGCGGCCGATGCGCTGGAGCTCGCGCGACATGCGCACGTTCTGGTCGATCAGGTCGTTGAAGGCGCCGTGCAGCTCGGCGACCACGCCGCCGCGGCGAACGGAGAGGCGGTTGCCGAAGTCGCCGTCGCGGGCGGCGATGAGCGCCTCGAGGAGCGGCTCGAGCAGGCGCGGGTCGATGTGGCCGCCGGCGTCGCCGTTCTGCGCGGCGGCCGCCTTCGCGGCACGACCGCGGGCCGCCGAGACGCGCGCCGGCTTCGCCGCGCTCGCACGCTTCGTCCTCACGGCCTGGCCACCGGAAGCCTTCGCGCCTTCCTTGCGCCCCCTGCTCTCGCCCTCAGCCACGGCCACTCCTTCGCGCAAATCCACCCAAATCCTGGGCGGAGGGTAGCCCGTTTGGCGCTTTTCGAGGCGAAAACAGCCCCTAGCCTTCGCGCGTGCCGATCGACCGCTCCCGCTGGACCCCCTCCCCCGCCCGGTTCGCCCAACTGCTTGCCGGTCTCGCGACCTTCGGGGCGGGCGAGGCGATGCTCGTGGCGTCGGGACTCGGCAACTCGCCGTGGAGCGTTTTGGCCCAGGGCCTGGGCGACCAGATCGGCATCAGCGTGGGCGCCGCGACGGTGCTCGTGAGCGCGTTCGTGCTGCTCGCCTGGATCCCGCTGCGCCAGGCGCCGGGGCTCGGCAGCATCTGCAACGCGGTGCTGATCGGGGTCGCGCTCGACGCGACGCTGGTGCTGTTGCCCGACCACGCCGCGCTCGGCTGGCGTGCCGCGATGATCCCGGCCGGGATCGCGCTCGTCGCGCTCGGCAGCGGCCTGTATCTGACGACGCGCCTCGGACCGGGGCCGCGCGACGGGCTGATGACCGGCCTGCACCGGCGCACCGGCGTCTCGCTGCGCGCCGTGCGTGCATCGAGCTGAGTGCGGTGACGGTGGGCTATCTGCTCGGCGGGACCGTGGGCGTCGGAACGCTGGCCTTCGCGCTGCTGGTGGGGCCGGGCGTGCAGGCGGCGGTGTTCGCGCGCGGCGGCAGGGACACGGCGCGGCTGTGACGCGGCAGAAACGTGACACGCTCGTCGACGCAGGCCAGCCGAGTCACTTTCCGCCCGCGGGCGCGCTCTCCTCTACCTGGTCGTGTAGCTCCGCGCGGGTCGAACGTGCGTTTTACCAGCCCACGAGATGGTGAAATGCACGTTCGCCTGAACCCGCACTCCGTACCCAGCAAATCCGACCTGGCCTGAGCACCGTGCGGCGCCCGAGCGGAGCGCGCGCCGCCTAGAACGAAGCCAGCGCCTCGCGCAACTCGTCCACATCCTGGAAATCGATCCCCAGCATGTGGTCGTGGCGGAAGCGCACGATGCCCTCCTCGTCCACGATCACGACCGCGCGGCGCGTCCCGATCACCGGCGCGTGGGCGCCGAACTGCTTCGCGACCGCACCGTCCTCGTCGGCCAGCAGCGGCACGTTCAGGCCGTGGTGCTCGGTGAACTTCGAGTGCGAGTCCAGCGACTGCGACGAGATGCCGACCACGACCGCGTCGAGCGACTTCATCTCCTCGGAGCGGTCGCGGTAGGAGCAGAACTGCTTGGTGCAGACGGGCGTCTCGTCGCCCGGGTAGAAGAGCAGCACGACGCGCCGCCCGCGCTGCTCAGCCAGATCGAAGCGGCCGTCCGTGCCCTCCAGCGAGAAGTCCGGGGCGCGCTCGCCGATGTCGGGGTGCTTCGCCATCAGCCTCGATACTCGCTCATCGCGCGCTCGGCCTCGCGCTTCATGTCGCGCTCCTTGATCGAGCGTCGCTTGTCACCGACGTCCTTGCCGCGCGCGACGGCGATCTCGATCTTGGCGTTCGGGCCCTTGAAGTACATGCGCGTGGGCACGAGCGTGAGGCCCTTCTCCTGCGTCGTGCCGATCAGCCGGTCGATCTCGCGGCGGTGCAGCAGCAGCTTGCGCGGGCGTTCGGGCTCGTGGTTCTCGCGGCTGGCCGGCGCGTAGGGCGCGATGTGCGCGTTGTGCAGCCAGACCTCGCCGTCGCGCACGGCGGCGTAGGCGTCCTTGAGCTGCACGCCGCCCTCGCGCACCGATTTGACCTCGGTGCCCTGGAGCATGATGCCCGCCTCGAGCCTGTCGAGGAACTCGTAGCGGTAGCCGGCCTGCCTATTGGTGGCGACGTCGCCGGGGGCCGCCTTGCGTTTTCCCTTCTTCGCCATCGCCTGTAGAGATAGCGGGTACGAGGTCCACGCGACCCCGGGGCGCCTCGACGCTGCGCACCTGCACCTCGACGGCATCGCCGAGCTTGAGCGTGTTGCCGGTGCGCTCGCCGACGAGCATCGTGTTGTGCTCGTTGAGCTGCCACCAGTCGCCGCGGAGCATCCGGACCGGCAGGA
The DNA here is from genome assembly GCA_025937135.1 of Thermoleophilaceae bacterium. Taxonomy (GTDB): domain Bacteria; phylum Actinomycetota; class Thermoleophilia; order Solirubrobacterales; family Thermoleophilaceae; genus JAICJV01. The sequence goes on from JAICRZ010000067.1 coordinate 3,189, forward strand.
AGCCCTCGAAGCCCTCCTCGCCGAAGCGCACGAACGCACCGCCGCCCACGAGCGAGACGACCTCGCCGTCGAACGAGGTGTCGAAGCCGTCCTCGTAGAGGCGTCGCTCGAGCAGGAAGGCGAGGCAGACGTCGTCGGCGTCGCGCTCGATCTTCATCGCCTCGCGCTCGCGCGCCGAGCTGTGCTCGCCCGCCTCGTCGAGGTCGTTCGCGCGCGGCGCCACGTCGTCGAGGCCGAGCGACGAGAGCAGCGCGCGATGGGCGACGAGGTCGGGGTAGCGCCGGATCGGCGAGGTGAAGTGGCAGTAGCGTGCGCTGTGCAGTCCGGCGTGGCCGACGTTGCGCGGCGAGTAGTAGGCCTGCTTGAGCGAGCGCAGCACGAGCGACGTGAGCCCCGCGCGACCGCGGCCGGTGCGGTTCACGTGCGCCACCACGAGCGCGCTGATCTCGCCGACGGCGTCGCCGGCCTGCTGCGGGCTCATGTGCTCCGGCAGCGGCGGCGTGGGCACGTCGAGCGTCTCGAGCTGCTCGGCGAGCCACTTGACCGACCGCGGGTCGGGGCGCTCGTGCACGCGGTAGAGGGTGGGCTGCTTGCGGTCGGCCAGGTAGCCCGCCACCTGCTCGTTCGCCAGCACCATGAGCTGCTCGATCGTGGTGTGCGACTCGGTCTGCTGCTCGGCGTGGACCGCCACGACGTCGCCGCCCTCGTCGAACTCGAAGACCGGCTCGCGCGAGTCGACCGACAGCGCGCCGGCCTGGCTGCGGCGCTCGCGCAGCGCCGCCGCGGCCTCGCGGGCCAGCGCGAGCGGCTCGCCCCACGGCTCCTCGGCGCGATCCTCACCCGCGTAGACGCGGTCGACCTGCTCGTAGGTCAGGCGCGCGTCGCTGCGGATGAGCGAGCGGTGGAAGGCGACGCCGCGGACGTCGGCGCCGGCCAACTCCATCTCCACGGTCACCGCAAGGCGCTCGACACCCGGCACCAGGCTGCACGCCTCGTTCGAGAGCGCCTGCGGCAGCATCGGCTCGACGGCTCCCGGCACGTACACCGAGGTCGCGCGCCGGTGGGCCTCGCGCTCGATCGCGCTGCCGGGTCGCACGAACGCGCTCACGTCGGCGATGTGCACCCACACCCGGATGCGGCCGCCGTCCTCGCGGCGCGCCGAGATCGCGTCGTCGTAGTCGCGCGCGGTGACCGGATCGATCGTGAAGGTGGCGAGGTCCGTGAGGTCCTTGCGCGGCGAGTCGACGGGTGGCCGCGCGGCCGCCTCCGCCGCCTCGTCCTCCACCCGCCGCGGAAACGCGCGGTACAGCCCGCGGTCGAGCATCAGCGCCTCGAGCACGCTGCGCGCGTTGTCCGGGCGCCCGAGCGAGCGCACCACCCGCGGCCCGCGCTTGCCGTGGCCGAGCAGCACCATCTCGCCGATCGACGCGCCGGGGCGGCGGCCGCCGTCGAGCGTGATCCGCCGGCCGCCGCGCTCGAACAGCGGCTCGGCGACGGTGAAGCGACCGCGCTTGGCCAGCACCGCCACGAGCGGCCCTGCCTCGCGCGGCGTCACCTCAGCTTCGCCTGGAGCGTGCCCAGCGCGACCGGAAGCGCCTCGTCGCGCTTCGTCTTCGGGTTGTCCTTCGCCTTGACCGTCGGGATGATCCCGTGCCCGCCCAGGTTCTCGCCGTCCGGCAGGAAGTACTGGCCGGCGGTGATCTTCAGCAGCCCGCCGTTGGACAGGTCCTCGACCGACTGGAAGACGCCCTTGCCGAACGTCTTCTCGCCGACCACCGTCGCGCGGCCGTGATCGCGGAGCGCGCCGGTGGCGATCTCGGCCGCACTCGCCGAGTTGCCGTCCACGAGCACGACGACGGGGATCTTCGGGTCGATCTGGCCGCCGGTCGCGCGCAGCTTCTGCGACGGCTGCGTACGGCCACGGGTGGACACCACGAGCTCGTCCTTGGCGAGGAAGATGCTCGCCACCAGCACGCCCTCGCGCAGGTCGCCGCCCGGGTTGCCACGCAGGTCGAACAGGATCCCCTTCGCGCCCTTCGCGAGCTGCTTGTCGATCTGGTCGCGCAGCTGCTTCGACGCGCCGTTGTCGAACGCCGCGAGTCGCACCTCGGCCAGCTTCGCGCCGCCGCGCCGGACGATCTTCCCGGTCACCAGCGGGAGGTTGATCTGGCGGCGCTCGACGGTGACGGTCCGCGACGTCGCGCCCGACTTGTAGGTGAGCGTGACCTTGGTGCCGGCGGGACCGCGGATCTTGCCGGTGCTCACGTCGGCGCTCTGTCCCGCGATCGGCTTGCCGTTCACCGCGGTGATCAGGTCACCGGCGCGGATGCCCGCGTCGTGGGCGGGGCCCGGGTAGACCTTCGAGACGCGCAGCCCCTGCTTCGTGTTGCGCGAGTCCACGCTCATCCCCACGCCCTCGAACTTGCCGTTGAGGCTCTGCTTGAACTGCTTCGCCTCGGACGGGGTGAAGTACTCCGAGAAGCGGTCGCCGAGCGAGCTGACCATTCCCTTCAGCGACGCCTGCTGGAGCTGGGAGTCGCTGACCTTCTTGTAGAAGTCGTCCTTGATGTCGTTGGCGAGCTCGGCGCGAGTGGCGATGTCGTCCTTGACGAACACGTCGCGCGCGAAGCTCGGCAGCGCCTGCGGGTGGCCGCCCCAGAAGATGCCGACGATGAGCGCGACGATCGCGACGCCGGCTATCAGCCAGGGTGTTCTGAGGGGCCGCTCCATGACGGCGCACCAGGGTAGTGCGCGACCTCTCTGCCGCAGCTAAACGCGCAGGAAGCGCCGCAGGGTCACGCCGCTGCCCACGGCGGAGACCGCCACGCACGCGCCGAGCAGCAGGACGGCGAGGAGCGTGAAGCTGATCGTGGTGGGCGCCGCCAGCAGCGCGAAGCGATGCGCCAGCGGGTCCACGAACGTCTCCTTGCCGATCAGGAGCAGCAGCACCGCGAGCGCGCCGCCCATCAGGCCGACCACCACCCCCTCGATCACGAACGGCCAGCGGATGAACCAGTCGGTGGCGCCCACGAGCCGCATGACCTCCACCTCGCGGCGGCGCGCGAAGATCGACAGCCGGATCGTGTTCGCCACCAGCGCGATCGACGCGAGCAGGAACAGCGCCGCCAGCCCTGCGGTCACGAGCTTCACGAGGCCGGTGGCCGACAGGATGCGGTCGGTGTCGTGGCGGCGGTTGCGCACGTCGTCCATGGCGGCCGGCGGGTTGCCGTTGAGCGCGTCGGAGATCGCGTTGACGCCACCGGGGTCGCGCGGAGTGACGCGGAACGAGTCGGGCAGCGGGTTGCTGCCGAGCAGCGCGAACGCCTGCGCGTTCTGCTTCTTCATCTGCGCGAGCGCCTGGTCCTTCGGGATGTACTGCACGCTCTTCACGTTCGGCAGGCCGGCGATGCGCTGGCGCAGCTCGTTCTTCTGCGCGTCGGTCGCGCCGTCCTTGACGTACACGTCCACCACCACGCGCGAGCGCACCTGGTTCGCCGTCCCGGTGGTGGCCTGCACGACCGGGATGAACACGCCGAGCACGAGCGCGGTGATCAGGATCGTGAGCATCGCGGCCAGGCTCGGCGCGGCCGAGCGCGACAGGGCGCGGAACGCCTCGCGGAGGAAGAAGCCGAGCCTCACGGGGTGATCAGCGGCTCGGGACGGCGGCCGTGCCGGTCGGTGCCGATGCCGAGCTCCTTGCGCAGCCGTGCGGCGAACTCGACAGTTGACTCGGCCTCGCTGTAGGTGCCGCCCGTCTGGTCGCGGATCACGCGACCCTCGCGCAGCTCGATCACGCGGCGCCGCATCTTGTCGACCATCTCGCGGTCATGCGTCGCGACCACGACGGTCGTCCCGGTCCGGTTGATCCGGTAGATGAGCTGCATGATCCCGATCGAGGTCTCGGGGTCGAGGTTGCCGGTCGGCTCGTCGGCGATCAGCAGCGGCGGGTGGTTCACGAACGCCCGCGCGATCGACACGCGCTGCTGCTCGCCGCCCGACAGCTGGTCCGGGTAGTTGTGCAGCTTGGTCGACAACCCGACGAGGCGGAGGATGTCCGGCACCTTGCGGCGGATCGACTCACGCGACTCGCCGATCACCTGGAGCGAGTACGCGACGTTGTCGTACACCGTCCGGTTCGGCAGCAGCTTGAAGTCCTGGAAGACGACCCCGATGTTGCGGCGCAGCTTCGGCACCTTCTTGCGCGGCATCGTCGAGAGCTCGTGCCCGGAGATCAGGATCTCGCCGTTGTCGGCGTCGAGCTCCTTCATGAGCAGGCGGACACAGGTCGACTTGCCACAGCCGGTCGGCCCCACGAGGAAGACGAATTCCCCTCGCCCGATCTCGAGCGAGACCTTCTCGAGGCCGACGCTGCCGCCCTCGTACACCTTCGTGACGTCGCGAAATGCGACCACCGGCACGTCGCGCCGCTTTCGTGCAGGCGCTTTTTCCCTGGTAACGACGGGCATGAGGGCTGAATGGATAGCGGGTACGGGCCGCTATTCCAAGGGCTGCAACGGGTCTTGCGAGTCGGCTCGGCAGTCGGCGGCCGGCAGATCTCACTGCGGACTGCGGACTGCGGACTGCGGACTTCGCCGGTAGCGCATGAACAGGTGCCCCTCCGCCTCCAGCACCGACAGCAGCTCGAAGTCCAGCGGCGGCTCGAGGCCCGGGCCGGTGACGGCGGTGAGCGGGTCGCCCGCGGCGAGCTTGGGCGCGAGCGCCAGGAACAGCTCGTCCACGAGGCCCTCGCGCATCAGCCCGTGGTTCAGGACCGAGCCGCCCTCGCAGACGATCGAGCGCACGCCGTGCTCCTCGCGCAGGCGGCGCAGCAGCGGCTCGAGCGCGAGCAGGCCGTCCGGCCCCGGCTCGCCCCGCAGCAGCTCGACCCGGGCCGGCGCGTCCGGTGCCGCGCCGCCTGACCCCGTGAGGATCACCACGCGCGAGCCCGAGTCCTGGAGCAGCGGCAGGTCCGCCGGCAGGTCCAGCCGCCCGCTCACGACGACCGCCAGCGCGTCCGGCGCGAGGCCGTCGCGCTCGCGCCGCGCGCGCAGCTCGTCGTTCTTGACGATCCGCCCGTAGCGCTCGGCCCGCACGGTCTCGGCGCCGGCCATCACGGCGTCGGCCTGGGTGCGCAGCCCGTGGAAGATGTCGCGGTCGGCCCGGTTGCCGATCGGGGCGGAGCGGCCGCCGATCGCGATCCGGCCGTCGAGCGTCGCGACCATGTTGAGCACGAGGTAGGGGCGGCCCGGCGGCGCTAGGTTGCCGAGCCGCATGCCGCTCGTGACCTCCTCGGCGGTGACGTCTCCCGGATCCGGATGCAGACGGCGCAGGCGCACGCGGCGAGCGTACCCGCGTCGAAAGGTCGTCCAGTCAGCGCGCGGACAGCGAAGGGATCGACGCGGGGTGCTCGATGGGACGGGCCATGACCCAGATCCTCAGCCGTCTCCGCATCCTCGCGCTGGCCGTGGCCGCGCTGGCCGTCCTGGCCCTCCCCGCCGCCGCCGACGCCCGGAAGGCCGGACACAGCCGTGGCCACCACGGGTTCCAGAAGTGGGCGAAGCACAACCACGTGCGCGGCGCCGCCAAGGATCCCGACAGGGACGGCCTCAGCAACAGGGCCGAGTTCCTCGCGGGCACCAACCCGCGCAAGGCCGACAGCGACCGCGACGGCATGCCCGACGCGAACGAGGACCCCGATCGCGACGGCGTCGACAACAGCAACGAGGTGCGCGAGCACACGAACCCGCGCAAGGCCGACACCAACGGCAACGGGCGCAAGGACGGGCTCGAGGACGCCGACCGCGACCGCCTCAACAACACCGGCGAGGATCAGTCCGGCGACGACCCGATGAACCCCGACAGCGACGGCGACGGCGTCAAGGACGGCGACGAGGGCGCCGGCAGGGTCACCGCGTTCGACGGCTCCCAGCTCGTCGTGCGGCTGTTCACCGGCGCGACGCTGTCCGGCTCCGTCGATGCCGACACCGAGGTCTGGTGCGAGGACACGTCCGGCGACGACTCCGGCGCCGACGACACGAGCACCGACGACCCCGGTCAGGACGACTCCGGCGACGACCTCGGCGACGACTCCGACCTGCGCGTCGCGGCGCAGCAGGACGGCAGCGACGACTCCGGCGCTGACGACAGCGGCGACGACAGCTCCGGTGACGACGGCTCGGGCGACGACCTCGGCACGGACGATCTCGGCGGCGACTCCGGCCCGTCGTGCACGATCGACGACCTCGCCGTCGGCGACGTGATCCGCTCGGCCTCGATCGACTTCGGCTCCGACGGCGGGTACTTCTCGTCGCTCGAGCTGGCTCCCTGACTCACGCCCAGGGGCGCGAGGGGATCTGAGGGCGGCCATTGTGCCGCCCTCGGCTTTTCGGGCGCCGAACCATGCGCCGGCCGCGTGCGTACTGCGATGCACGCGTGACTCCACGGCGACTCATCGAGCCTGCCCGACTCGCGGGCACCGCGGTCCTGCGGACTCAGTCCGACGACCGCCTCGTGGACCTCGTTCGCGACGGCAACGATCGCGCCTTCGAGGCGATCGTCCATCGCTACCGCGCCCCGCTGCTGCGCTACTGCCGCCGTTTCCTCTCAGCCGCTCGTGCCGACGACGCCGTGCAGCAGACGTTCGTGAATGCCGTGGCCGCGATCCGCGCCGGCGACGCCGAGATCAACCTACGACCGTGGCTCTACCGGATCGCGCACAACGCGGCACTGAACGTCCTGCGCCAGCCCGGCGCCGACCACGAGGAGATCAGCGAGCAGATCGACGGCGTCGAGACGCCGCCGCAGGCGCTGGAGCGCGGCGAGCGCTTCCGCACAGTCGTCGCGGCGGTGCGCGACCTGCCGGACCGCCAGCGCGACGCGCTAGTGCTCCAGGCGCTCGAGGGCCGCAGCTACGACGAGATCGCGATCGAGCTGGGCGTGACGGGGGGCGCCGTCCGGCAACTGCTCAACCGCGCGCGCACGACGCTGCGCGAGGGCGTCACCGCGCTCACACCGCCGGCGCTCGTGACGCGGCTCGGCGGCGCGCTGGATGCGCCTGTCGCCGACCGCGTCGCGCAGGTGGTGGCGGGCGCGGGCGGCGCCGCGGCGCTCGGCAAGATCGCAGCCGTCGTCGCCGCAACGACCGCCGTGGTCGGCGGGGCCGCAGACGGAATCCTCTCGCATGACGCCGCGCACCATGCGGCGGCGGCTGCCGGGAATCGCCCAGCCGAGGTGCGGGCGCGGCCGGCCGCGAGCCCGGCGGTGAACGCGTCGCTGCGGCCGGTCGCCAGGGTCAAGCCGCAGCATCGCGCCGCGGCTCGCACGATCGGCACACACCGTCTGGCAGAGCCCCGCCACCTGCGGCACGACCAGCCGGCCCCGGAAGGCACCGGCGACGATCACGGCGGCTCGCGCGGTGACGACGGTGGCTCCCACCACGGCGGAGGCGGCGGCAGCGGCGACTCGAACAGCGCCACCACCGTCACCGACGACCACTCCGGATCCGGCGGCCGCGGGTCGGACGACGGGCTCAGCAGCGGATCCTCCGACTCGAGCGGATCTGGCGACACGACCTCGACGACGCCGCTCACCGACGACTCGAGCGGCAGCACGAACTCCGGTCCCGGCGGTGGCGACGCGCGCCTCAGCAGCGGCTCCGACGATGCGACGAGCGACGGCGGGACCAGCAGCGGATCGCATTAGCCGGGGCGCGTGAGTTTTCCGCGCAGGGCGTGTTCAGCACGAAACACCCCGCAGGAGGAGGAATCACATGCGAAAGCTCAAGCTGTTGACGATGGCGGTGCTGGCGCTGGCGCTGCTCGCCATCCCCGGCACGGCGCTGGCCAAGTCGCGCGACCGCGATCACGACCACATGGCGGACAAGTGGGAGAAGCGCCACCACCTGAACACCCACCGCAGGGACGGGCGGCGCGACCCCGACAGGGACGGCCGCTCGAATCTCGCGGAATTTCGCGCGCACACCGACCCGCGTGATCCGGACACCGACAACGACGGCGTCGAGGACGGCGACGAGGTGTCGGGCACGATCGCGAGCTTCGACTCGAACACGGGCGTCCTGACCATCACCACGCCGAACGGCGACGTCACCGGCAACGTGGTTCAGGGAACGACCGAGATCAAGTGCGAGAACGAGGCCGAGCAGGAGGACGTGAACGACGACCACGGTGACGACGACCGCGGCGACGTCAGCGATGCTCGCCACGGCTCGGACGACGGCGACCGAGGCGACGACAACACCACCTGCACGACGGCCGACCTCACCCAGGGCACGGCCGTGCACGAGGCGGAGATGAACTCGAGCGGCCAGTTCACGGAGGTCGAGCTCCGGAAGTAGCCCGCAGCGCCGCGGCCCGCGGCCCGCAGAGCAGTTTCTGCGGGCTGCGGGCTGCGGGCTGTCAGCTGATCTTGACCATGCGCTCGATCGGCACGCGCGCACGTTCTGCCACGCGCGCATCGACCCGCACCGTGTAGGCGTCGCCGCCGTCGCGCAGGGCGTCGCGCAGCTTCGGCAGCGTGATCATCTTCATGTACTGGCAGACCGCGGCGCGGTTGGCCGCGATGAAGGTCTTGCCGGGGGCCTCCAGCTCGAGCGGGTGGAGCATCCCGGTCTCGGTGGCCACGACGAAGGTGTCGGCGTCGGAGGCCTTGACGTGGCTGATCATCCCGCCCGTCGACAGCATGTGCGTGTTCTCGACGTCGATGTCGCCCGATGCGACGTACTCCATGACCGAGGTCGAGCAGCCGCACTCGGGATGGATCAGGAAGTCGGCGGTCGGGTTCGCCGCGCGAACCTCGGCGATGTCGGCGGGACGGATGCCCGCGTGCACGTGACACTCGCCGGTCCAGACGTGCATCTTGCGCCCGACCGTCTTCTCGACGTAGGCGCCGAGGAACATGTCCGGGCCGAACAGGATCTCGGTGTCCTCGCCGTGCGTGCGGTAGATGTGCTCGACCACGTTGACGGCATTCGACGAGGTCACGCAGTAGTCGGTCTCGGCCTTGACCTCGGCGGTCGTGTTCACGTACATCACGACGATCGCGCCGGGGTGCTGGGCCTTCCACGCCCGCAGCTCGTCGGCGGTGATCGAGTCGGCCAGCGAGCAGCCGGCGCCCAGGTCGGGCAGCAGCACCCGCTTGTCCGGCGAGAGGATCGCTGCGGTCTCCGCCATGAAGTGGACGCCGCAGAAGACGATCGTGTCGGCGCCCGCGCCGGCAGCCTGCTGCGAGAGGCCGAGCGAGTCGCCGACGTAATCGGCGACGTCCTGCACCTCGGGCACCTGGTAGTTGTGCGCGAGGATCACGGCGTTGCGCTCGCGTGCGAGCTCGCGGACCTCGCGCTTCAGCGCCGCCACGTCCTCGGCGTCCGCCATGGGAAGGTTGATTGCCGCGCCGCTCGGCGCCGCCGTCTGGACCTGCATGTTTCGACCTCGCTTGGTGGGGATCGAAATGAAGCCCGTCGCGATACCAGGACTACAGGGCGGTGCCGCGCGAGCCCTTCTTGAAAGGCACTTCAGAGTCTAAAGCCCTGATCGGCAAGCGGCTACTCCGGCGTTAGCCAGAAGCCCTCGTGCCACTCGACGTTGGCGGCCGGGTCCTCGAGCGGAACCGAGACCATCAGGACGGCGGCGTGGCGCTCGCCGTCGTTGCGCATCGCACGCGGCGTGGCGGCCGCGATGTGCACGGCGTCGCGCGGGCCGAGCGTCAGGACGTCGTCGCCCAGCTTGATCGTGACCTCGCCGTCGAGGACGAAGTAGATCTCCTCGCTGGTCTTAGGGCTGTGCCCGGTGCCCGGTGCGTGGCCGGGCGGGACGTTCGCCATCCCGGGCGCCAGCTCGCGCACGTTCAGAGCGACCTGCTCCGCCCCCATCGGGCGCCCGTAGCCGCGGAACGCGCCGGGCGCGTCGCCTGTGTAGTCGGGCGCGTCCGCCGCGCGCATGAGCGTGTAGCCGGCCACGCCGGGCAGGCTACTGGAACAACTCGCGGACGCCCCTCAGACGCGTGCGGAGCATTCGCCGCGCCTCCGTGCAGTCGAGCCGAACGTCGGCCGGACGGCCCGCGGCCGCTGCGCCGGTCGTGCGCGGCGCGTCGCCGGCGATCAGGCAGGCCAGCTCGTACCTGCTGACCGCGTCTGCGCCCGCCACGTGCAGCGGCCCGGCGACCGGCAGATGCGCGACCTCGATCAGGGCGCTCGCGACGTCCTCGACGGCGGCCGGGCAGCGGATCTCATCGTCGTAGAAGGCGTAGTCGGCGTCGTGGGCGGCCTGCACGTAGCGGCCCGGCAGCAGCAGCGACGTGCGAACGATCGCCGCGCCCGGCGCCAGCTCGGTGACGGCCCGCTCCGCGTCGGCCTTCGCGCGCCCGTAGTCGGTGATCGGATCGGGCCGGTCGCGCTCGCGGTAGGGCCGGTGCAGGCGCCCGCTGAACACGACGTCGGTCGAGACGTGCACGAGCCGCGCGCCGACGGCCCCCCCCGCACCCGCGACCTTAACCGCGCCGTCGTAGGTGACCGAGCGGTCGTCCATGCGGGACGCGGTGTGGGTAACGCGCGGCGGCCGCAGCGCC
>JAICRZ010000197.1 GCA_025937135.1 Thermoleophilaceae bacterium
GGAGCGCGAGCTGCTCGAGCGCGACTCGATCGGGCCGCTGCCGCGCGCGAACCTGTCGGTGAAGGTGTCCGCGCTCACGCCGCTCATGCGGCCGGAGGCGCCCGAGCTCGGTCGCGACGACGCCGCGCGCCGGCTGCGCCCGCTGCTGCGGCTCGCGCGCGACCGCGGCGCGCACCTGCACGTGGACATGGAGTCGGTCGATTCGCTCGAGACGACCTTCGAGCTCGTCTCCGACCTGCTGAGCGAGGACGAGTTCGCCGACGGCCCGTCGGCGGGCGTCGTGCTCCAGGCGTACCTGCGCGACTCGCCCGCGCACCTCGACCGGCTGCTGGCATGGGCGGCGACGTCCGAGCGGCCGCCGCTTGTCGTGCGACTGGTGAAGGGCGCCTACTGGGACCACGAGGTGGTGGAGGCGCGCCAGCACGGCTGGTCGCCGCCCGTCTACACCGACAAGCACGAGTGCGACCGCAACTTCGAGGCGCTCACCGCCCGGCTGCTCGACGCGCGGCCGGCCGTGCGCGTGGCGATCGCGTCGCACAACCTGCGCTCGGTCGCGCACGCGATCGCCTACAACCGAGCGAGCGGTGGCGAGGACCGCGACCTCGAGCTCCAGGTGCTGCGTGGCCTTGGCGACGATCTCGCGCGTGCGCTGGCCGACGGCGGCTTCCGGGTGCGCGCCTACTGCCCGGTGGGCGAGCTCGTCGCGGGAATGGCGTACCTCGTTCGGCGCCTGCTCGAGAACACCTCGAACGAGTCGTTCCTGCACGAGCAGTCGCGCGGCGTACCGATCGATGAGCTGCTGGCGGCGCCGTGAAGCCGTTCGCCAACGAGCCGATTCTGGAGTTGCGCAAGGGGGCGAATCGGGAGGCGCTGTTGGGGGCGCTCCGGGCTCTGGATGTTCGCCTCCCGATTCGGGTCCGCAGTCCGCAGTCGGCGGTCGGCAGGGAGGAGTTCCAGTCGACGGATCCGGGTTCGCCGTCGCGCGTTGTTGCCGTTGCGCCGCGGTGCACCGAGGAGGACGCGCGCAACGCCGTCGGAGCCGCAACGGACGCGTTCCCCGCCTGGCGCGACACGCCGGTCGAGCGCCGCGCCGAGATCCTCGTGAATACCGCTGCCATCCTCCGCGAGCGGCGGCTCGAGCTGGCCGCCATCCAGGTGCGCGAGTGCGCGAAGCCGTGGCCCGAGGCGGACGCCGACGTCTGCGAGGCCATCGACTTCCTCGAGTACTACGCCCGCGAGGCGCTGCGGCTGGCGGACGGGCCGGAGCTGCTCCAGGTGCCGGGCGAGCGCAACCGGATGCGCTACGAGCCGCGCGGGGTCGTGGCCGTGATCGCGCCGTGGAACTTTCCGCTGGCGATCCCCACGGGGATGGTCGCGGCGGGCCTCGTGACCGGCAACGCGGTGGTCCTGAAGCCGGCGGAGCAGTCGCCCGCGTCCGGGCACGCGCTCGTGGAGGCGCTCCGCGAGGCGGGGCTTCCCGACGGCGCGATCGGCCTCGTGACCGGATTCGGCGACGTCGGCGCCGCGCTCGTCCGGGACCCGCGCGTGCACACGATCGCCTTCACGGGCTCGAGCGGCGTGGGCCTGGAGATCGTCCGCAGCGCGGCCGAGACGCCCGAGGGGCAGGGCCACGTGAAGCGTGTGGTGGCGGAGATGGGCGGCAAGAACTGCGTGATCGTGGACGCCGACGCCGACCTCGACGAGACGGTTCCCGCGATCGTGAAGTCCGCCTTCGGCTTCGCCGGTCAGAAGTGCTCGGCCGCCGACCGCGTGCTGGTCCACGAGCGCATCGCCGACGTGCTGGTGGAGCGCCTGAGCGGCGCCGTCGCATCGCTGCTGGTCGGGCAGGCGGACAGCTTCGCGACGGACGTGCCGCCCGTGATCGAGCGCGACGCGCAGGAGCGCGTGAACGCTCACGCCGCGGAGGCCGCCGAGCGCGGCCGGCTCGTGGCGCCCGGCGCGGATCCGCCGGCCGACGGCTGGTTCTGCCGGCCGGCGCTGGCCGTCGACGTGCCGCCCGACGCGCGCGTCGTGCGCGAGGAGATCTTCGGGCCGCTCGTGTCGGTCGAGCGCGTGCGCGACATGGACGCCGCCTGCGACGCGCTCGACGCTTCGCCGTTTGCGCTCACCGCCGGGCTCTTCTCGCGCGACCCGGGCACGGTCGAGCGCGTCGCGCGGCGCGTGCCCGTGGGCAACCTGTACGTGAATCGCCACATCACGGGCGCGATGGTCGGCCGCCAGCCGTTCGGCGGCAACCGCCGCTCGGGGATCGGGGCCAAGGCCGGCGGACCCGACTACCTGCTCCAGTTCGTCGAGCCACGGGTGGTGACGGAGAACACGATGAGGCACGGCCTTGTAGTGGAGTGACCCCGACTGGCTATCGTGTGAACGGATCGGTAGGGAGGCGCCGCTCAGCAACCCCCCCAACAGAGCGAGCCAAGGCATGAAGCCCCGATCCGACATCTCCGATCCACGCGTCATAAAGGCGCTCACACACCCGCTCAGGGTGCAGATACTCCGTGCGCTCGAGGAGCGCACCGCCAGCCCCAGCGAGCTGGCCGACGAGATCGGCGCACCGCTCGGCAACGTCAGCTACCACGTGCGCCAGCTGCACTCGCTCGGGCTCATCAAGCTCGTGAAGAGGACCCCGCGGCGCGGCGCGATCGAGCATCACTACAAGGCACTCGTGCAGCCGCCGATCAGCGACGATGCCTGGGCCGGGCAGCCCAGTGTCGTGCGCGAGTCGGTCGTGGGCGCTTCGCTCGGCCAGCTCGGCGAAGCCGTCAACGCGGCGGCGGCCGGCGGCGGCTTCCGGCGCCCGGAGGCCCAGCTCGTGCGCGAGGAGATCGCGCTCGACGAGAAGGGCTTCAAGGATCTCTCGAAGGAGCTCGGGCGCTCACTCGAGCGCGTCGCGAAGATCCGCGAGGACGCGGCGCGGCGACTGGAGACGTCGGGCGGCGAGCGCGTCACCGCGAACGTGGTCACGATGCTCTTCGAGGCCGCGAACGGCGGCTAGTTCAGCGACGGGTCGTCGGGCATCCGCGCCACGAGCGCGAACTGACCGCCCTTGCGCTCGAGCACCGCGCTCCAGAGCGCATCGGCGTCCTCGCTGAACACGTCCTCGGGCAGCGCCGGCGCCACGATCCAGTCGTCGCGTTCGATCTCGGACTCGAGCTGGCCCGGCCCCCATCCCGACAGCCCGGCGAACACGCGCACGCGCCGCACGGCCTCCGGAAGCGCGTCGAAATCGGTCTCGGCCGCGACGAAGCCGACGTCCTCGACCACGAGCGTGGCGGCGGCCGCGGTGTCGTCGAACTCGGCCATCACCACCACCGCCGCGGGCTGCACCGGTCCGCCCTCCAGCACGTGTGCGCCCGGCTCGACCAGCTCTGCCAGCGAAGGCGCGGCGTCGTCCACCTCGAGCTCGGACTCGCGGTTGAGCACGACGCCCATCGCGCCGTCCTCGCTGTGCTCGGCGATCAGCACGACGGTGCGCCGGAAGTTCGGGTCGAGCAGCGACGGCGACGCCACCAGGAGCTTTCCGCGAAGCGATTCCATCACCAGCATTGTGCCGAGTCCGTCATAGGCTGCGGCGATGCAGCCCTACGAGCGCGCCTGGGAGTTCGACCGCGACCTTCAGGAGCGCGGCGCCAGGCGCGTGCAGCGCTTCGATCGCGGCGCGGCTCTCTACAACGATTCACTGCCGCGCGTCTATGACGGCAACTTCGTCCGCATCGACGACGCGGACGGCCTCGGCGCCGACGAGGCGGAGCGCCTGGCGAACGCCCTACAGGGCGAGCTGCGCCACCGCAAGCTGGTGCTGCCGGCGACCGCCGAGGGGCTGGCCGAGGAGCTGGCGGCGCGCGGCTGGTCGCGCACCCGGATCGCGACCTTGGAGTACCGCGGCGAGCGCGAGCCGCCGGCGAAGGGGACCGCCGAGATCGTCGACGCGCGGGCGATCCGCGGCGCGCGCGAGGCGGCGCTGGCCGACCGCGATGACGACCTCACGCGCCAGATCGCCGAGTACACCGAGCGCCTGGCGGCGGCCAACGACGGCCGCATCTTCGCCGCCTTCGACCGCGGCGAGCCGGGCGCGTTCTGCGCGCTCTACGAACGCGACGGCGTCGGCGCGATCGACGAGGTCACCACGATCGGTCGCTTCCGAGGCCGCGGCCTCGGCAACGCCGTCGTGAACGCCGCCCTGCGCACCAGCCTGGCCGGCGGCGCCGGCCTGACCTTCCTGAACGCCGACGCCGACGACTGGCCGAAGCAGTGGTACGAGCGGCTGGGCTTCGTGGAGGTTGGGCGCAGGTATGAGGTGTGGCGAACGATCTAGCCGCCGTCTCTACCCTGAGCGGCGTATGTCCACCCAGTACGTCTATTCCATGTACCGCCTCACCAAGCGGTACCCGCCGGACAAGGAGGTCCTGAGCAATATCTCGATCTCGCTCCTGCCCGGCGCGAAGATCGGCGTGCTCGGCTACAACGGCGCGGGCAAGTCGACGCTGCTGCGCATCCTCGCCGGCCAGGACACGGACTTCGAGGGCGAGGCGCAGCTCGCGCCCGGCGCCACCGTCGGGCTGCTCGAGCAGGAACCCAAGCTCGACGCCGATAAGAACGTGCGGGAGAACGTCGAAGAGGGGCTCGCCGAGCTGCGCGACCTGCTCAAGCGCTTCGACGAGCTGGCCGCCAACTACAGCGACGAGACCGCCGACGAGTTCGCGCGCATCCAGGAGCGCATCGATGCGGCCGACGCGTGGTCGCTCGACCAGCAGCTCGACCAGGCGATGGACGCGCTGCGCCTGCCGCCCGGCGATGCGGACGTCACCGTCCTGGCCGGTGGCGAACGCCGCCGCGTCGCGCTGTGCATGCTGCTGCTCGAGCAGCCCGACCTCCTGCTGCTCGACGAGCCGACGAACCACCTCGACGCCGAGTCGGTCGCGTGGCTCGAGCGCCACCTCCAGGACTACAAGGGCACCGTCGTGGCCGTCACGCACGACCGCTACTTCCTCGACAACGTCACCGGGTGGATCCTCGAGCTCGACCGCGGCCGCGGGATCC
>JAICRZ010000269.1 GCA_025937135.1 Thermoleophilaceae bacterium
CGCGCTCGACTCGGTCGCCGCGCTGGTCGGCGGCGGCTGGCCGCTCGACGGCGACCCGATGTGGGAGGGCGTGCGCCGGCTGAACACGCCCGCGCCGCGCGCGATCGAGACCGACGGCTTCGATCCCGAGCGCGCCGCATCGATCCTCGTGGACGAGGTGCGAACGCTCGCCGACTGGCCCGGCCGCCCCAGCATCGTTCCCGTCACAGGCGGGCGCGACTCGCGCGTGGTGCTGGCCGCCGCGCTGGCCGCGGGCATCGACTTCGAGACGCGCACGGGCGGCGAGCACGGCCACCCTGACGTGGAGATCGGCCGCCGGCTCGCCGAGGCCGCCGGCGTCCCGTGGCGCACGCTCGAGCACGACCCGCACGGCAGCGTGGCGGGCGACTGGCGCCGCGCGGCCGAGCTGCTGCACCTGACCGCGTCCGGCACGGCGTCGCTGTCCGACGCCGCCGGCTTCCCCTTCGGCCCCCGTCCCGGGCCGCTGCCGCTGTGGCACTCGGGCCAGGGTGGCGAGGTCGCGCGCGCCTATTACGGAACGGGCGCGGGGCTGGACCGCGACGGCCTGGTCGACCGGCTCTACGCGCGCTTCACCGGCCGCCGCCCCGGGCGCGCCGAGGTCCTGGGCGAGGCGGGGCGCCAGATCGTGCTCGACCAGATCGCCGCCTTCGTGGACGACTCGCTGGCCGCCGGCATCGAGCCCGTCGACGTGCCCGACCACTTCTATCTCTGGCGCCGCATGGGCACCTGGGCTGGGCCGACGCACGGCGCCGTCGAGTACGTGCGCGACACCACGTCGCCGCTCTGGAGCGAGCGGCTGCTGCCCGACCTGCTCGGGCTGCCCGCGGGGGATCGCGAGCGCGAGCTATTCCACGCGCGCGTGCTCGAACGGCTCGCACCGAAGCTGCTCGCAGTTCCCTATGAGGACGCCGCGGCGAGCTTCACGCGGAAGGTGCGCGCCGAGCTGCGCCGCCGCCTGCGCCCCCCGAGGGTCGACCCGTTCGACGCCACGCTGCGCGAGATCCGCGAGCTCGTGGACGCGCAACCCGAGCACCCCGCGTGGCAGGTGCTCGACCGAGCGCGCGTGGAGCAGCTCCTGTCGCGCAAAGCGGGCGCGCTCGACACGATGAGCCGCTACTACGCCTGGCGGCTCGCGACGGTCTTCAGCGCCGCGACCTGATCCGCTTCGAGACCGGAGCCCTGCCCATCGGCCTGCCGCCGTAGATCACATGGCCGCGCTTGTCCTGGTAGGTCAACCACGCGACCGCGCCGTGCTGGCTCACGCCGGGCTTGCTGTAGTCGCACACGCCGCCGGGGAACGCCTGCTGGAGGCGCTGCCACTGGGCGTCGGTGAAGGTGACGTTGTAGTCGTCGCGGCGCAGCGGCTTGAGCTGGCACTTCATCACGTCCTCGGCGAGCGGCCCGTCGGCGCCCTGGCGCGGCGTGCCGTAGGCCGCCACCGTCTGGTCGCACACCTCGGACGGCACGTCGTGGCCCTGGCCGTCGGTGCAGCGGTCGGCCACGTCGCCCGGCTTGTCCTCGATGATCTTCTGCGAGAGCGCGACCTTGCGGTGGTCGGCGGCCACGCGCGCGAGCCACTTGTCCATGGCGAAGACCGAGTCGTCGGCATAGGACGGGTCGCCGATCAGCGGCGCCTGGCCGCGCCACAGGACCTGGTTGGCGGCGGTGCCGAAGTTGCGCATCAGGCGCGCGCGCATCGCGTAGGTCCGGTAGACGTCGTGGAACGCGCCGGGATCCGGCCCGCGCAGGTCGATGATCGCCACCTTGTCGAGGTTGTTCGCCTCGTCGATTGCGCCCGTCCGGTAGAGCCGCTCGAGCGCGATCGGGTCGGCCGCCGTGCGCTGCTGGGTGATGTTCAGGTCGAGGTCGGCGCCGCCGATGTGCGTGTTGAAGTCGACGAACTGCGCCGGCGAGATCCGCCCGTCGCGCAGCCCCTTCAGCCCGTACTGGATGCCGACGTTGTCGAACCCACGCCGGGCCCAGCCGTTCGCCTGCC
>JAICRZ010000243.1 GCA_025937135.1 Thermoleophilaceae bacterium
CGGACGCCTCGCGCCGCAGCGCGTCCGCGTCCTCCTGGCGCCGTACGCCGCCGAACACGCGGTAGCCGCGCCGGTCGAGCTCGAGCGCAGTGGCATGGCCGATCCCGCTCGAGACACCCGTGATCACGACGCCCGCCATGTGGAGACGCTATTCGATGGGCTCGGGTGCCCGCACGCGACCGTCGTCGGCGCGCACGTGCACCGGCTCGCCGCGCTCGGGCAGCGGCAGCTCGACGCGGTCGAAGTCGCGCGGCACGATCGTGCGCTCGAACACCGCGCGGGCCTCGTCGCGCAGGACGCCCGGCGGATGGCGCGGCGACAGGTGCGTGAGCGCGAGCAGCTGCACCTCGGCCTCGGCGGCGAGCGTGGCGGCGGCGCGCGCCGTGGTGTGGCCGGTCTCGCGCGCGCGGTCGGCCTCCTCCTCGCTGAAGGTGGCCTCGTGGATGAGAAGGTCGGCGCGGTGGGCCACGACACCGGTCATCTCGCACGGACCGGTGTCGCCGCTGACCACCAGCTTCCGCCCCGGTCGCGGCGATCCCAGCACGTCCTCGGGCGTCACGCCGCCGACCGCCTCGCCGCGCTGGAGCCGGCCCCAGTCGGGTCCCTCGGGGATGCCCAGCTCACGCGCGCGCGCGACGTCGAAGTGGCCGGGCCGGTCGTCCTCGATCAGCGCGTAGCCGTAGGCGCGCACACGATGGCGAACCTCGAAGGCCGCGATCCGGTAGTCGTCGTGGCGAACCTCGTCGTTCGGCGCGAGCTCCACGAGCTTGAGCTCATACGACGTGCGCCCGACGAGCGTGGCGAGCACCTCGAACAGCGCGCGCAGGCCGGGCGGCCCGTACACCGTGAGCGGCGTCTCGCGCCCGCGCAGCGCGAACGTCTTGAGCATGCCCGGCAGGCCGAGGAAGTGGTCGGCATGGAAGTGCGTGATGAAGACCTCGTCGATCTCGACGAGGCCGATCGAGCGCAGGAGCTGGCGCTGGGTCCCTTCGCCGCAGTCGATCAGCGTCCGGATCCCGCCGCGACGGATCAGCAGTGCCGGCAGCCCGCGGGTGGCCGTGGGCGCCGAGCCGGCGGTGCCCAGAAACGTGACGTCGAGGTCCTCGCCGGCCATCAGTCGAGCGTCACGAGGTCGAACTCCACGCGGCCGCCGCTCGCGTTCGCGACACCCATCGTGTGACGTGCTTGCCGGCGGCGCTCCGTCGGGCTGCCTGGGTTGAAGATCTGGAAGCCGTCGGTCTGCTCGTGCAGCGGGATGTGCGAGTGGCCGAACACGAGCGCGTCTGCATCGGGGAAGCGGCGGCGCATCCGCTGGAGGCGGCCCTGCGACGGACCCGCGTCGTGCACCATCGCAATCCGCGCGCCCTCCGCGTCGACGGTCAGCGCCTCGGGCAGATGCTCGCGCAGCTCCGCGCTGTCGACGTTCCCGTGGACCGCGCGCAGCGGCGGCCCGATCGACTCGATCTCCGCGAACACCTCACGTGTGGCGATGTCGCCCGCGTGCAGCAGCAGGTCGGCTGCGCGGATTCGGTCGACGCACGCATCGGGCAGGCGCCGCCGGCCGCGCGGGAGGTGCGTGTCGGAGATGACGGCGATGACCACGCGCGGGAGCGTAAGCGAATGAGGGGGGAGCCCCGCTCTCCCCCCTCACGCTTCGGCATCCTCCGGCCATGCGGCCCGAGGCTCCTCCCGTCCACCGGAAGTCTCTCTACGACGCCTCGTACAAGTGACAAAGCGCCGTATGTGCGACGGCGCGAATAGTAAGCCTTTCCCGGGAGCTTTGCCAACCCCTTCGGCCACCAATCGCTGCCCGAGTGGGTGACGCCGGCGTCACGAAATTGGTGACGCGGGCGTCAGGTTGTGTCGAAAACGACGAAGGGCGCGCCCCGGCCGAAACCGGGACGCGCCCCTCCACTCCGGCCCCTCGAACTAGCCGCCGAAAGCGAGCGTCGTGGGCGCCCGGCCCGCGACCTCGTAGGTCAGCGAGTTGAGCAGCCCGCCCTGCGTGCCCGCCAGCGAGAAGCCGGTGGTCACGACGATGGCCAACACCTTGTCGGTCTTGTGGTCGTTCACGAGCTCGTCCCAGGACTGGTTCGGAGTGCTGCCCGGGTCGTCGTCGTAGCGCACGCCGCCCTTCGTGACGTCGTACTTGATCAGGCGATCCGACGACGTGCACTGCGGCGACGAGGAGCCGCCACCCGAGCCGTAGCACGCGCCCTTCTGGGTCGACGGCCCGAACACGACGTCGTGGTCGGCAGTCCCATCACCGTCGTTGTCGATGAAGACGCGCAGGTACGGCGCGTCGCCGTTGTCGCTGCCACCGGAGTGGTGGTAGCTCGCCGTGTAGGTCAGGTCGGCGATGTCCGCGAGCGTCGTGCCGGCCGGCAGGTTCGTGACCTTCACCGAGCCGCCCTGGCTGCTGTCGGAGTATGGGCCGAACACGGCGCCGGCGGTCGTGAACTTGACCGACGAGTTGGTGACCGTTATCCCGTTGCCCGCGGCGAGGACGTTGAGCTGTCCGTCACCCTTCGGGCCCTGCGGGCCGGCTGGCCCCTGCGCCCCGGGCGCGCCGGCCTCGGCCTGCGACGCCGGCAGGCTCGGCCCGCCGAGGCGGTTGATCAGGTCGCGCGTCTTCTTGTCGAGCCGGTTGAGCGGGATCGAGCCGCGCCGCATGTCGGCGCCTCCGAGCTTCCCGTTCTTGATGTCGCTGCCGGTCAGGCTGCTGTTCCGGATGTCCTTCCCGGTGAGGCTGCCGTTCTTGATGTCCTTGCCGGTCAGCAGGTGCTTCGCCGCGCCGAACGCCGGCACGACCCCTGCCACCGCGAGCGCCGTAAGGCAGCAGAGCGCGATCGTCTTTCGCATCGAGTCCCCTTGATCGTGAGAAGCGGGGCGTGAGGAACCCCCTGGCCAGACCGCCGCGCCGGTCACCTCCGTGTTCTCAGCGCGCCGTTCCTAAGCGACCGTACATTTGGCCACCAAATTCCGCCATGTCTTAAGTCTGACCAACGGGGCGCGGGTAAACTCGCCGGGTCGAGCGCCCGTAGCTCAGTGGATAGAGCGCTGCCCTCCGGAGGCAGAAGTCGCAGGTTCGAATCCTGCCGGGCGCGCTTGCCGCTGGGCCAGGAAGCACGAAGACCCCGCCGGAGCGGGGCCTTCGCAGTGCTTCAGATGTGACTGGCGGCTAGCCGCCGAAGTCGTACTGCGTCACGGGGCCGAAGCCCAGCTTCACGTCGTCGACGAAGCCGTCGAATCCGGTCCA
>JAICRZ010000213.1 GCA_025937135.1 Thermoleophilaceae bacterium
GACTGCACCGCGGCGTCGCGGGTGATCGCCGGCCCGAAGATCTACGACGACTTCGTCGCCGGCCTGAGCGACTCCGTGAGCCAGCTGAAGATGGGCGACCCGGCCGCCGAGGACACCGAACTCGGGCCGGTGGTGTCGAAGGCGCTGCAGGAGCGCGTGCAGGGCTTCCTCGACCGGGTGCCGTCACACGCCGAGACCGTCACCGGCGGCCACGCACCCGGCCGGGCCGGCTACTGGTTCGAGCCGACCGTGGTGGCGAACCTCGAGCAGGACGACGAGATGGTCCAGCGCGAGGTGTTCGGGCCGGTGGTCTCGGTGCAGCGCTTCCCGTCCGAGGACGAGGCGGTGGCGTGGGCGAACGGCGTGGACTACGGGCTTGCGTCGAGCGTGTGGACTCGCGACGTCGGCCGCGCGATGCGCGTCGCGCGGCGGCTCAAGTTCGGCACCGTGTGGATCAACGACCACATCCCGCTCGTCTCCGAGATGCCGCACGGCGGCTTCAAGCAGTCCGGGTACGGAAACGACATGTCGATCTACTCCGTCGAGGAGTACACCGAGCTGAAGCACGTGATGGTCTCGCTGTCGTAGCTGCTAGAAGGGGCCGGTGACGCCAGCGCCGCGCGCGGCCCCAGCCGCCCACGAGGAGTCGCCGAAGAGGGCGATGGCGACGACGACGCTGGCGGCGCTCGCGCTGCCGGCGTCCGCGGTGATCACCGCGCCGATCCTGGCGCGGGCGCTCGGACCCGAGGGCCGCGGCGAGGCCGCCGCGCTGCTGGCTCCGATCGCGCTCGCGACGCTCGCGTTCACCTTCGGGCTTCCGGAGGCCATCACGTACTTCGTCGCGAGCCGGCGCGCCTCGCCGCAGTCGACTGCGCGCCTCGCGCTCGGACTCGGCGCGCTCGGTGGGCTGGTCGCGGCCGGCGTTCTGATCCTCGTCCAGCCCGCGCTGCTGGGCAAGTACCCGCAGACCCACGACCTGTTCCGCGTGCTGGCTGCGACGCTGCCGTTCAACCTCGCATTCACGATGCTGCGCTACGTCGCGCAGGGTCACAACCGCTTCGACCTCGCGCGGCGCGAGCGCTGGGCCAGCGTCCTCAGCAGGCTCGCGCTGATCATCGGGCTCGCGATCGCGGGCAGCCTCACCGTCAAGGCCGCCGTCTGGTCGACGCACGGGACCGCCCTCGCCGCGCTGCTGTTACTGGTGCCGATCCTCTACGTGAAGACCGGCCGTGGCGCGCCACCGGTCCAAGCCCGCCCGCTGCTGCGGTTCGGTGCGACCACGTGGATCGGGACGCTCAGCGGCCTGCTGATCCTGCGCCTCGACCAGGCGCTGCTCCCGCCGCTCGCGAACCTCCGCGAGCTCGGCTATTACGCCGTCGCCGTGGCCCTGGCCGAGATCCCGCTGACCGCGCTGTACACGGTGCGCGACGTGAGCTTCACCGCGTCCGCGGGGCGCTCCGACCCGGCGTTCGTAGCGCGCGTGACGCGCGTTGTCACGTTGGTGGCGGTGCCGTCCGCGGCGGTGGGCATCGCACTCGCGCCGGTGATCGTGCCGCTCGTGTTCGGCGACGACTTCAGCCCGGCGACCGGGATGTCGCAGGTCCTGTTCGTCGCCCTCGTGCCAAGTGCCGTCGCCACGGTGCTGAGCGCCGCCCTGTTCGGCGCCGAGCGGCCGGGCGCGGTCTCATTGGCGCAGATCGTCGCGCTCGTGGTCACGGTCGCCGGGCTGTTCGCTCTCGTGCCCCCGCTCGGGGCGATCGGCGCCGCCTACACCACGCTCGCCGCATACCTCGTCAACGCGGTCTTGATCGTGGTCGCGGTCAAGCGCCTCACGGGCCTCACGATGCGCGACTGCTTCCTCCCGACGCTCGCCGACGCGCGCGATCTCGTGCGCCTGCTGCGGCGCCGGGCGACCTAGGCGGCCGCGGACTCGGCCGGGCCCACCGGGTCCGGCTGCGGGGCTGGGGCGGCCGCGGGGGCGCCCTCGAAGAGCTGCTCGGCCGCCTCGCTGGCCCAGCTCATCGCCTCGAGCTGGATCTCCGCGAGCTGCCTGTTCGCGAACGTGCCGCGCTCCGAGCGCAGCGCCGCCTCGAGCAGCTCGCCCTTCGTGCCCGTGTGCTTCACGAGCGCGTCCGTCATCTCGGCGGGGAACGGGACCTTGGACAGGACCTCGTCCATCGGCGCGTCCATGAGCGCGTCGATCACCGAGAACAGGCCGAGCGTGAAGAGGCGGTCGGGCTGGCCCTCGCCGAACAGCTTCGGGCCGGCGAGCTCGCAGAAGCGGGCGCGCGTGAGGCCGGTGACGATCACCTCGCGCGGCTTCTCGTCGATGCCGGCGAAGATCGTGAGCGTGGACCAGCGCTTGACGTTCTCGAGGCCCAGCAGGGCGAGCGCGCGGCCGATCGAGTCGACCTCGCGGCGCAGCCCGAAGAACGCGGAGTTGATGTAGCGCAGCAGCCGGTAGCTGAGAGCGACGTCACGCACGATCAGCGTCTCGAGGTCGGCGAACTGGATGCCCGGGTCCTGGAGCGCGGCCACGAGCTGGAGCATCGACAGCCGGTTCGGCGCGACGCCCTTCGCGGACATCATCTCGGGCTTGCAGAAGAAGTAGCCCTGGAAGAGCTGGAAGCCGAGCGCGGAGCAGCGCTCGTAGTCCTCGCGCGTCTCGAGCTTCTCGGCGAGCAGCGTCACGCCGTAGGGGCGCAGCTTCTCGACGTCGGAGGCGACAGCCTCGGGCTCGCGGCCGAGCACCTCGACCTTGACGATGTCGACGTGGGAGAGCAGCGGCTCGCGATCGTCGCTCCAGGCGAAGTCGTCGAGAGCGATCGTGTAGCCGTCGCGGCGGAGCAGATCGAGCTGGCCCAGGAGCTCGGCGTCCACGGCCTGGTCCTCGAGCAGCTCCAGCACGACGCGGTCCTTCGGCAGCGCATAGGCCATCGCGCCGAGGATGAACTCGCGCGAGACGTTCACCCAGGCGCGCCGGTCGCCGACGACGGTGTCGAGCCCGAGCTCGGTGAAGGCGTTGATGACGACGGTGGAGGTGGCCTCCTCGTTGTCCGAGATGACCGCCGTCTCGTGGTTGTTCGCGCCTCGGAACAGCAGCTCGTACGCCGCAACCTCGAGTTGCGGATCGAAAATCGGTTGCCTGGCTACGAAGACGTCTGCTGACACGAGATTCTCCCGTCCTCTGGCCCTATCGACCGGAAATCGCGGTTACTTGATCCTCCGTCAAGCCTGCCGGTCAGGGCGTGCGGAAGTAGGCGCCGTTGGGGCGCGAGTCGCGATCGGGCACGATCTTCGGCGGCTTCGTCTTGGCGTCCACGAACATGCAGTACGCCTTGGTCCGGTCGTCGTAGGCCACGCACATCCGGAAGAAGCCGTCCTCCTGCGTGTCGTGCGTGTTGAGCGTGTCGATGTTGCGCCTGATCTCGAGCGGCGCGTGGACGTCGACATACGACTTGACGGCCTCCCCCGCGCGTGCCAGGCGGTCGGTGTCGGCCACGACCAGCTTGCGGTTGCCGAGTCCCGCCGCGAACAGGCCGAGCGTCGCGACCAGCAGCGCGATCGACGCGACCTTGTCCACGAGGACCTCGAAGTGGTTCGCCGGCGGGAATGACACCGCGGGCGCGGTTCCCTGCCGCGCGGCCAGGCGGCGGGCCAGCCACGGCGCCACGGCTCCGATCAGGATCAGGTTGCCGAACGACGCGATGAAGAGCGCGGGGAAGAACAACGCGCGGGCGCCCGCGGGGGGCAGCTCGTGGACGATGAACGCGTCCGCGACGGTGCAGATGAGAAACAGCGGCCAGCGCCAGGCGCCGATGAGGCGCCAGCGCAGCCGGCGCGCCCAGAACTGGTCGCTCGTGGCCATTGGACGATCAGGCTACTGCCGGGCCGCTCCGCCGAATCCGCAGGTACCATCTGTCACATACGGCGCGATCGGGTGGAGACCCCGCACGGCGCGCGGACAACATTCGAGGCCCGGCCGGAGACCCCGACGAGCCGCGGAGAGGGAGACACGTATATGGCTACGACGACCGCGCGACCCGCGGCGCTCGGCCACCCGCAGGTAGCGGAAGCTGCACTCACGCGCGACGACCGGATCGCGCTCCTCCGCTACATGCACCTGATGCGGGCGACCGAGGAGCGAGCGCTCACGCTCTACCGCCAGGGGAAGGTGCCGGGCTCCTACTACGACGGCCGCGGCCAGGAGGCGATCAGCGTCGGCGCCTCGTTCGCGCTCGGCCCGATGGACCGCGCGTGCATCCTGCACCGCGACCTCGGCGCGCA
>JAICRZ010000263.1 GCA_025937135.1 Thermoleophilaceae bacterium
ACGTTGAGGCCGCGCTCGATCGCCTGCTCGACGTAGGTCAGGCCGTCCTTGAGCGTGAAGGCCAGCTCCTGCGCGGCGTTCGATCCCGCCTCGCGGATGTGGTAGCCCGAGATCGACACCGGGTGCCAGCGCGGCATCTCCTTCGAGCACCACTCGATCAGGTCGCCCATCAGGCGCATCGCCGGGTCGACCGGGAAGCACCACTCCTTCTGGGCGATGTACTCCTTGAGGATGTCGGTCTGGATCGTGCCGGCCAGGCGCTCCGGCGGGACCCCCTTGCGCTCCGCCGCGACGACGTAGAAGGCGAGCATGATCGCCGCGGGCGCGTTGATCGTCATCGACGTGGAGACCTCGCCCATGTCGATGCCGGCGAACAGCGTCTCCATGTCGTCGAGCGTGTCGATCGCGACGCCCTCGCGGCCCACCTCGCCGAGCGAGCGCGCGTGATCGGAGTCGTGCCCCATCAGCGACGGCATGTCGAAAGCGGTGGACAACCCGGTCTGGCCGTGGTCGAGCAGGTAGCGGAAGCGCTCGTTGGTCTCCTCGGCGGTGCCGAAGCCGGCGAACTGGCGCATCGTCCAGAGCCGCCCGCGGTACATCGACGGATAGACGCCGCGCGTGTACGGGTACTCGCCCGGCAGGCCGATCGCCGACGGATCCGGCAGGTCGTCGGCCGTGTAGAGCGGCTCGATCTCCTCGCCCGACACGGTGGTGAAGAGCGCGTCGCGCTCGGGCGTCGCGCAGTAGCGCTCGCGGTACCAGCGCTCTGCGTCCGTCATGGGCCGCGTGGGCGTCGCCATCGGGTTGATTCTATGTTGCGCGGCCCGCGGGGCGGTCAGGCTCTGGGCCGCTGGTCGACCCGGCGGATCCAGGCCTCCAGGCGCGGGCGGTGACGGTCGCGCTGGTGGTCGCGCAGGATCCGGTGGAAGAGCTCGTCGTCGCCGGGCTCGTCCAGGACGGCGTACTTGAGGAACGGGAACGCCGCCACGTCCGCGGCGCCGAAATCGTGCCCCATCAGGTGCTCGCGGCCGGCGAGCATGTCCTCGAACAGGTCGAGGTAGGCGCGCATCAGGCCGGACAGCTCGTCGATCCGCGCGCGGTCGGGCACCGGCTTCGACAGCTCGGCCTCGATCTCGTTCGGCGGCCGCTTCCAGACGCGGTTGAACCAGTCGACGAAGACGAGCACCTCGGCGCGCCGCTCGGGCTGCGGCGGGAACAGCGGCGGCGCCGGGTGGCGCTCCTCGAGGAAGCGCACGATCTCCATCGAGTCCGCCACGATCTCGTCCCCGTATTCGATGACCGGGACGAGGCCCTGCCCCGAGGCGCGCTCGACCGGCGACCTGTCGGAATAGTCGATCCAGACGGACTCCGCCTCGAGCCCCTTGTACGCGAGCGCGAGGGCCACGCGCTCGGAGTTCGTGGAGAAGCGGGCGCGGTAGAGCTTGATCACGCCGGGTGGTAGGTCAGGATCAGGGTCTCGCCGGCGGGCCTGCTGTCGACCAGCTTGAGCGACCTCGGCCCATCCGTGCCGCCGAACAGCCGCTTGCCGCCCCCGAGCACGACGGGGTAGACCATCAGGCGGTACTCGTCGACGAGATCGTGCTCGGTGAGCGCCTGCACGAGCTGCGCGCTGCCGTTCACGAGGATGTCGCCCTCGTGCCGGTCGCGCAGCGGTGGCACGTCGCCGGCCACGTCTTCGATCACCTGCGAGTTGTTCCACTCGGGGTTCGACAGCGTCGAGGAGACGACGTACTTCGCCATCCCGTTGAACTTGTCGGCGAACTCTCCCTCGCGCGACGGCCATGCCTCGGCGAAGCCGCCGTAGGTCACGCGCCCGAGCAGCAGCGCGTCGGCGGCCGTCAACTCGTCGAGCTTGAACTTGTCGCCCTCCGGCCCGCGCTCGTACCTGAACGCCCAGCCGCCGCGGTCCCAGCCCTCGGAACCGCCCGGATCCTCGATCACCCCGTCGAGCGACACGAACTGAGAAACAACGATCTTGCCCATCTCGTCCTCCAGTCTTGCGGGTTCTACGACCAGGACGGCGGGACGAGCGAAAACTGTTCGGTCGGGGCGGGCGCCGATTCCGGTCGCCCGCCCCCGCCGATGGACGGGTGCGGCGCGCTCGCGCGCGCCGCTTGCCTCAGACTCTGCGGACCTGCTGCCTGCGCAGCCGCGTAGCCGAGTCGATCGTCACCGCGGCGAGCAGGACGCCGCCGGTGATCATGAACTTGACGGCAGAGGACAGCGCGAGCAGGTCCATGCCGTTCGAGATCGAGCCGATCAGGATCGCGCCGAGGAGCGCCGACCAGACAGTGCCGCGCCCGCCGAACAGCGAGGTGCCCGCCACCACCGGGCCCGCGATCGCCAGCAGCAGGAAG
>JAICRZ010000119.1 GCA_025937135.1 Thermoleophilaceae bacterium
ATGGCCGGCGGCCGCCGACGGCTTTCCCCGCTCGGTACCTGATGGCCTGTCCGGACGGCCACCTCGACGACTTCCCGTGGGTCGAGTTCCTTCACGGCGGCGTGCCATGCCAGGGCACGCTGCGGCTCGCGGAGCTGGGCGCCGGCGGCCGGCCGGGGGACGTGCTGGTCTCGTGCGACGGGTGCAAGCGGCGGCGCCGGCTCTCGCAGGCGTTCGGCGAGGAGGCGCGGCCGTACCTGCCGCCGCGCTGCCGCGGTCGCCACCCACACCTCGGCGTCACCCGCCGCTGCGAGGAGGAGCCGCAGACCCTGATCCTGGGCGCGAGCAACGCCTGGTTCGCGGTGCCGGTGTCCGCGCTCTCGATCCCGACGCGCGAGGCCGAGCTGGCGCAGGCCGTCGACGAGGCGTGGAGCGAGCTCGAGCCGCTCCCGGGCGGCATCGACATGCTCCGCTACGCGCTCAACCAGGTGTCTGCCCTGAAGAAGCTGCAGGTGCTGGCGGGTGAGCTCGGCGAACCGGCGGTGCTCGAGGCGGTGGAGGCGCGGCGCTCGGAGACCCCCAATGGCGACCCGGAGGATCTCCGTACGCCGGAGTGGCGGGTCTTGAGCACTCCGGGCACCGCGCCGGAGCTGCCCGACTTCCGGCTGCGCTCCGTGAGCGTCCCGGAGGCCTTCCGGGCCGAGCTGGACGACGTGGTGCTGGTCGAGCGGCTGCGCGAGGTCAGCGCGCTGCGCGGCTTCACCCGCCTGAACGCGCCGGACGACCTCGCCGCGCGCGGCGGTGCCATCGTCGAGCTCTCGCGCGAGGCTCCCCGCTGGCTCCCCTGCAACGAGGTCCGCGGCGAGGGGATCTTCTTCCGCTTCTCTGAGGAGCGGGTGCGTGAATGGGAGGCGCGCTATCGCGCGAGCGACACCGCGGCGCGCCTGCGCGCCGGCCATCGCGCGTGGCGGCTGCGACGCCGGCTCGACCCCGAGCTGGGCTGGCTGCCCGAGCGCTACGTGCTCCTGCACAGCTTCGCCCACGCGTTGATCCGGGAGTTCGCGCTCGAGTGCGGCTACACCGCGTCATCGATCCGCGAGCGGCTGTACGCCTCCGAGGACGAGCCGATGGCCGGGGTCCTGCTGTACACGGCCGCGCCGGATAGCGAGGGCACGCTCGGTGGGCTGGTCTCACTCGGCGAGCCGGACGAGCTCGGCCCGCTCCTGCGACAGGCGCTCGAACGCGCGCAGCTGTGCTCCTCCGACCCGTTGTGCGCCGAGCACGACCCGCGCAGCGACAGCTCGGTCCACGCCGCCGCCTGTCACGCGTGCCAGTTCGCCTCGGAGACCTCGTGCGAGCGCGGCAACCGGTTCCTCGACCGAGCCACGTTGGTACCGACCCTGTCGGAGCCCGGTGTCGCGTACTTCTCGGTGCCGTGACTGTCGAGGCGGCCATCGGCGGCGTGCTGGCGCAGCTCAGCGACGCGCAGATCGAGGCGCTCGCCGTCGCCTGCCGGAAGCGAGCCGCCCCGGGACCCAACCTTGGCCGTACGGTCACGGGGGCGCCGGTCTCCGCTCACGACGCGGTCGCGAGCCTGGCCGAGGCCTGGGCCGCGTCGCCCGGCCTGACAGGGGCCGGCGTCGCGCTCGCCTTGCGTACCGGTCTGGTCGCCCGTCGCGACGCCGATGCCCGCCGCGCGCGGCCGGTCTGGACCGGACCGTGCGCGTCCGGCGAGCAGCGGCTCACGGCTGCCGTGCTGACCGACCTGGTCAGCGACGCAAGCGAACGGATCCTCGTCGTGAGCTTCGCCGCCTACACGCTGCTCGGGCTCGGCGGACAGCTGACCGCGGCGGTCGATCGCGGCTGCATGGTTGACGTCGTGTTCGAGACGAAGGCCGACAGCGGCGGAGGCTACTCCGGCGCGCACTCGGTTCCCTTCAGCTCCGTCGCGGGAATCACGCGCTGGCGCTGGCCCGCCGAGCGGCGAAAGCCCGGCGCGCTCCTGCACGCGAAGCTGCTCGTCGTCGACGGGCGCCGCGCACTGGTTGGCTCCGCCAATCTCACCGAGCGGGCGCTCACCGCGAACCTCGAAGCCGGTGTACTGATCGAGGACCGCGATGTCGCCGGGCGGCTTGAGAAGCACGTGCGCCGGCTGATGGACCACGAGATACTCATCACGGCCTGAGCATGGTCAATGGACGTCGGACGCGCGCGGTGAGATTCGCCGGTCTTTGCTCTACTCTAAACGATTGAGAGTAGCGTGCCAAGCGCCGACGTCGACAAAGCCCTTGCACTGCCACCTGACGAAGTGGCCGATGCCCTGCTTGGTCTGCCGGAAGACCAGTGGTTCGAGCGCAAGTCCGCGCGCATCAAGCAGGCGGCGCTCGGCGACACGCTCGTCGGCTTCGCGAACGCTGACGGCGGTGTCGTGGTGGTCGGCCTGCATGACGGCCGCGTGGAAGGCGTGTCGAGGCTCGGCCGCGGCATCAACGAGCTGCAGCAGGCCGCGATGGACCGAACCGTACCGACGGTTGCCGCCACGTCGCGGCTGCTGCCCTGCGGCGGAGGCGAACACCTGCTCGTCTTCGAGATCAGACCGGCGGCGGGCGTCGTGCACGCCAACGTGCGC
The DNA here is from genome assembly GCA_025937135.1 of Thermoleophilaceae bacterium. Taxonomy (GTDB): domain Bacteria; phylum Actinomycetota; class Thermoleophilia; order Solirubrobacterales; family Thermoleophilaceae; genus JAICJV01. The sequence continues at coordinate 2,609 of JAICRZ010000119.1, forward strand.
GACGAGGTGTTCCTACGGGTCGGTGACGAAAACCGGCGACTGACGTTCGCCCAGCGCCAGGAGCTGTCGTTCGATCGCGGCCGCGACGCTTACGAGGCTCGTCCGTCGGGTGCGTGGATCGGGGATGTCGATGACGGGTTGCTGGCGCACTATGTCGATCTGACGGGCGCGGCCGACCCGAGCCGGCTGCTGGACGCGAGAGGGCTCGCGGACGGTGCGGTGCTGACCGTGGCCGGCTGCCTACTCTTCGCCGAGCATCCCCAGCGCTGGTTCCCGGAGGCGCTGGTCCGAGTACTGCGCTACAGGGGTCGGGAGCGAGGAACGGGGGCGCGGCAGCAGCTTCTCTCCGACGACCGATTCGAGGGCCCGATTCCGCGCGTGTTGATCGCCGGGCGCGATCGTGTCGCCGAGCTGGCTCCCTCGCGTCGCGCGCTCGGCGCCGACGGGCGGTTCGGCGAGGTCCCGCTCGTGCCGATCGACGCCTGGCTCGAGGGACTGGTGAACGCAGTCGTCCATCGGTCCTACAGCCTGAGCGGGGATCACATCCGGGTCGAAGTCTTCGACGATCGCATCGAGATCTCAAGCCCGGGTCGCTTCCCGGGGATTGTGGACTTGACGAATCCGCTTGAAGCGCCTCGGTTCGCCCGAAATCCGCGGATCGCCCGGGTTTGCTCTGACCTGCATTTCGGGCAGGAGCTGGGGGAGGGAATCCGCCGCATCTACGAGGAGATGCGGCTGTCCGGGCTGCCGGAACCGGTCTACCGCCAATCGGCGGCCAGCGTGCAGCTGCTCTTGAGCGGCGAACCTGTGCAGCAGGCGCTCGACAGACAGCTCACACCGGACGCGCGCGCGATTTCGACCGCCCTGCGTGACGCCGGGCGACTCAGCACCGGCGACGTCGCGGAGATGCTTGGACGCTCGCGGCCGTACGCGCTCCGAGTGCTCGAGTCGCTGCAAGCGGCCGGCGTGATTCGCTGGGTGGGCAAGAGTCGCAAGGACCCGCGAGCGTACTGGGAGATTCACCCGCGGTAGATGCTTCAAACCTACTTCCAGCTGGCGTTGAGAGTGCGTTGGCAGTAGGCGATCAGCCCGGCTTCCTCTGGGCGTGGCGGAAGTCCGCCGGCTGACGTCGCCGCCGCGTTCATGTAGAAGGCCTCAGGCCCGTCCGCACTCGGAGTGCAGTGCGTGCCGCCTGGGAAGTTTTGAAGCTTGGAGCGGTTCGTCGTGGGTCACTCGGCGAACGGCGCTTCCCTCACCGGGACCGCTCAGGGCCTCGCCAAAAGCGGTGGTCAGACGGCCTCGAAGTCGTAGCGGGAGGCGATCGTTCCGATCGTTTCGCGGCTCAGCGGACCTGCGGCGGCTGCCTCGCCGAGCGCCCGCATGTAGTGCTCCCAGCCGGCCGGCGTGTTGAAGTTCAGGAAGCGGGTGGGGCGGTCGCTGGTGTTGGAGAACGTGTGCACCACGCCGGGCGGGGCGCACACGAACGCGCCGACGCCGAGTTCGCGCGTCTCGTCGCCGAGCCGCACGGTCAGGGTGCCGTCGAGCACGTAGAACATGTCGTGCAGGGCGCGATGCCGGTGCGGCGGGGGGCCCGGGAAGCCGGGTTCGATCGTCGTCTCGGAGAGAAAGAACGAGCCGGCGGTCTCCTCGCCGGTGGCCTTGATCACAATCTGCGAGTCGGCTCCCGCCGGATACCGCTCGCCCTGGCCCGCCTCGAGTACGGTCGCGTGCATCCTCGGCAGTCTGGCGGAGCTCGGTCGGGGAACCCGTGTGGCCGTGAGCGGTCCGTCGGCGGCTTTCCGTGTCGACGTCCTTCGTCGCTCGCGGGAACCCGTGCGCGCCGACCGCCAACCCGCCGATGAGGATGAAGTCCACGCGCCCATCGGTGAGCGCCGCGATCAGCTCATCCGGAGCGAACATCCGGTGAGCGGCCCAAATTCTCGTGGAGCTCGGACGCGATGCGGCTCAGGCGCACCGCCTCCTCCAAGCGCTCGGACATGGACCGCTCGGCGTCCCGCCGGCGGTCTTCGACGCGAGCCGCTTCGTTGCGACGAATCCACCTTTGCACGCTCTCGCTGTCGCGCATGCCGTCGATCGTAACCGGCCGATCGAAGTGCGCAATCTCGACCTGCGCGATGCCGCTGTGAACTGCCGCGGGCGAGCGAACAACCGGCGCTTCGAGCTCAGTTGCGGAGGTGCCGCACCGCGACGCTTGGTGCTACACTTGTGAGCCATGCCGACGGATCGGCCGCGCCTGACGATCACCGAGACGGACGACGTCGCCGAGGCGATCGACCTCGCGGCCGAGCGCTGGCCGGAGACGCCGTCTCGCCGCGAGCTGCTGCTGCGCCTGGTCGCGCAGGGCCGCGATGTCATCGAGCGCGAGCGCGACGGGCAGGCCGAGCGCCGGCGTGAGGCGATCCGCCGCACGAGCGGCGCACTGTCCGGTGTCTACGACGCCGACTACCTCGAGCGACTCCGCGACGACTGGCCGGCGTGATCGTCGTCGACGCGAGCGTCCTGATCGCGCATCTGGACGACCGGGACGCACTCCACGAGCAGGCGGTCGAGCGACTGCTCGCCGCCGCCGGCGAGACGCTCGGGGCGAGCACGCTGACCCTGGCCGAGGTGCTCGTCGGACCCGCACGACGCGGCCGCCTGGACGACGCGCGCGCGGCGATCGCGGCGTTGGAGATCCAGGACGTCCCGCTGGCGTCCGGTGCAGCCGGCGATCTCGCGACGCTACGCGCGGAAACCGGGCTGAAACTGCCCGACTGCTGCGTCCTCCTGGCGGCCCGACACTCGAGCGCGAGCGCCGTGCTCACCTTCGACGAGCGCCTGGCCAAGGCGGCCGGTCGAGTCCTTCCCTGAAGGGCAGGCCGGCACGTCGCGCGCCAGCTTCGCCATATGGCTACCATATGGCCCGTGCCACGGACTCAGACACTCGTGCAGTTGACCGACGACCTCCTCGAGCGCGTCGACCGCCTCCGCGCTCGAGAAGGGCGGTCTCGCTCCGAGCTGATCCGCGAGGCATTGGAGCAGTACCTGGCGGATCACCACGAGGCCGAGATCGACCGCCTGATCGTCGAGGCCTACACCCGTCAGCCTCCCGAGGATGCGTGGGCGGACGAGGCGGCGCGGCGGATGGTCGCGACGGAGCCCTGGTGAACCGCGGCGAGGTGTGGTGGGTGGAGCACCCGGACGCGGGCCGGCGCCCGGCGTGCGTCCTCACCCGCCCGGCCGCGATTGCCGTCCTGACGTCGGTGCTCGTGGCGCCGGCGACGCGCACCATCCGCGACATCCCGACCGAGGTGCGCCTGGGCCGCGCGGACGGCATGCCCGAGGAGTGCGCGCTGACCTTCGACAACCTGACAACGGTGCCGAAGGCGCTGCTGACACAGCGGATCACCGAGATCCCGGCGGCTCGACGCGAGGAACTGTGCGCCGCTCTACGGGCGGCCACGGGCTGTTGACGAGCCCTCGACGCCGAGGCATGCGACATGTCCGCGCGCTCGGCGCCGAACATGGCGCGTTCGCGGTCACATTGGGCTCAAGTCCGGGCACCGATGTGCCGATGGAACAGGTTGCGGCGCCGGGCGGCTTGCCTTGCGCCCCCTCGAGCAGAGGCAGGGGGCCGGATGAACCAGCGCGATCGACTTGACCAGTTGCGGGGACTGCGCGACCGGCTCGAGCGCATGCCGATCTCCGCGGACCGCGACTGGATGCTCGCCCAGGTCCGCGCCCGGGCGGTCGACGTGGAGACCGGTGCGCCGGCGGGCCCGATGCGCGCGAGGCCGGAGGACGAGTCCGAGGCCGAGCGGGCCGCCGCGCGATCTGCGAGCGCCGCGCCGAGGAGGACGCGCCGCAGACAGGCGAGCCCCGTCCAGCACGCCAGGCCCGTCCACGCGGCGCCGGTCATCCCGGCGGGCCCGGCTCGCACACGGGCTCACCACGAGAGCGTGGACCTGCTCGAACAGGGCGGCGTGATGTGCCTGGACGACCCTCCGGCCACAGGCGCCGGCGCGAGCCACCCATGGTCGCGCGGCCTGCGGGCCTGACCACTCGGATCGACCGTCGGGCCGGCCTTCACGACAACCGGGTCATGGCCCTCGTCAGTGGTCGCTGGTGCGGTGCGTCGCGCCACGCGTGTGGCCCGCGCGTCCCCGTCCACCGCTCGGCCCGCCACGCACGGTCCGTTGCCCGGGAGGTGGGCTCCTGCGGATGAGCTGACGCAGCGCGACGTCATGGGCGCCTTCGGTCGTGCGCACGCTGAGCGTCCCAGGACGCACCGTGCTGAACACGGGACCCCGCCGGGGATCCACGATCGCGACGACGACCTTTTGCGCGCTCGGGATGTCGAACACGATCCCATCAGCGGGCGGGCCGCCGGTCGAGACGTTGACGAGGTCGCCTACGGCTGGGGACTCCATGCCGGCGAGCCTACTCGCCGATCCTCGTCATCCGCTGCCGGCGCCTCCCAGCCGCACCGATGCCACGGTGAGAGTGCCAGCCCCTCCGCTTGCGACGCGGCGCTGCGATCGAGAGACTCGGCTCAGTGGTCGACGTTCGCGACACCGAGTTGCGCAGTGCAGCGCTGGAGCGGGTTCGCGAGCTGCAGCGGCGCTTCGACGACCTGATCCCGCTGGCCGCGCTGGTCGAAGGGTTCCGCTTCGCTGGCCGCCGCGTGAGCTTCGGCTCGTTTTACAGCGGGATCTTCAGACCCAGGGAGATGGCCGGGCCCGCGGCGCTCTGCTTGGTGACGGCGCCTCCCAAGAGCGGGCGCCCGGCGCCGTACGAGGACGAGTTCGACGAGGCGACGGACAGCTTCGTTTATCGGTTCAGGGCGCCGCGAACCGAGTCGCCGGCGGCCCGTCTGAGTGCCGCCGCGGACAACCGGGCATTGATCGGCGCGCACCAGCTCGCTGTGCCGCTGATCTACTTCCGCGGCATCGCGCCGAGCCAGTACGCGGCGGTCGCGCCGGCATTCGTCGTGGCGGTCGACGAGGACGCCCAGCTCGTCCGCCTCCAAGCGGGACTACCGATGGAGGACACGACGCCCGCCGGTCTCATCTCGGAGGGGGACGTCCGTCGTTACGCGACCTACGACGCCCTCCTCCGGCTGCATCAGCATCGTTTCCGCAGCGCCGTGCTCCGTGCGTACGCTACTCGCTGCGCGGTCTGCCGTCTCCGCGAGGCGTCGCTTCTCCAAGCGGCGCACATCATCGATGACCGTGCGCCGCTCGGTGCCGCGACGGTGGTCAACGGCATCGCGCTGTGCGCGATCCACCACCTCGCTTACGACCGCAACCTGCTCGGAATCGATCCTCGCGGCGTCGTGCATATCGCGCGACGGCTGCTCGACGAGATCGATGGGCCGATGCTCCGCAGCGGCTTGCAGGAGTTCCACGGTGCCGCAATCCAGCAGCCGCGCCGTAGCGATGAAAGACCGGATCCAGAGCGACTGCTCCTGCGCTTCGAACAGTTCAGCGCGGCCGCTTGAGATCAAGCGCTAGCCAATTGCGCAGACACTAGTAGCCAATCGCGCACCCTGCATTCGCCATTCCCTACAGCGGCCTGTGGGCCTCGTCGGAGGCGTTTCGCCGCACGTTGCGGGCGGACATCCGGATGGCGACCGGCACTGGATCTACGCTCGCCGTCATGAGCGAGAAGCGGCATCGGCAGCAGCAGCGGCGCCAGCGACGCAAGGCGCAGTCGGCGACCCGGGCGCGCGGCCAGGCGGATTCGCTGCGGCGCATGCTCGCGGAGGTGGCCAAGCTGGCCACCGAGGTCGTGGCCGAGGTCACGGACGCTCTCGAGGCCGAGCAGTGGGCGTCGAGCCTCGTGGGCACCTGGCTGCACCAGCCGGAGGCCGACGCGGTGTTCTTCCCCGGGCTGGTGCGCTCGCTCGAGGCGCTGGGCACGGCGCCGGCGCTCGCCGCGCTGCGGGCGCTGAGCGCGGTCGGCGCGCCCGGCCGGGCGCAACTGGCGGGCGCGGCGGCCGACCGACTCGCCGCTGCCGGCCTGCCGGACCCTGACTGGGCGGGCGAGCCCGGCAGCGCTCGGCCGACCGCGGCGGCGCTGCTGTGCGAGGACGACTTCGACGACGGCGTCAGCGTGGTGCTGGAGTTCAGCGGGTCACACACCCTGGGCGTGTACGTCGACCACAACCTCGGTGGGCTGGTCAAGGACGTGTTCGTGGCCGGGCCGCTGGCGGAGGTCCGGGCCGAGTTCGAGCGCCACGGCGAGCCGGGGATCGAGTTGCGCGCGCTCGATCTCGCCGAGGCGCGCGCCCGCGTCGAACGCGCGCTCTACATGCTCGACCACACGCTCGACCCGCCGGTGAGCGAGGACGTCCCCGCGTCGCGCGCGCTGGTCGAGGCTCGTCTGCGCCTGCTGCCCGAGGGCTTCGAGCTGCCCGACGACTACCGCGAGGTGCCTCTCGAGGAGCGCGAGGCGCTGCTCGCCGGGTTCCTGCAGGCGCCGGAGGGCCGGCGCTGGCGCGGTGATGAGGATGCCGAGTACGTGGCGCAGGTCGCGATCGACTTCGGCGCGGACTACAACCATGGCGGCCCGCTGCGCTGGAGCCCGGTCGTGGTCGAGCTGTTCATGGTCGACTGGCTGCCGCG
>JAICRZ010000249.1 GCA_025937135.1 Thermoleophilaceae bacterium
CCTCGACGCGCACGAGCTCGTCGTTCGAGATCGCCGCCAAGCGGCTCTCGGCGGACACGGTCAACGTGAAGTCGGTCGGCTCGTCGGTCGACAAGGGGGAGTCGCTCAAGGACACCGTCCAGACCCTCTCGGCCTACGACCCCGCCGCGATCGTCATCCGCTCCCCGCACGCGGGCGCCGCCGGCCTCGTGGCGCGCTGGACCGCCGCCTCGGTCGTCAACGCCGGCGACGGCAAGCACGAGCACCCGACCCAGGCGCTGCTCGACCTCTACACGCTGCGCCGCCGCATCGGTTCGCTGGAAGGGCTGAGGGTGTGGATCGTCGGCGACGTGCTCCACAGCCGGGTCGCGCGCTCGAACATCCTCGCCTTCACGCGGATGGGCTGCGAGGTCACGCTCTGCGGACCGCCCACGCTCATCCCGCGCGGCATCGAGTCGCTCGGCTGCCGCGTGCGCACGTCGCTCGACGGACTCGGCGAGGCGGACGTCGTCTACGCGCTGAGGATGCAGAACGAGCGCATGACGGGCTCGTTCGTGCCGTCGCTGCGCGAGTACGCGGCGCGCTACCAGATCGACGGCCGGCGGCTGGCGCCCAACCAGATCCTGATGCACCCCGGCCCGGTCAACCGCGGGGTCGAGCTGTCGGGCGAGGTCGTCGACTCGCCGCAGGCGCTGATCGTGCAGCAGGTCGAGTCGGGAGTCGTCGTGCGGATGGCGGTGCTCTACGAGCTGCTGGCCGGCAGCGGCAGCGGTGACGGCCCGGCCGCGCGCAGCGCGCTCGCCGCCCCGAGCGAGGTGCAGCACGCGTGAGCGCTCCTGCGCTCGACCGCTCCGCCCGCGCCGCCGTCCAGGGCGACCTGCTGATCCGCGGCGCGCACCTGCTCGACCCGCGCGCGGGACTCGACGGCGCCGGCGACCTGCTCGTCCGGGACGGCGAGATCGCGGCGATCGGCGAGCCGGGCAGCCTCGAGGCGCCGGACGGCGCCGAGACGATCGACGCCCGCGGGCTGCACGCGCTGCCGGCGTTCGTCGATCCGCACGTGCACCTGCGCACGCCCGGGCGCGAGGACGAGGAGGACATCGAGACCGGCACGCGCGCGGCGGCGGCCGGCGGCTACTGCCAGATTCTCGCGATGCCCAACACCGAGCCGGTGGTCGACTCGGCGTCGGTCCTCCAGTCGCTGCGCGAGCGCGCGCGCGAGGAGGCACGGATCCCGACCGGGTTCACCGCCGCGGTCACGCGCGGCCAGCACGGCACCGACCTCACCGAGATGGCGGAGCTCGCCGACGCCGGCGCCGCCGGCTTCACGGACGACGGCCTGCCGATCCGCAACGCCGGAGTGATGCGCCAGGCGCTCCAGTACCAGCGCCTCGCCGGACGGACGATCGCCCTGCACGAAGAGGACCCGTCGCTGTCGGGCAGCGGCGTGATGCACGAGGGCGCGGTCTCGGCATTGCTCGGGATGGCCGGAATCCCGTCGGTCTCGGAGTCGACGATGATCGCCCGCGACTGCGCGCTCGCCGCCTACGAGGGCGGCCGCATCCACGTCCAGCACATCTCCGCGCGCGAGTCGATCGAGGCGATCGAGGCGGCCAAGGCGATCGGCGTGAAGGTCACGTGCGAGGCCACGCCGCACCACCTCTGCCTGACCGACGAGGCCGTTCGCTCGCTCGACGCGCAGTTCAAGATGAATCCCCCGCTGCGCTCGGACGGCGACCGCGGCGCGCTGATCGAGGGGCTGAAGTCGGGGATCATCGACTGCGTCGCGACCGACCATGCACCGCACTCGCGCGAGGAGAAGGAGCAGCCGTTCGAGGTCGCGCCGATGGGCGTCACCGGGCTCGAGACGGCGTTCGCCGCGCTCTTTACCCACCTCGTGATCCCGGGACTGCTCGACCTCGGCACCGTCGTCGAGCGCATGACGTCCGGTACCGAGCCGTTCGGGCTGCACGTGCCCACGCTGAAGAAGGGCGCGCTGGCGGACGTAGTGCTCGTCGATCTCGGGGCCGAGTGGGAGGTGGGCGAGGCCGGCTACGAGAGCCGCAGCGCCAACAACGCCTTCGCCGGCCAGACGCTCACCGGGCGCGTGCGGCTCACGGTTGCGGCCGGCGCGGTTGCCTACCGCGAGCGGTCATTCGCCATCGGAGCGGTGGCCTAGTGAGCGCGGCGTACCTGCTCCTCGAGGACGGCATCCGCTTCGACGGCGATGCCGTCGGCGGCCGCGGCCACACGGTCGGCGAGGTCGTCTTCAACACGTCGATGTCCGGCTATCAGGAGTCGGTGACCGACCCGAGCTACCGCGCGCAGATCATCGTCTTCACCTACCCCCTGATCGGCAACTACGGCGTGTCCGCGGACGCGATGGAGTCGACGGCCATCCACGCGCGGGGAGTCGTGATGCGCGAGGGCGTCGACCGCGAGGACGCGCCGGGCGCCGAGGGCGGCTGGCTCACGTGGCTCGACGACTGCGGGGTGCCGGGCATCACCGGGATCGACACGCGCGCGCTCGTTCGCCACATCCGCGACAAGGGCGCGATGCTCGGCGGAATCTTCCCGGCCGAGATGGCCGAGGACGAGGCGCGCGCGCTGATCGCTGCCGAGCCGCCGATGGACGGGCGCGACCTGGCCTGCGAGGTCACGCCGGCCGAGCCGGTCCTGCTCGACCCCCACAACCCCGGGCCGCGGATCGTCGCGATCGACACCGGCATCAAGGACTCGATCGTGCGAAACCTGCGCGAGCGCGGCGTGCGCCTCGAGCTGCATCCCTGCTCCACCAGCGCGCAGGACCTCCTCGCGCGCGACCCCGACGCCGTGTTCCTGGCCAATGGCCCGGGTGATCCGGCGGCGCTGAACTACGTGGTGGAGAGCGTGCGCGGCGTGGTGGGCAAGGTGCCGGTGTTCGGCATCTGCATGGGCCACCAGCTGCTCTGCCGAGCGGTCGGCCTCGAGACCTTCAAACTGCCGTTCGGCCACCGCGGCGGCA
>JAICRZ010000051.1 GCA_025937135.1 Thermoleophilaceae bacterium
TAGGAAATGAAATTGAAAATTAACTGGCATTCAGCAATTGCTTTCATCGCGGTTTTCTTGGCTTCGGTGCCGCCGTTGGAAAGCGCAACCATCACAATCGACATAAGCAACTTTGCGTTCGCGCCGCAAAGTAAGACGATCAATGTGGGCGATACGGTCATGTGGATGAACAGCGATTCCACCTCGCATACGAGCACCAGCGGCCCTCCTGGCTCACCGAGTGGGACCTGGAATTCAGGGCTGTTGGCTCCAGGGCAATCGTTCTCATTTACATTTAACTCGGCCGGAACTTTCCCCTATTTTTGCGCGGTCCATACCTTCATGACCGGCACCATTACCGTTCAATCGGCACAGGCCGCGGTTCCAGTTGTCAGTATAACCAGTCCCGCGAACAACGCGATGGTCGCGGCGGGCACGCCCACTTCGATAGAGGCGACTGCATCAGTCACTGGAGGCAACATCGTTCAAATCGAGTTTTTTGACGGAAGCACCTCACTCGGCATCGATATGACCAGTCCCTACAGTGTGAGCACAACTCTCGCGGCGGGAACTCACTCGCTCACGGCCAAGGCCACAACGGACGCGGGCGCGAGCGCCGTTTCTTCAGCCGTCACCCTCACGGTTCAAGCCGGGGGGCCGGCGATGCCTGTCGTCATGATGACGAGCCCCACGAATGGCACAATGCTCGCCGCGGGCACGGCAATATCCATCCAGGCAACTGCTTCCGTGACCAGCGGAAACATCGCTCAAGTCGAGTTTTTTGACGGAAGCACCTCACTCGGAATCGATATGACCAGTCCCTACAGTGTGAGCACAACTCTCCCGGCAGGAACTCACTCGCTCACGGCCAAGGCCACAACGGACGCGGGCGCGAGCGCCGTTTCTTCAGCCGTTATGGTCATGGTGATGAGCCCTGCGGGCGGCGGAACAAAGATCGACAATCCGATTCCACAGAAAATTGCGAAGGGCGGCATCGCGGCGGATTTGCAACTGTTCGCCGATGGTTTCGTATCACCAATTGGCATGGCCGCGCCGGATGACTACCTGTTGCCTATCCCCGTGAGGTCCTTCACCGGGAGCACGATCTTGTTGAACGTCGCATTCGTCACCGTGGCGAACGACGCGTACCAGGCCACGACCGCGGTCGCGATACCGAACCAGCCGCCCGCCTTGATGAGGCCGCTGCTGTCGCCCGCGTTGCCGATCCCGAGCAGGAAGTACGTGATCGCCAGCAGCAGGAACACGAGGTTGACCGCGACGCTGACGCGGAACGACGCGACCCACATGTAGGCCGTGAAGATCCCCCAGCCGATCAGGTAGAGGCCAACGGCGTTGCCGACCGCCGCCGGGTCCTTGATGTCCTTCGCGAAGAACTGCTCGAAGGCCCAGAACGACAGCCAGAACGCGCCGTACGACGTGAACGCGGTCGCGCCGAACGTGTTGCCGGTCCGGAATTCCCACATCCCGGCCAGCAGTTGCGCGATGCCGCCGTACGCGAGCGCCAGCCCCAGCACCACCGGCTCGCCCTGCGAACTGACGAGGTCGGCGTTGAAGAAGCTCAACACGAACGTCGTGAGCGCGAAGCCGGCCAGGCCCAGCGCCGCCGGGTTGGCCGTGATCGGCAGCACGCGCGTCGGTTCGGCGACCCTCGCTCTGCCGGTCTCGCCGACAGTCGGGTCACGTGAGACGTTTCCTTCCATCCCTCCACCCCCTATTACGGAGAAGATGGGCGCCGCGGAGACCGTCCCCCGCGGACGTCCTTGACCGCGGGAGTTTTACTCCGCCTGGAGCAATTACGCGTTATTGACCTCGATCAGCATCGCGTCGCCCTGGCCGCCGCCCGAGCAGATCGCCGCGACTCCAAGGCCGCCGCCGCGCCGGCGCAGCTCGTGCACGAGCGCTCCGACGATGCGCGCGCCGGAGGCGCCGATCGGGTGGCCGAGCGCGATCGCGCCGCCGTTCACGTTGACCTTGCTCTCGTCGACGCCGAGGATCCGCATCGAGTTGAGCGCCACCGACGCGAACGCCTCGTTGATCTCGAAGAGGTCGATGTCGTCGATCGAGACGCCGAGGCGCTCGAGCAGCTTCTTGGTCGCGTTGCCGGGGGTGCGGGCGAGATAGGCGAACTCGTCCGCGACCTGCGTGTGGCCGACGACGGTCCCCAGCACCTGACGCCCGTTCTGCTTCGCCCACTCGTCGGAGGCGAGCACGATCGCTCCGGCGCCGTCGTTCACGCCCGGCGAGTTGCCGGCGGTGTGCGTGCCGTCCTTGACGAAGATCGGCTTCAGCTTCGAGAGGCCCTCGAGTGAGGTGTCACGGCGCGGCGCCTCGTCTACCTCGACGGTGGTCTCGCCCTTCTTCGTCTCGATCGTGACCGGCACGATCTCCTCGGGGAGGCGTCCCTCGTCGGTCGCCTCGATCGCGCGCTCGTGGCTGAGGAGGGCGAACTTGTCGAGGTCGGCGCGTGTCATCTCGAGCTCCGCGGCCACCTCGCTCGCCTCCTGCGCCATGTGCTTGCCGCTGAACGGGTTCGTGAGGCCGTCGTTGATCATCGCGTCGAGCGCCTTGGCGTCGCCCATCCGGTAGCCGAAGCGGGCCTCCTTGAGCAGGTACGGCGCGTTCGACATCGACTCCATGCCGCCGGCGAGGGCCACGTCGAGGTCGCCCGCGCGCACGGCGTTGTCGATCAGCGCGACGGCACGGATGCCGGAGGCGCAGACCTTGTTGACGGTCTCGGACGAGACCTCCTTCGGGATCCCGCCCTTGATCTGCGCCTGGCGCGAGGGGATCTGGCCCTGGCCGGCCTGGAGGACCTGGCCCATCACCACGTGCTCGACCTGGTCCGGGGCTACCTCGGCGCGCTCGAGCGCGGCTTCGATTGCCTTGCCGCCGAGATCGGTGGCGTCGAGCGGGGCGAGTGCGCCGCCGAGCTTGCCGAAAGGCGTGCGGGCGGTGCCGAGGATGGCCGTCTTGGGCATGAAGTCGATCGTCTCCCTGGGTCGCTGCGGGACCGGTCAGAATAGCGGCCGGGTTACTGATGGTGAGCGCAGATAGAGTGCCCCGCCATGCCCGCGATCAGTGTGAGCGCCCGCACAGGCGCACCCGAGGAGACGTCCGCCGACACCCGCGTCGTCGGCCTGTTCGAGGGCGAGTCGCCGCCGCCCGGGGTGGCGGCCACGCTGGCCGAGACCGGCGAGGCCAGGGCCGGGTTGCGCAAGCTGGCCGTGGGCCACGAGGACGGCAGGCGGGTGATCGTCGTGGGCCTCGGCAAGCGCGAGGAGTTCGACGCCGAGAAGGCACGGATCGCCGCCGCCGTGGCGGCGCAGCGGGCGCGCGAGCTCGGGGCGAAGGCGCTGTCGTGGGCGGAGCCCGGCGGCGAGGGCGCGGCAGCGGCGCTCGTGGAGGGGACGGTGATGGGGCTGTACCGGTATGACAGGTACAAGACGGGGACGGCGGACGGCGGATCGGCGGACGGCGGGGGTGTGGTTCAGTCGCTCGAGGTCGTGTCCGAGCGCGACGTGGGTGCCATCGTCGAGCAGGCGCGCGTGCGCGCCGAGGCCACCAACCGGGCGCGGGATCTCCAGAACACGCCGTCGAACGTGGCGAACCCGGAGTACCTCGCGGCCCGCGCGCAGGAGCTGGCCGACCGCTTCGACGCGCTGTCGGTGGAGGTGCTCGGGCGCGAGGAGATCGTCGAGCGCGGGATGGGCGCTTTTGCCGCGGTCGCGCAGGGATCGGATCGCGAGCCGCGCCTGATCACGCTGACCTACGCGGGCGCGACGGAGGGGCCGCACCTCGGCTTCGTGGGCAAGGGCGTGACCTTCGACACCGGCGGGATCTCGATCAAGCCCGCGGCCAAGATGCACGAGATGAAGTACGACATGTCCGGGGCGGCCGGGGTGATCGAGGCGATGGGCGCGATCGCCGAGCTCGAGATCCCCGTGCGCATCACCGCGGTCGTGCCGTCGACCGAGAACATGCCGAGCGGCCACTCGATGAAGCCCGGCGACATCGTCACGGCCATGAACGGCAAGACGATCGAGATCAACAACACGGACGCCGAGGGGCGCCTGATCCTGGCCGACGCGCTCTGCTACGCGGTCGAGCGCGGCGCCGAGATGATCGTCGACATGGCGACGCTAACCGGCGCGATCGTGGTGGCGCTGGGCTCGACGTACGCCGGGCTCTTCTCGAACGACGACGACTGGTTCACCGATGTCGAGGCGGCGTGCGCCGCGACCGGCGAGATCGGCTGGCGGCTGCCGCTCCACCCCGAGTACCTCGACCTGACCAAGGGCCAGTTCGCCGACCTCACCAACTCCGCCGAGGTGCGCAAGGCCAGCTCGATCTACGCCGCCGAGTTCCTGCGCCAGTTCGTGGACGGGCGGCCGTGGGTCCACGTCGACATCGCCGGCACCGCGTACGGCGGCACGCGGCCGTACAACGGCGGCCCGACCGGATGGGGCGTGCGGATGCTCGTGGAGCTGGCGCAGCGGACCGCGGACAAGCAGCAGCGCTGACGAGCTACGGCGCCGCGGCCGGCACGTCGGGCCGCGCGACCGCCCATGGCGTCGCCGCCTCGAGCGCCGGCCAGCCCATGTCGCGCTCGCGCTGAGCCTCCTCCGCGGCGCCACCGCCGCGGATGCCGAACAGGCGCTTGGCGATCAGCAGGTACAGCACCACGGCGACGTTGATGATGAACGCGATCACCTTGAACGGCGTCAGGTGGTGCGACATCTCGTAGACCTCGAGCGGCAGGAACACCGCCGTCGCGATCAGCGTCAGGTACTCCGCCCAGCGCTTCTGCAACCAGAGCCCGACCGCCTCCACCCCCTCGAGCAGCGCGTAGCCGAGCACGCCGATGCCGACCGTGCTCAGCGTCGAGCTGCGCAGCGAGAACAGCTTGTTCAGCTCGCCGAGCACGCCGACCTTCTCCGACTGCACCGGGCCGCCGCCGATCGTGCGCTGCACCGCCGTCGCCACGCGGTAGAACTCGCCGCGCAGCTGCTCCTGCCGCGAGGCGAAGACCAGGATCGCGATGCCCAGCACGCCGAGCACGAGGAAGTGCAGGGCGCGGTCGAGCGCGATCAGCCGCAGCACGATCCGGTCGCGCAGCGGCCTGCCGCGCAGGGGCAGCTCGATCTCGCCACGCGTCGGGATCCGCTCGTGCGCCGGATGCGCCGGTGGCGGGAGCGGCAGCCAGCTGTCACAGCGCAGGCAGCGGTACCAGCGGACGCCGTCGCGCTCGAACGCGAGCAGCGGGTCGTGCGGGTCGAGCTCGAGCGCGTCGGTGCCGACCAGCTCGTGCCCGCGGCTCCCGCAGACGAGCAGCTCGTAGTGGAGGCGCGGCCGGAAGCGGCGCGGCCTGACGGTTCCGGGCAGGGGACGAGGCGCGGCCGCCATGGTCCGTGATTATCCGGATCTCAACTTGTCGAATCGCTCAGGGGGTCGTCGTACACCTCCTTGCGCCACGGCGGGGTGATCGCGAACGACGTGCCGAGCGCGCCCGGGTCGAGCGTCTCGATCGGGATCAGCTCGAGCGCCGCCGCCGACGTGGTCCGCTCGTCGAGGTCGCGACCGGGGTAGAGCGGCGTGTAGCCGGTGACGCTTCGCTGCGCCGGCCCGCGCCGCCGCCGCGGCGCGACCTGCCAGTTCGTCCGGTACGGGATGTGGCCGGCGTGGCTGCCCTTCGAGACGCGCGTCCAGCCGGTCCAGGCGATCCAGTGGTTCTTGCACTGGAGCTCCTTGCAGCCCTGGTAGTCGTGATGCGAGCTCGCGCGCGCGAGCGCGCTGCCGCCGGGGCCGATCCGCACCTGGTAGCCCTCCCAGTCGTCCGGATGATCCGCCGGGTCGCCGCCAGGCAGGTGCTTCAGCACGGCATGCGAGCCGAGGAAGGTCGACGGCGAGTCGGGGTAGTAGAACCAGTACTGGAGAAACGTCTCACCCCCGCGCCGCACGACGTGGGTGAACGCCGCGGCCGGCGTCCCGCCGCGCGTCGAGCGCGACACGTCGAGGCCGCGCTCGTCCGGCGCGTCCGAACAGGAATGCGATCTGCAGCGGCGGAAGTCGATCGGCAGCGTGTGGGTGCCCGGCTCGTACACGATGTTCGGCGCGTAGCGGCGGACGAGCTCGGCGTCGGCCGCGCTGTAGGCGGCACGAAGCGCGCCGTCGCCCGAGTCGCAGCCACCCCTGACCGCGCACACGAGCGAGTGCGCGATCAGCGATCCGAACGAGCGGCCGTCGACGGCCGGCACGAACGCCACCGTCGCGCCCAGCACGAGCGCCACGAGGCAGACCACGCCGGTCCATTCGATCGTCGCCTGACCGCTCTCGGAGCGCATGCGACGAACGTACGCGCGGCCGCGTGACAGCGGGGTTACGCCGGTAAAAAGCCCGTCACGGGCGCGTTACA
This sequence comes from Thermoleophilaceae bacterium, assembly GCA_025937135.1. Classification (GTDB taxonomy): domain Bacteria; phylum Actinomycetota; class Thermoleophilia; order Solirubrobacterales; family Thermoleophilaceae; genus JAICJV01. The sequence goes on from JAICRZ010000051.1 coordinate 6,413, forward strand.
ACTAAGCTCCCGCCGCCGATGTTCGAGCTGACCGACGAGCAACGCGACATCCAGCGCCTCGCGCGCGACTTCGCCGACGGCGAGGTCAGGCCGATCGCCGAGGAGATCGACCGCGAGAAGCGCTTCCCGGTCGAGGTGATCAAGAAGGCCGGCGAGCTCGGCCTGATGGGCATCCCCTACTCCGAGGAGTACGGCGGCGGCGGAGCCGGCACGCTCGCCTACGCGCTGGCGATCGAGGAGCTCGCGCGCGTGGACTCGAGCGTCGGCATCACGATCGCCGCCCACACGTCGCTCGGGACCTATCCGATCTACGCGTTCGGCAACGAGGAGCAGAAGCAGCGCCTCCTCCCCGACCTAACGAGCGGCCGCAAGCTGTGGTCGTTCGGCCTCACAGAGCCCGAGGCGGGGAGCGACGCCGGCAACGTCCGCACCACCGCGAAGCTCGAGGACGGCCACTGGCGGATCGACGGTGCCAAGCAGTTCATCACCAACGCGGGCACCGAGATCTCCGGCGGCGTGACGATCACCGCCCGCACGGGCGACGACGAGATCTCCAACCTGATCGTCGAGCGCGACACCCCCGGCTACGAGGTCGAGGCGCCGTACCGCAAGATGGGCTGGCACGCCTCCGACACACGACCGCTCGCATTCGACGGCGCGACCGTCCCCGAGGAGAACCTGCTCGGCGCGCGCGGCAAGGGCTTCCACCAGTTCATGGAGACGCTCGACGGCGGGCGGATCAGCGTGTCCGCGATGGGCGTCGGGCTGGCGCAGGGCGCGCTCGACCTCGCGCTGGCGTACGCGAAGGAGCGGCGCGCGTTCGGCAAGCCGATCTCGAAGTTCCAGGCGATCCAGGCGAAGCTCGCGGACCTCTCCACCGAGATCGAGGCGGCGCGTCTTCTCACCTACAAGGCGGCTGCGCTGAAGGACCGCGGCGAGCGGTTCGGCCTCACGGCCGCGCAGGCCAAGCTGAAGACCGGCCGGCTGGCGGTGCGCGCGGCCGACGAGGCGGTGCAGATCCACGGCGGCTACGGCTACATCGAGGAGTACCCCGTCTGCCGCTTCTACCGCGACGCCAAGATCCTCACCATCGGCGAGGGCACCGACGAGGTGCAGCAGATGGTGATCGCGCGCGCCCTCGGTGCGTAAGCGGCGTGTAGCCGCCCTCTGGCTGCTGCTGTTCGCGGTCTACGCATCCACGCTCGGGATGCACGCGTTCGGGCACTCGGAGTACGGCGGCGCCGAGCCGCACTACCTGCTGACGGCGAAGTCGCTGGTCGAGGACGGCAACCCCGACCTCCGCGACGAGTACGCCCAGCACGCCTACCGCGAGTTCTATCCGTACGGCCTGAAACCGAGCGGGTCGCTCACGAACGGGCGCGCGAACGAGCCGCAGGGCGTGGGGCTGCCGCTGCTGATCGCGCCCGCGTATGCCATCGCCGGGGCGAAGGGCGTGGAGGTCTTCCTGGCGATGGTCGCCGCGCTCGCGGTCGCCCTCGCGTACCTCCTCGCACTGCGCGTCGTGCCCGACCCGTGGGCGCTGGGCGCGACGCTCGCGGTGGGCCTGTCGCCGCCGCTGCTCGCCTACTCGACCGCCGTCTACCCCGACCTGCCGGCGGCGGCTGCGCTGTGCGGCGGGCTGCTGTTCGCGCTGCGGATCCCCGACAGCCCGCGCCGGCGCACCGGCTGGACCGCGTTCGCGTTCCTGGCGCTGCTGCCGTGGCTCGCGCCGCAGTACCTGATCCCGGGACTCGCCGTCGCCCTCTTCGGATACCTGGCGATGCGCACCGCCCGCCGCCCGATCCTGGCGATCACGTGCCTCGAGATCGTCGGCTTCAGCACCGCGCTGTACGTAGGCGTGAACGAGGGCCTCTACGGCGGGCCGACGCCCTACTCGGCGGACGCGCCCGGCGTCACGGCAACCGGCGCATCGTTTCCCGGCGGCTACATCGAGCGCGCGTACCGGCTGGTCGCGCTGTTCATCGATCGCAACTACGGGCTGTTGCGCTGGGCGCCGATCTTCGCGCTCGCGCTGTTCGGCGCGTGGATCGTCTGGCGCGAGCGCCGCTCGGGACTCGCGCGCGCGATCCCGTCGCTTCGCGTCGAGCAGACGACCGCTCAGCTCTTCGCCGTCGTGGCCGGTGCGCAGCTGCTCGTAGCGGCCTTCCTCGCGCCCACGATGACCGGCTCCTGGTTCCCCGCGCGCCACCTCGTCGCGGTGCTGCCGGTCGCCGTCCCGCTCGTGGCGATCGGGGTGCGGCGGCTACCGCGGGTGGGTGCGCTCCTGGGGGCGATCGGTGTCGCGGCGTCGATCTGGGTCTACCTGGCGGTGCGTGTGGGCGACTTCGGCTGGGTCAAGCCGCTCCCCGACGCGCCGTTCGGCCCGCTCACCTCGCTGCTGCCGCGCTTCGCCCACGGCACGACGTACCCGTTCGTGCTCGCGGGGGCGATCGGCGTCGCGCTCACCGCGCTGGTGGCGTGGACCGAGCTGGGCCGCTCGCGGCGGGCGCCTGCGGCGTGAGCAGGACGAGCGGGATCCGGCGGCTGCCCGCGCGCTCCTTGTAGACGTCGTAGCCGGAGTAGTAGTCCCTCGCCTTCTGCCACAGGCGGTCGTACTCCGCGCCCTCGACAACGCTCGCGCGGTAGCGCCCACTGCGGCCCTTGGCCCACACGGTCGCCTCCGGGTTCTTGCGCAGGTTGTGGTACCAGGCGGGGTGCTTCGGAGAACCCGCCTTCGAGGCGATCAGGACGATGTCGGGACCGTCGCTGACGTACTGGAGCGGGATCCGGCGCGGCTGACCGCTCTTCGCGCCGATCACCTCGATCACGACGATCTGGCGCCCGGGCGCGGTGCTCAGGCGGCCGTTCGTGGCCGGCACGAGCCGCTTGTCGATGCGGTTGGCGACCTTGAGGAACCAGAAGCCGCCCGCGCGCGAGGCGGCGACCTTCTCGAGCCAGCGCGGCGCCATGGCTACAGCTCGCGGTCGAGCAGTCGGGTGGCGGCCGTCGCCGGGTCGAGCTCGCGCCGCACGACCTCGCCGAACAGCTCCGCCACGGAGGCGTCCTCGCGGATGCTCTCCTCCAGCTTGCGCCGCAGGCGAAGCGTGGCGAGCTGCATGACCTCGTTCTGGAGGTTGCGCCGGCGGCGCTCCTCGAGCGTTCCCTCCGCGGTGATGTGCTCGCGGTGCTCGTTCAGCTTCTCGACGAGGTCGTCGACACCCACGCCCTTCGATGCCTCGGTCCGCACGATCGGCACGCGCCAGCTCGTCCGCGGCCCAAGCGAGAGCACGCCGCGGATCTCGCGGATCATCGTGTCGGCGAGCGGGTGCTCGGACTTGTTGACCACGATCACGTCGGGGATCTCCATCACGCCCGCCTTGAGCGCCTGGATCGAGTCGCCCGAGCCCGGCATCAACACGAGCACGATGGTGTCGGCGTGATCGATGATGTCCACCTCGGCCTGACCGACACCGACCGTCTCGAGGAAGACGTCGTCCTTGCCCGAGGCGTCCATCAGCAGCGCCGCCTGGAGCGTGGCCTCCGACAGCCCGCCGAGCGATCCGCGGCTGGCCATCGAGCGGATGAAGACGCCCGGGTCGAGGAAGTGCTCGGACAGACGGATGCGGTCGCCGAGTAGCGCGCCCTTGGTGAACGGCGAGCTGGGGTCGATCGACAGCACGGCGACCTCGCGCTCGCGTGCGCGGGCGTTCTTCACGAGCGCGCCGATCAGCGTCGACTTGCCCACGCCGGGCGGGCCGGTGAAGCCGACCATCGACGCCCTGCCGGTCTTCGGATAGATCTCGCGGACGAGCGCCCAGCCCTCGGGGTCGTCGTTCTCGACGAGCGAGATCGCCCGCGCGAGCGCCCGCTTGTCGCCTGCAAGCAGGTGCTCGGCGAGCTCGGCGGCGGTGGTGGGCAGGGGCGGCACGGGGGCGGAACGGTAGCGGGCACATATGATCGATCGCCGCATGGAGACGGCGCTTCAGGACATCGCCGGGCCGCCCCCCACCGACGGCGAGGACGGCGTGCGGACGCCCCCTCCCCCGCCTCATGGTGGCCTGCTGACGCTGCTGCGCTTCATGCGCCGCCATCGCATGCTCACGCCGAAGTACGCACGGCTGATCGTGCGTCTCGGCCGGCGCCGGTTCCTCACCCCGTACGGCCGCCGCCTGAAGCTTGACGGGCTCGCGTTCGTCGGCCCCAAGGTGGTGCTCCAGATCGGCCGGAACGCGCGCGTGGAGTTGGGCCGCTGGTCGTGGATCGGGCACGGGTCGAAGATCCGTTGCCACGAGGGCGTCGTGTCGATCGGGGCGAAGACGGTGCTCGGCCAGGAGTGCACGATCTCGGCCTACCAGCACGTGTCGATCGGGCGCGAGTGCGTGATCGCCGACCGCGTGATGCTGATCGACTTCGACCACGGCATGGTCGAGGTCGACCGTCCGATCCGCGAGCAGGGGATCTACAAGCGCGACGTGCGTGTCGGCAACAACGTGTGGATCGGCTACGCGGCGTGCATCCTGCGCGGGGTGACGGTGGGCGACAACGCGGTGATCGGGACCGGCGCCGTCGTGACGAAGGACGTGCCGGCGAACGCGATCGTCGGCGGGGTCCCAGCGCGCATCATCCGCATGCGAGAAACGCCGCGGACGATGCGCTGGGCACCCTAAGGGCTATCGACGGTGACCGCCGCGCCCGCCCGAGGGGCGGGACGGACGCGACGGCACACCGCGGTGGCCGCTTCGCCGGGGGGTCCGCCGCATCACTGCGACGCAGGGCACCTCGACGCTTGCAACACGCTCGCCGCCACCCCTCGGACCGGGCGTACCCGCCTCAGCCGGGACGGGCATGGCCGCGATCAGAGCGGCGAGAAAAGCGACTCGCATGATGCGATTCACGGTCACGAGCCGAAGTGTTCCCCTGAAGACCACGCCGAGAGCTGAATCTCGACGGATGTCCGATTAAGCGGAGGTTCTGGCCCCGGAAGTTGCGCTCTCGTAGAGCGCCGCCGCTTGGCGGGCCACGTCGGCCCAGTCGAACGTGAGCACGTGCTCCTGCGCCTCGGCGACCAGCCGCTCGCGCAGCGCGTCGTCGGTGAGCAGCCGCTCGGCCATCGACCCGAGCGACTCCGGGTCGCGCGAGTGGAAGCGCAGCCCGACGCGCTCGTCGCTCGGAACCACCTCGCGCAGGCCGCCGGTGTCGGCCACGAGGCAGGGGCAGCCGGACGCCATCGCCTCGAGCGCGACGAGCCCGAACGGCTCGTAGATCGACGGCACCACCGTGAGGTCGGCGATCCGGTAGAGGGAATGGAGGACGTCGTCGCCGATCCAGCCGAGGAAGGTGCCGTGGTCGTCGAGCCCGAGCGCCGACGCCTGGTCGCGCAGCTCCTGCTCGGCCGTGCCCGAGCCCGCGACGAGGAAGCGAACGTCGCCGACCCGCTCGATCAGCGGCGGCAGCGCCTCGAGCGCGATCTGGAAGCCCTTCTCGTAGACGAGCCGGCCGACCAGCAGCACCAGCTTCTCGTGCGGCTGCGCGAAGCGGGCGCGCAGCGCGTCGAGGTCGTCGACCGGAACGAGGTCGGTCGGGTCGATGCCGTTCGGGATCACGGTCACGCGCCCCTCGTCGAGCCCGTAGATGTCGGACACGTGCTCGCGCATGTAGGCGGAGCAGGTGATGACCCGGTCGGCCCGGTTGGCCATCCACTTCTCCACGCCGTGGATGTGGGACTGCGGGTGCTGGTCGACCCAGCCCTGGTGGCGCCCGTATTCCGTCGCGTGGATCGTCACCACGAGCGGGCAGCGGAAGCGGTTGGCCAGGTGGTCGCCCGCGACGGCCACCAGCCAGTCGTGCCCGTGCACGAGGTCGAAGTCGTAGCGGTCGCCCAGCTCGACGCCCGCGGCCAGCATGTCGGCGTTCATGTGCTCGATCCACGCGACGAACTCGGACAGGTCGCGCGGCCGGCGCGGCTCGCGGACGCGGTGGACGATGACGCCCTCGCAGTCCTCCTCGGCGGGCGACTCCTCGCCGCCGCGGGTAAGCACGTGCACCTCCACGTCCTGGCGCACGAGGTTCTCCGACAGCTTGCGCACGTGCCGCGCGAGGCCGCCCTCGATCAAGGGCGGGTACTCCCAAGAAAGGATCAGAACTCGCATCTAAATGCCAAACAGCGGAGCTAAGTCGAGCTCGGGTGCGAGATTCCGCACGGCGGGCTCCGGGACGGAGCGGGAGTCTGTCAGAGCGGCGAGCGCGGCGTCCAAAGCCTCCACGTGCCCGGACACGCGCCTGCGCGGGTAGTCGCCCGCCAGGTCGTAGGTCACCTGGAAGGCCCAGTCGCTCGCCTGCACGGCCAGAAGCTCGCGTGCCGCGTGCTCGAGCGCGGGATCGCCGCTGCGGGCGCGGCCTGCCGCGGCCACCGTGCGCAGCTCGGCGCCGCGCTGGGCGAAAGCGATGTCGGCCACCTGCGGCCGGTCCCAGGTCGAGAGGTCCTTCGGACGGCCCCAGGTGGACGCCTCGAGCCCGCGCGCGACGGGCTCGTGGCGCTCGAGCGCGTCCGGGAGCGTGGCGAGGTCGAGACCCTGCAGGTGCGCCTCGTCGATGACGAACCGCAACCAATGCATGCCCTCGTACCACCAGTGCCCGAGCAGCTCGGTGTCGAGCGCGAAGCAGCACAGGCCCGGTCGCCCGCGCTCGGCCCGGTAGGCGTCGAGCCGCGCGATGACCCGGCGCACGAAGTCACGGGCATGGCGGCGCGCCTGCACGAGGGCCTCGTAGTGGCGATACGGCTCGCCGCCGATGTTCCACGGCTTGAGGTCGTGCACAGTGCGCCCGTGGTAGTCGCGGTAGACGGGGTCCGCGGGGTAGCTCTTCTCGCCGTCCCACACGAGGCTCACCACCTCCCAGTCGATCGGCACCGCCACCGGCCCCGCCTCCGTGGCGATCGGCTCGAGCTGGTCGAGCGACCCCAGGCCGAGCGGCTCGGTCTGGTCCACGCAGAAGGCGCTGACGCCGTACTGGACGAGGTCGCGCTCGAGCCGCGGCCGGTACGCGCACTCGGGCAGCCAGAAGCCGCCCGACCAGGTGCCGAAGCGCCGCTCGTGGGATTGGATGCCGGTGCTCACCTGGAGGCCGACGCCGGCGTCGGTGGCGAGCATCGGCAGCACCGCGTGGGTCGCGGCGCCCGTCCACAGCTCGAGAGGACCGGTGCGCGCCAGGCGTTCGATCTCGCCGAGCAGGTCGCCGCGCAGGTCGCGGAACCGCTCCGCCGCCGTGTTGAAGTCGCCCGCGGCGCGCCGGACCTCGGCCGCCAGCTCGTGCTCTCCCCCTTCGTCCAACCCGCGCGCGTCCTCGGCGTGGATGTCCGCGCGCATGCCTTCCATGAAGCCGAGGAAACGCCCGCCCGCGTCGCCGCGCAGCGCCTCGAGCTGGTCGCACAGCACCGGCGTCAGTCCGAGCGTAACGGGCGCGTCGCGCAGCATCGCGATCATCGGCATGTACACGTCGGCGAGCGCGTCCCAGAGCCACTCCTCGCCGAACGGCCAGGTGCCGAAGCCCTCGACGTACGGCATGTGCGAGTGGAGGACGATCGCGAGCTCGCCGCGCTCGTTCATCGCAGCACCGCCAGGAAGTCGAGCGCGCGGTCGAGGTCGCGATCGCCGCCGCCTCTCAGTACGAAATCGCGTTCGGAGATCGCCGGCGTGAACCACTCGTAGAACGGATCGGTGATGCCGAGGCGCGGGTGCAGGTCGTCCCAGCCGCGCTCGATCGCCAGTTCGTGCAGACGCAGCTTGCGCGCGTGGAAGAGGCCGAGCACCTCGACGCTGCCGAACACCGACTCGCACAGCTCACGAAACTCCTCGGCGCGGTACTCCTTCACGTGCCACGGATTCCCGGACTTCTCCGCGCCGTCCGGGGCCAGCGTGAGCACGTTCGGCGTGGTCACGTATGCCACGCCGCCTGGTCTCAGCATCGACTTGAAGTGCTCGAGGATCTCGGCGGGGTTCTGCACGTGCTCGATCGTCTGGAGGAACACGACGGCGTCGCACGGCTCGTCGTACGACTCCACGAGATCGCGCACGAAACGCACCCCCGGGCGCGTGTACTTCAGGCGCGCGTGCTCATGCGCGTCGGGGTTGGCGTCGACGCCGGTCACCCGCGTCGCGCGCTCCGCCAGCACCGCCGTCCCGTAGCCCTCGCCGCAGGCCATGTCGACCACGTCGAGGCCGCGGCAGCGCTCGGCGATCCAGCGGTAGACGACGAGGTGGCGGCGGTACCAGTAGTTCTCGGCGGGAACGTCGGGGAGCGTGCGCTCGCCCGTCAGGGAGAGCGCCGGAACGCCGTCCGGCTGGTTCTGCTGAGTGGTCTCGCGGAGCACCGACAAGCGGCGGGCGAGTATACGTGCCCACCCGTGTCCGAAGAGTGATGTACGCCTGTGTTTCGCAGGTATAGTGCGCGCGCATGCCGGCGCCGAGCGCGGAACAGATCCGAGACGTCAATACCCGCTACCACGACGTCGCCGCGGCGGAATACGACGCCAAGTGGGGGATCTCCTACGAGGGCCACGGCCAGCGACTCGTGGTGGCGAAGCTCCGCAAGGCGCTCGGCAGTCCGATCCCTCGCTACGACCGCGCGCTCGAGATCGGCGCCGGCACCGGCTACTTCTCGCTCAACCTCAAGCGCGCGGGGCTGATCGGGGAGCTCACCTGCACCGACATCTCCCAGGGAATGCTCGACGCGCTGTCGGGGACCGCCGGACGGCTGGGCATCGACGTGGAGACGGTCTGCACCGATGCCGAGCGGCTGCCCTTCCCGGACGACTCGTTCGACCTCGTCTTCGGCCACGCGATCCTGCACCACATCCCGGATCTCGACACCGCCTTCAGCGAGTTCCGCCGGGTGCTCCGGCCAGGCGGCCAGATCGCCTTCTGCGGCGAGCCGTCGCGCCACGGCGACCGCCTTGCCGCGCTGCCGAAGCGCGCCGCGCTCGCGCTGTCGCCCTACTGGCGGCGGATGCTCGGCGTCGGCCGGCGCGTGGAGCAGTGGGACGAGGGCGAGGCCGTCGAGCACGGGCTCGAGCACGTCGTGGACGTCCACGCGTTCACACCGGCGCAGCTCCAGGATTTCGCGCGCCGGGCCGGCTTCGACGCCGTGCGCGTGAGCGGCGAGGAACTGGTGGCGGGCTGGTTCGGATGGGCCAACCGCACGCTCGAGTCGACCGCCGAGGCGCGTCAGATCCCGTCGCTCTGGTTCCAGTACGCCTACCGCGGCTATATCGCGCTGAAAGCGCTCGACGACCGGGTGCTCGAGCCCGCCCTGCCGCCGGCGATCTTCTACAACCTGCTCGTGTCGGCCACGGTGCCGATCGACGCAGCGCCGGCCGAGCCGGTTCCTCAGACGAGCACGGTCGCCGCCGCACGCTGAGCGTAGGGTTCGCCTCATGGGCGAGTCCCTGCAGGCGTTTCCGCTGTTTCCCCTCGGCGTCGTGCTCCTGCCCAGCGAGCTCCTTCAGCTCCACATCTTCGAGGAGCGCTACAAGCTGATGATCGGGCAGTGCCTCGACGCCGATTCCGAGTTCGGCATCGTCTGGCTGTCGGACGAGCGGCTCCACGACACCGGCTGCACGGCCCGCGTGACGCAGGTGCTCGACCGCTTCGAGGACGGGCGGATGAACATCCTCGTGACCGGCGGCCGGCCGTTCCGGCTCGACCGCCGCGTCGACGACCTGCCGTATCCGGCGGGCGACGTGGAGCTGCTCGACCTCGACGGCGGGCCGGGCGAGCCCGCCCTCGCCGCCGACGCGCACGAGCGCTACGCCGATCTCGTCGAGCGGGTCACCGACGAGCGCCCCGACGACGAGACGCTCGCCGAGCTCGACGCCTTCGGGATGGCCGGCACGATCGAGTTCGAGCTGTCCGAGAAGCAGCGGCTGCTGGAGACGGTGTCGGAGGACGAGCGGCTCCGGATGGTGGCCGACCTGTTCCGGACCACGGTGCAACGTCTCGACGACAGCGAACGCTCGGCCGAGGTGGCGAAGTCGAACGGCCACTTGAGGCGTTAGCCAAGACGATCTCGTTCCCCCCGTGCGCGGCCTGCACCGAGCGGGCTCAGCGTTCGGGTCGGGGCTCCGATCTCGTCACCCTCCCGGGCAGACCTCGCTCTTGATGTTCTGCGTCAGCAGGATCGCCTTGGCGATCACGGGCGGTGCGCTTCTGGCGCCCTCGGCCCAGGTCACGATCCCGTCCTTGGTCGACGCCACGTAGCGGCGCGCGCCCGCCGGGCCGTTCA
>JAICRZ010000225.1 GCA_025937135.1 Thermoleophilaceae bacterium
GGCGCCGAGCGCGCGGCGGCGCTGGCGGACGCGGTGCCCGCGGATTCGCGCGTCCCCCGCGGCGAGGGCGAGCAGATGCTGGCGTCGGCGCTGCAGCGCGGGCACGAGGGCGTGGTGGTCAAGTCGCTCGCCGCGCCCTACGAGGCGGGGCGGCGCGGCAGCGCCTGGGTGAAGGTCAAGCCGGTGCACACGCTCGACCTCGTCGTCCTCGCCGCCGAGTGGGGCCACGGCCGGCGCCGCGGGTGGCTGAGCAACCTGCACCTCGGCGCCCGCGGCCGCGACGGGTTCGTGATGCTCGGCAAGACGTTCAAGGGCCTGACCGACGCGCTGCTCGCCTGGCAGACGGAGGCGCTGCTCGCGCTCGAGGTCCGGCGCACGGCGCACGTCGTGTTCGTCCGGCCGGAGCTCGTGGTGGAGATCGCCTTCGACGGCGTCCAGACCTCGCCGCGCTACCCGGGCGGCGTGGCGCTGCGGTTCGCCCGCGTGCTGCGCTACCGCGACGACAAGACCGCCGCCGAGGCGGACACGCTGGACGCCGTGCTGGCCTTCCGGGCCGGCTGAGCTACGACGAGGTGGCCAGTTGCTGAACGACGCAGACCTCTACCCGCTCCTGCGGCTGTGGCTGGACCACTTCCTCGGCGGGCCCTCCCCGGACCCGACCGCGGGGCCGCCGAGCGACGACGACCTGCTGTCGTACTACACGCCGGAGCGGCACGACGATAGCGCCGAGGGGTACTTCGCCGACTCGCCCAGGAGCTGACCGACGCGTGCGGAATGGCGCCCGGCGACGCGCCGATTCGTTATGACAACGATCTCGTGAGCGCCTACGACGGAATGATCGCCGATGCCTGCGGCCAGTTGGGCGGCGACACCTTCACGCTGAACCTCTCCACGCTCCGCCAGCACTACCCGCGCGCCGGAGGCAACGAGCCGACGGCGGACGACCGACTCGAGGAATCGCACACCGACCAGGACTCCTACGCGCGGATCTACCAGGACATCGTCGCCCACCATCCCGACTTCCTGAACAAGACCTACGGTCACGCCGTCCGCGACGCCGGCGGCCAGCTGTGGCTGCAGTACTGGTTCTTCGAGACGGCGGGCTTGGACGGCTTTCTGGGTGAGCAGGACAGCCCTCACGGCCCGGAGCAGCACGATCAGTGGGACGATCCCGGAACCTTCGCCGCCACCAAGGCCGAGCCGAACGGCTGCGACAACAACCGCACGGGTGACGCCAGCGCCTCCGCGTTCGCCTCCTCCTCGCTCGCGCACACCGCGCGCACCGGCCACGCGCACGCTGTCCGCCTCACCACCGCGCGCATCCGGCACGGGCACGCGAGCATCGGTTACCGCCTCGCCCGGTTGCGCCAAGGCGGCAAGCACCGGATCGTACTCCTGGTGAGCCTGCATCCGGCTGGCCGGCCGCGGGCACGGGCGTGGCGTCGGGTCATCGTCCGCCACAGGCACGGAACGCTGCAGCTCTCGGGCTTCCGGCTAACCGGAAGGCGCTGGATCGCCAACGTCACGGCGATTGCGCCGGACGGCGAGCTCAGTGCTCCGGCCACACGACGGATCAGGCGTTGATCGACCGGCTGGCCGCCAAGTGAGGGTGTTCTTCGCAGCGCTGCTCGTCGGCGGCCTGGCGCTCTTCGTCGTGTTCTTCCTGCATGGTCTCGGCATAGCGCTGTGCGACTCCGGCTCTTGCCCGAGCGATGCTGCGCTACGCCACGCTCAGGGCTGGCAGAAGGTGGGACTCCCCCTTGCGGCAGTCGGTGTGGTCGGCCTGATCGTCGCCTGGTGGCGACGCCGACGCCGACGCCAGCGCGCCTCGCGGGGGGCGGGCCGCACGCATGGCGGCTAACGGCTCTTAGTCGCCAGCAAATCCGGCCGTTGTGGCGACAAACCAGGCCAGGGGCAGGGCCCGACCCGGCTTCCGCCGCGGCGACAAATAGGGTCGCCCGTCCCGATGAGCGGCTCGATCGACCCGGCGGAGGCTCCCGAGCGCGTTGAGCGCTGGCTGTCCGGGCGGCCGCTGGCCGAGCGCTCGCGCCAGGTGCTCGACGAGTGGCTCGAGGACCGCGCCACGCTCGCCCGCGACAGGGAGCGCGCGCTGTGGGTCAGCCGAGCTGGCGGGCGGCTGTCGGCGCGCTCGGCTGACCGCGACGTGCGCGCGGTTGCGGCGCGGGCGGGGCTTGAGCTGTCGGCGCACACGCTGCGCCACACGTGCCTGACCGCGCTTGTGCGGCGCGGGAACGACCTGGTGATGGTCGCCGGGCTCGCCGGTCATTCCAAGCTCGACAGCACGCGCCGCTGGACGCGGCCGTCGGCAGCAGACCGCCAGGCGGCGGTCGAGGACCTGCGCGCCTGCTTCGCGCTCTCCGACACCGACCGCCGACTCGTGTTCGACCAGCGCGGTGCGGAGAACCGGCTCGGCCTCGCCGTGGCGTTGTGCGCGATCCGGTTCCTCGGCTTCGTGCCGCACGACCTCGCGTCGCTGCCGGAGGAGGCGCTGGCGTTCGTGGCGGGCCAGGTCGACGCCGCCGAGCACGAGCTGCTGGCCTACGGCCGCCGCGCGCAGACGCGCAGTGACCACCTCACCCTGCTGCTCACGCATCTCGGTTGGCGGCGCGCGCCGGACGCCGACCACGCCGCGCTCGGGCGCTGGCTGGTCGAGCGGGCTGTCGAGCACGACGCGCCCGTGGCGCTGATGGCGCTCGCCGGCGAGCACCTGCGCGCCCGCCGTGTGTTGCGCCCGTCGGTCGACGCGCTCGCGCGCATGATCGCGACCGCGCACGCGGAGGCGCATCGCCGGGTCGAGCGCCTCGTGGCTGGTCAGCTGCCGGCGGCGCGGCGCGCCGAGCTGGATGCGCTGCTTGACGGCGGCGGTGAGCACAGCGAACTGGCCGGTCTGCGTCGGCGCGCCTCGCGCACCGGCGTGCGCGAGCTGCGCATCCAGGTCGACCGCTACCGGCGGCTGCTCGAGTCTCGCCGCGCTCGGCCGGCGGCTGTCGCGGATCGTGCTCGAGTGCGCGGCGACCGGCGAGCTGCCGATCGCGCGCGTCGAGCGCGAGATCGGCCTCGCGCGCCTGCACGCGGCCGCTGAGCTCGACGACAACGTGGTAACACCGATCGATCAGCAGCGCGGCCGCGCCGCCGCCGCCGACCCGCTCGCGCGTGAGTTCGGCCACCGCCGCGGCGCGCTGACCGTCCTGAACTGGACGTCGGATCAGTACAGCCAATACGGCACCAAGGTCGTCTCGGTCGCCGAGCGCGAAGCCGTCCACACGCTCGAGCAGGTCCTGCACACCACGCTCCCCGTGCGCGAGCACACCACCGACACCCACGGCGCCACCGAGCACGTCTTCGCGCTCTTCGACCTGCTTGGCCCGCGGTTCATCCCGCGCCTCAGAGACGCCGGCGAGCTGCGCCTGCACCGCCTCGGAGCGCCCACCGGCTTGCTCGTCGACCAGGTCCTGCGCGCGCGTGCGCGCCCGGACCGGATCCGCGAGCACTACGACGAGCTGCTGCGCGCCGCCGCCTCGCTCAAACGCGGCTGGGTGCCGGCGAGCCTCCTGCTCGTGCGCCTGAAAAGCAGCTCGCCGCAGACCCCGCTCGCCGCCGCGCTCGGCGAGTACGGGCGGATCGTGCGCACCAACTTCCTGCTGCGCTTCTGCGCCGACCCACCGATGCGCTCCCGCATCACCCGCCAGCTCAACCAGGGCGAGACGCTGCACGCCCTGCGCCGTCACCTCGTCATCGGCTCGCGCGCCCAGCTGCCCGCCGACGAGGACGACCACCACCGCCACGCCCTCTGCCTGCAGCTGCTCGTCAACGCCGTGCTGGTCTGGAACGCCCGCTACACCACCGCCGCGCTCGAGCACCTCGCCGCCACGCAACCGAAGCTCATGGGCGACGACAGCGCACTCGCCCGCCTCGCCCCGATCGCTCACGCGCACATTAACCCGCTCGGCCGCTACCGCTTCGACAACC
>JAICRZ010000082.1 GCA_025937135.1 Thermoleophilaceae bacterium
TCCGGCTCGACTTCGAGGGCGACCAGTGGACCTTCTTCAAGCCCACGCAGGGCGACATGGAGCTGCTCTACGGCGTCGACATCCACGAGATGCAGCCGTACCGCTCGCTGCCCGGCCAGATCGCGGCTCAGATCGCCGACGGGCGCACGATCATCGTGGAGCTCGACTCCTGGTTCCTGCCCGACACCGCCGCGACGAGCTACCGCGCCGAGCACGTGAAGACGTCCGTCGCCGTCGAGGCGATCGACCAGGACGCCGAGCGCATGCGCTACTTCCACGGCCCCGGCTACCACGAGCTCGAGGGCGAGGACTACCGCGGCGTCTTCACGCTCGGCGTGCTCCCCCCCTACACCGAGCTGGTCCGCTTCGACGCAGGTCCCCGCCTGCGGGCCGCCGAGCTGCGGGCCGCGGGCCTCGACCTCCTGCGCATGCATCTTCAGCGGCGACCGCAGAGCAATCCCTTCGCCCGCTTCGCCACGCAGCTCGGCGAGGAGCTGCCGTCGCTGCTCGCCGGCGACGTGCAGGCCTATCACGATTACGCGTTCGCCACCGTGCGGATGCTCGGCTCGGCGTTCGAGGTGGGCGCCAGCTACGCCGACTGGCTCCTGGGCGAGCGCGGCGCGCCCGCGTCCGCCGCGATGGGCCGCATCGTCGAGACCTCGAAGGTGCTCTCGTTCCGTCTCGCACGCCGCCGCGAGTTCGACCCCCAGCCGTATCTCACCGAGATGGCCGGCGCGTGGGACGAGGCGATGGCGGCGCTGGACGGCGCCGTCGCCTGACGTGCGCATCGACGGCTGGGCGGTCGCGAAGGCGGCGCCCGATACGCCGCTGGAGGATCTCGACTGGCTGCCGGAAATGCAGCACGAGCCGGACGTCGACGCCTACGACTGGTGGTTCCGCACGTCGTTCTCAGGCTCCGGGGACGTGCTTCGCTTCGGCGGGATCGCCACGGTCGCGGAGGTGTGGCTGAACGGCGAGCTCGTGCTGGAGAGCGAGTCGATGTTCGAGCGTCACGAGGTCGACGTCGCGGACAACCTGCGCGAGGGCGGGAACGATCTCCTCATCCGCTGTCGCGCTCTCAAGCCGCTGCTGGCGGTGCGGCGCAGGCCGCGCGCCCGCTGGCGCGCTCAGATCGCCTACGACGGGAACGTGCGCTGGTTCCGGACGATGCTGATGGGTCGCGCGCCCGGGTTCGCGCCCGGCCCCGCCGTGGTCGGCCCGTGGCGACCGGTGACGCTCGAGGAGCGGCGGCCGCGCTTCGCGCTGCGCACGCGCGTCGAGGGCGGCGACGGCGTGCTGGCAGTGGAGGGCGACGACGTACGTGAGGTCGAGGCGGCGGGCCATCGCGCCAGCGGCCGCGAGCTGCGGATCCCGGGCGTGGAGCTCTGGTGGCCGCACACTCACGGCGAGCCCGTGCTGCACGAGGTGCGCGTGAACGGCGAGCCGGCCGGGCGCGTCGGCTTCCGATCGCTGTCCGGACTGCTTGCGGTGAACGGCGTGCCCGTGTTCTGCCGCGGCGCGCTCTGGACGCCGGTCCCCGAGGGCGAGGTCCGCGCGACGCTCGAGGCCGCCCGGGACGCCGGCATGAACATGATCCGCATCCCCGGCACGGGCGCGTACGAGACGCCCGAGTTCTGGGACGCCTGCGACGAGCTCGGGCTGCTCGTCTGGCAGGACTTCATGTTCGCCAACTACGACTACCCGATCGCCGATCCGGACTTCCGAGCGACGGTCCAGCGCGAGGCGCAGCAGGTGCTGGAGGACATCGCGTGGCGGCCGAGCCTGGCCGTGCTGTGCGGCAACAGCGAGATCGAGCAGCAGGTCGCGATGCTCGGCCTCGATCCGTCGCTCGGACGCGGCGAGCTGTTCGGCGAGCTGCTGCCAGCGGCCGTGCGCGAGTCGGGCACCGACGCCGCCTACCACCCGTCGAGCCCCTGCGGCGGCACGCTGCCGTTCCGCCCGAACGCGGGCATCGCCCACTACTTCGGTGTGGGCGGCTACCTGCGCCCGCTCGAGGACGCCCGCCGCGCGGATGTGAAGTTCGCGAGCGAGTGCCTGGCGATCGCCAACCAGCCCGACGGCGACGAGAGCGGCGGCGTGCCGAAGGACATGGGCACCGACTGGGACTTCCAGGACGTGCGCGACCACTATCTGAAGCTGCTGTTCGGCGCCGAGCGCGGCGAGCTGGACGAGGCGCGCTACCTCGAGCTCTCGCGCGCGGTGTCCGGCGAGGTCATGGCCGATGTGTTCGGCGAGTGGCGGCGTTCGGGCTCGCCGTGCGGCGGCGGCCTGATCCTGTGGCTGCGCGACCTCCTGCCGGGCGCGGGCTGGGGCGTGCTCGACCATGCCGGCCGCCCCAAGGCCGCCTATCACCACCTGCGCCGCGCACTCGCGCCGGTGGCGGTGTGGACGACCGACGAGGGCCTCGGCGGCGTCGTATCGCACGTGGCCAACGACACGCCGGAGCCGCTCGACGCACGCCTGCGCGTGGACCTCTACCGCGACTTCGAGGTGCGCGTGGACGGCGCCACCGAGGAGCTCCAGCTTGCCCCCCACTCCGTGGTCGAGCGCGACGTCGAGGGCGTCCTGGGGCGCTTCGTGGACGCCTCGTACGCGTTCCGTTTCGGCCCGCCGCAGCACCACGCGATCGTCGTGTCGCTCGAGACGCCCGATGGCGACCTGATCTCACAGACGTTCCGCTTCCCGACCGGATACCCGCTCGCCCAGGAGCCGCCGGAGCAGCTCGGCCTCGAGGCGACCGTCGACGGCGACCGCCTGGTCGTGCGCTCGCGCCGGCTCGCCTACGGCGTGCGCGTGCACGGCGCGCCGGCATCCGACAACGCGTTCAGCGTCGCGCCCGGCAGCGAGCGCGTGATCCGCCTCCACGGCGAGGCGCGGGACGTGACGCTCACCGCGGTCAACCTCAGCGGCAGCGTGCGCGCGCGCTGATCAGCAGGTGTGCGCGTCGAAGCAGGGGTCGACCACGCGCAGGTAGCGCGCCCAGTCGACCTGCGGCATGGCCAGGTTGAGGCTGCTGTAGAGGCCGTCGGTGTAGCGCCGCGCGCCGTAGCCCTCGAACGCGGCGCGAACCAGCGGAGTGGCGCCGAAGCTCGTGTAGGTGTTGTCCGACTCGAACTCGAGGTCCCACGGGTCGCCGCCGGTGTCGCCCACGAGCATTCCGTAGTGGGCCATCGCGCGCAGGACCGCGCGCTGAGCGGGCGCTGCCCCGAGCGCGTCGATCTGCGCATCTGACATCGCGAGCTGGAAGCGCTGCCCCATCGCCGGGGCGTCGGCGTCCGGCTCGCCGATCGCCGAGCAGGCCTGGCCGTAGCCGTCGGCGGGCTGGACGATTTGCCCCGAATCGCACTTCACGACCATGAAGAGCGCGTGCGGGATGTCGCCCGCGGCGAGCTCCGGGCCGCGGATCACGCCGCCGAGCAGTCCGAACCCGGAGGCCGTCCCACCGCCGGAGAGCCCGGTGGCGTCGGGAGTGCCGATGCGCGTGCGCCCGCCCCACGAGATGTCGAGCCGGCCGCCGCCCTGCGGCTTCGACTTCACCTGCCAGAAGTCGTACTCCCAGCCCGACGCCTGGTCGATCACCGCCATGTGCGCGTCGGGGCCGTTCGCCGGCCGCGCGGCGTCCGGGATGCGCACCTGGAGGCCCTCGTCGGCGCACGCCCCGCCGTAGGCGGCCACGCAGTGGATCGTGAACAGAGGGTCGCTCGGCGTGGAGAAGTAGTACGGGTGCTCGTAGTCCGTGGTCGTGTCGGAGCCGCGCGTCTGGAGGCGGTCGGTCACCGTCGCGTGGCCCCAGCCCATCAGCCGCGCGACAACGCGGCTCGAGTTGGCGGCCACGGGCACGTCGGCGGGCAGCTCGCGGTTGAAGGGCGAGGAATCGGAGTACGGCCGCCAGCACGCACCCGGCCACGCGCCCACGCCGAAGCTCCCGAACCCGCACGCTCCGGCGACGACGCCCGCGGCGGGCGTCGCCGCGGGCTGCGTCGCGCTGGGCCGCACGGGGTCGGCGAGGTTCACCCGCAGCACGATCCGGCAGCGGATGCGCCGGCAGCGCCGGAGCACGCCGCGCGGACGAACGCGGAGAACGCGCCGGCGAGCGGCGGCCGCGACCGTGCGTGCGCGGACGGCCTGACGTGCGTGGCCGCGCCTGAGCTGAGCGGTGGCGACCCTCGCGCCGGAGAGCTTCGCCACGCGGAAGGCGTAGGTGCCGTGCGCGCCCTTGCGGCCGTGGAACCGCTGCGTCGCGGCGGACGCTCCGGAGGCGGCAACGAGGCACGAGAGCGCCACGGCGGTGAGGCATGCGCAGATGCGAGACGGCGGCGACGTCACACCTCAGAGATCGGCGCCCCCGGCGAATATTTGAACGGCCGAAGAGGGTCTAGACGCGCCGCGCCACGTAATGCAGCTCGGAGCAGTCGCGCGCCGCCTCGCCGGGACCGACCTCGCCGCCGGCCAGGTCGAAGCAGGCGAGCAGCTCGAAGCCGTGCGCGGCGAGCTGGCGCGCCTCGGCATCGCGCGAGATGTAGTAATGCAGCAGCGCGTAGTCGTGCGCCTCGTCGTTGACGAGCGCGTAGTCGGGGCGCTCACGCTCGAGCGGCTGCGCGCGGCGGCGGTTGCGCATCCGCTTCGGCAGCCGGAGCAGGTCCACGGCGGCCTTGAGCGGGTTGCGCGTACGGACCTGCTCGATCGGGGCGGGGACGTTCGGAACGTAGCCGCGGTTGTGCGTCGAGAGGACGAAGAGGCCACCCGGGGCGACGATCCGCGCGATGCCGTCGAACACCTCGTTGCGCAGGTCGTCGCCGAAGACGTCGAGGACGTTGAACGGGGCGAAGACCGCATCGAACGAGCCGTCGCCGAAGCGCGTGAGATCGCGCATGTCGCCCTCGTGGAAGGTGGCCTGCGGCAGCTCCTGACGCGCGCGCTCGACCATCGCCGGTGCGATGTCGAGGCCGTGGACCTCGCCACCCACCTCGAGCAGGCAGCGCGTCAGCCGCCCGGCGCCCGAGCCCAGCTCGAGCAGCCGGCCGTGCAGCTCGTCGCGGTAGCGCAGCAGGATCACTACCTCGGCCGCGCGCAGGCGGTCGTCCACGTAGTCGTCGACGAAATCGCCGCGCGACCAGACTGCGGCGTTCAGTTCCTCTGGTGTCTCAGGCTGATGCGCTTCCATGCGCGGGCACGCGGTGGGCGTGAGTTTCTCCCACCGGTCCCTCATTGTAAAGACGGGCCAGCTCGGCCTCGAGCGCAGCATCCAGCGCCTCGCTCAGCGACCTCTGCATCCACGCGGCGCGGAAGGTGTGATCGCCGCCCGGAGTGATCACGGTCTCGAGCGCCGGGTAGACATCGAGGTCGGCGATGCCGCCCTCGCGCTCGAGCCGCTCGTACAGCGGCTCGTTGCGGTTGAGAAACAGCCACGCGCGCTGCCCGCGGCGCTCGAAGCCCGTGAGCGCGTCGTCGAGCAGGGCGCCGTGCGCGCGTCGCGCGGTCCGCCGCGAGAACAGCGCCAGCGGCGCGCGGAACGCGCGGCGCACGAACAGCCGCACGCGGTCGCGGTTCAGCCTGCCGCGCAGCGCGCGCGCCCAGAAGCGCGGGCTCAGCAGCCGGCCGGCGCGCGGTGCCTTCGCGCCCTCCGACAGGTCGCGGTCCCAGAAGAACGAGAAGAGGTTCACGATCAGCCCCGCGCGCAGCCGCTCGTCGCCGGCGCGCAGCGCGTGGAACGTCCAGAACGCTCCGGAGCAGAGCCCGGCTGCGATGAACCGCGATGCCACTCCCCGGCGCTCGAGCTCGTCGAGCGCGAGCAGCACCTGCTCCGCGAGGCGGTCCTCGTAGAGCGCGGCGTCGTCGGCGTACGGCGATTCGTCGCCGTCCGAGTCGCCCAGGCCCTCGATGTCGATCCGCAGCACCGGCAGCCCGCGCACGGCCCATCGCCGCGCCATCTCGGTCCACATCCGGTTCGGCCCCGAGCGCCGCATCGCGCCCGCGTTCAGCAGCACCAGCGCCGTGTCGCCGCCGCCGGCGGCGGTCGGCTCGGTCAGGATGCCGACCAGCTTGCCGCCGGGATGCTCGACCTCGAGCACGCTCTCGCGCAGCCCGGGCGCCTCGAGCGCCGGCAGCTCGGCCACCGGCGCCTCGGCCGGCGTCGGCGCCGCGTCAGGAGCCGCCGCCAGCCAGTGCGCGACCGCCGCGAACACCTCGCGCGGCAGTGGGGCGCGCTGCGGGTGCGAGGTCATGTCGCCGAAGCCCGGGCCGGGCAGGACGGTCACCTCGGCGCCCGCGTCGGCAAGCGCGCTGCGCAGCCGTTCGTCGGGCGGCACCCCGTCGCGCTCCAGCAGCAGCACGCGCGCTCCCGGCGTCGGCACGGCGGTGAGGTCCACGGCCTTCAGCGCGTCGACGGTCTCCGCGCTCAGCACGGAGCCCGAAACCTCCAGGAATCCGTCCGGCAGCACCGGTTCGGCCGGCTCGTCGCCGAGCGTGGGAATCGCATTGAGCTGCGAGAACGCGCGCAGCTCGCGGACGTACGCCTTTCCGCGCGCGGGCACGCCCCAGAGCACCAGGTCGTCGATCGGCGCGCCACGCCCGGTCGCAAGCTGCGCGACGAGCCCACCGAGACCCATCCCGATCGCGGCCACGCGCGCGGCGCCGCTCTCGGCGCGCAGCCAGCCCGCCGCATCCGTGACCGCCGCCACCCACGCGTCCAGCCTGCCCGGATCGCGCGGCATGCCGCCGCTGTCGCCGGTCGCGGGCAGATCGATGCGGAGAGCCGGATGCCCCGCCTGCGCGAGTTGCTCGGCCCAGCGGTAGCGGACGCGGTACGACGCCGCCTCGTCCCAGCCGAACGGCGGCACGATCAGGACTGCGGTGCTCGCGCCCCCGGATGGGTGGAAGTAGCCGAACACGGGGTCCGGCGCCGTGTCGAGATAGACGGGTCGCGCCGACATCAGCCCCACGGTAGAGCCGATCGGCGGCGGTTGTCGAATGCTTTAGAAGCCGTTCGGGTGGCGCGCCGCGAAGCCCCTGGTGGGGCGCGCCTTGGCCCAGCGCGGGCCGCTGCCCGGGAAGGTGCCGCGGACGTTGCGGTTGCGCCAGCCGGTGTCGAAGCGCAGGCCCGCGATCATCGCGAACGCGTGACCGGGGTTCGTGTAGACCGTGATCCACTTGCCCTTGCCGGGCAGGCCCCAGCTCATGAACGAGCTCGAGTCGAGCGGCGAGGTCACGAAGTTCGCGCCGTGGAGCGCGAACGACACGGAGCCGGAGCAGTCGTAGGCGGTGTCGATGAAGCTCCTGTGCCCGCCGCCGTAGCGGTAGGGCGTCTTCACGATCTGGTTGGCCGCGTTGATCACTTCCACGACCTGGGGCGGCGCGCCGACGGGCGGCACGGCCAGGCCGGCCACGATCTTGCCCTTCTTCGCCGGCGCGAAGCGCGGGTCGGTCGGCGAGACGCCGCCCGTGTTGTTGTGGGAGGCGCTGGTCGTTCCGCCGGTCGACGCGAGGGCGCCGGTGGGAAGGGCGCAGGCCAGCCCTGAAAGCAGGCAGGCAGCGAACAGCGTTGTGCGCAGGGGCAGCGACATCATCTCTTTCGTCGCCTGCGGGGTTAGCTGACGGGCTGGCGCTGAAAGAGCTCGCGCCTCTCCTCGAAAGGAGATTCGCCCCAACAATGGGTCCCCCGCTCCGCTTGTCGCGGATTCGGCGTGCGCCGGACACTAGCATCGGATCCGGCGGTTAGCTCGTCCCCCTATTCGCCGCCCCACAAACCATTCCCCCGCATTTCCGTGAATTTCTGTCGTGACGTCGTAGAGGCGGCGCCGCCCGGGCGGCACGCGCTGGTGGCGATCAGCCGCGAGGGCCTGCGCACCGAGGTCACCTTCGCGGAGGTGGCCGACCGCTCGGCGCGCCTCGCGGGAGCGCTGGCCGCCCGCGGGACCGGCCGCGGCGACGTGGTCATGACGATGATCGGCAACCGGCCCGAGTGGGTCTACGCGATGCTCGCCTGCTTCCGGATCGGCGCGGTGGTGCTGCCCTGCAACGAGCAGCTGCGCCCGAACGACCTGCGCGCGCGCTTCGAGAAGGTCGAGCCGCGGCTCGTGATCGCCGACCGGCGCAACCTCGAGACGATCGGGGCGAGCGGGTTCGCGGGCGAGCTGGTCGCGATTCCGGACGAGGACCTGTTCAGCTCCCCGCCCGCCCCGCTCGCCGACCTGGCCCCCGAGGACCCGGCCATCATCACCTTCACGAGCGGGACCGCCGGCGAGCCCAAGCCGATCCGCCACGGGCAGCGCTATCTCGCCGGCCAGCGCGTGCAGGCCGAGCACTGGCTGGGAGCTCGCGACGGCGACCTGTGCTGGTGCACGGCGGCGAGCGGGTGGTCGAAGTCCGCGCGCAACTCGTTCATCGCGCCGTGGCTGATGGGCGCCACGGCGCTGCTCCAGGACGCGCGCTTCGACCCCGAGGGGCGCCTGGCGACGGTCGAGGCCGAGGGCGTGAACGTGCTCTGCATGGCGCCGACCGAGTGGCGCACGGTGGCCAAGCGAACGGCGCTGCGGCCGCTGCCGTCGCTGCGCCACGCGGTGGCCGCCGGCGAGCCGCTCAACCCGGAGATCGTGCGCCTGTGGGAGCAGGAGGTGGGCGTCACGATCCACGACGGCTACGGCCAGACCGAGACGGGCGCGCTCACCGGAATGCCGATCGGCCCGCCGGTGCGCCCCGGATCGATGGGCAAGCCGCTGCCCGGATACCGGCTCTGGATCGAGGACGGCGAGCTGTGCGCGGACCCGTCCACGATCCCGACCTTCTTCATCGACGGGGGCGACGGCACGTGGCACACCGGCGATCGCGTGAGCGAGGACGAGGACGGCTACCTCTGGTTCGAGGGGCGTGCCGACGACGTGATCATCTCCGCGGGCTACCGGATCGGGCCGTTCGAGGTGGAGTCGGCGCTGGTGTCGCACCCCGCGGTGACCGAGGCCGCGGCGGTGGCCGCTCCCGACGACGAGCGCGGCGCGGTCGTGCGCGCCGTGGTCGTGCTGAGCGACGGCTACGACCCGAGCGACGCGCTCGCCGCCGAGCTGAAGGACCACGTGAAGCGCGAGACGGCGCCGTACAAGTACCCGCGCATCGTGGAGTTCGCCGACGCCCTGCCGAAGACCACCAGCGGCAAGATCAAGAGGCGCCTGATCCGCGACGGTTGACTCCTGTCTCGCCGCCTGGGAGGGTCGGACAAACCCCCAGGAGGTGCGACATGGCAGAGACCACAGTCGACTACCAGGCCATCACCGCCGCGCAGCAGAAGGTGTGGTCGGCGGGCGATTTCGCGCGGGTGGCACTCAGGCTGCAGATCGTGAGCGAGACGCTGGTGGAGGCCGCCGACATCATCCCCGGCGAGCGCGTGCTCGACGTGGCGTGCGGCTCCGGCAACACCGCCATCGCCGCCGCGCGCCGCTTCACCCGCGTAACTGGGCTCGACTACGTGCCGGAGCTGCTCGAGCACGCGCGCGAGCGCTGCCGCGCGGAGCTCGCGGAGGCGGAGTTCGTCGAGGGAGACGCGCAGGCGATGCCGTTCGAGGACGCGTCGTTCGACCTCGTGACATCCACGTACGGCGTGATGTTCGCGCCGGACCACCAGCGCTCTGCCGACGAGCTGCTGCGCGTCTGCCGGCCCGGCGGGCGGATCGCGCTCGTGAACTGGACTCCGGAGGGCTACATCGGCGAGATGTTCTCGATCATCAGCCGCCATGCGCCGCCACCAGCGGGGGTCCAGCCGCCACCGCTGTGGGGCACCGAGGAGCATCTCGGCAAACTGTTCGGAGACGGCGTCTCCGAGATCAAGGCGGCACGCCGCGACTACATGGCGCGCTACCCCTCGGCGCAGTTTTTACTGGACTACTTCCGCGATTGGTACGGCCCGACCAAGATGGCCTTCGCGCGCCTCGACGAGGCCGGCCAGGCCGCACTCGCGGAGGACCTGATGGACCAAGCGCGGCGCCACAACATGGCCGGCGACGCGGCCCAGATCGCCCCATGGAACTACCTGGAGGTGGTGGCCACCCGGGCCGGGTAGCTTGAAGGCGATGGCAAACCGCCTCGCCTCCGAGACATCGCCGTACCTCCTGCAGCACAAGGACAACCCGGTCGACTGGCACCCGTGGGGCGAGGAGGCGCTCACGCGCGCCCGTGAGGAGGACAAGCCGATCCTGCTCTCGATCGGCTACTCGGCCTGCCACTGGTGCCACGTGATGGAGCGCGAGTCGTTCGAGGACGAGGCCGTGGCCGCGTACATGAACGAGCACTTCGTGCCGATCAAGCTCGACCGCGAGGAGCGGCCGGACCTCGACGCGATCTACATGGAGGCGTGCCAGGCAATGACCGGGCAGGGCGGCTGGCCGCTCAACGTGTTCCTGACCCCCGAGCACGTCCCGTTCTACGCCGGCACCTACTTCCCGCCCGCGGACTCGCGCGGGATGCCGAGCTGGCGGCGCGTCCTCGAGGCGGTGGCGGACGCGTGGCGCGACCGGCGCGCCGAGATCCGCGCGGGCGGCGACCGGATCGCGCAGCGGCTCCGGGGCGGCGCGCTGCTCACACCCGACGACGGCCCGATCGACGCCGCCGGCCTGGACGAGGCGGTCGAGACGTTGCGGCAGCAGTACGAGCCGCGCTTCGGCGGCTTCGGCGGCGCGCCCAAGTTCCCGCCTTCGTCGGCGATTGAGCTCCTGCTGCGGCGCGGCGAGACCGAGATGAGCGGCCACACGCTGCGCGCGATGGCAGCGGGCGGGATGTACGACCAGGTGGGCGGCGGCTTCGCGCGCTACTCGGTCGACGACCACTGGCTCGTCCCCCACTTCGAGAAGATGCTCTACGACAACGGCCTGCTCGCGCGCGCCTACCTGCACGGCTGGCAGGTGACCGGCGACGAGCTGTTCGGGCGCGTGTGCACCGAGACGCTCGACTGGGCGCTGCGCGAGATGCGCGGCGAGGAGGGCGGCTTCATGTCGGCGCTCGACGCCGACTCCGAGGGCGAGGAGGGCCGCTTCTACGTGTGGACGCTCGACGAGCTGCGCTCCGTCCTGGGCGACGACGCCGACGCTGCGATCGCGTACTTCGGCGCCACCGACGCCGGCAACTTCGAGGGACGCAACATCCTCATCCGCGGCGCGAGCGAGCCCGAGCGGCTGCCGGAGATCCGCTGCAAGCTCTACGGCGCGCGCTCGGAGCGCGTCTGGCCCGCCCGCGACGACAAGCGTCTCTGCTCGTGGAACGCGCTGATGATCTCCGCCCTCGCCGACGCCGGCGCGGTGCTCGAACGGCCCGACTACCTCGATGCCGCCCGCGCGTGCGCCGACTTCCTGCTCCGCGAGATGCGCGGCCCGGACGGGCGCATGCTGCGGACCTGGAAGGACGGGCAGGCGAAGCTGAACGGCTACCTGGAGGACCACGCCTACCTGGTCGAGGCGCTGCTGTCGCTCTACGAGGCCACGTTCGAGCCGCGCTGGTTCGCCGCCGCGCGCGAGCTGGCCGACTTCACGATCGAGCACTTCGCCGACGCCGGCAGCGGCGGCTTCTTCGAGACGGCCGACTACCACGAGGAGCTGCTCGCCCGGCGCAAGGACCTCGAGGACAACCCGATCCCGGCCGGCAACTCGAGCGCCGCGTACGGGCTGCTGCGGCTGGCCGCGCTCAGCGGCGAGCGCGAGTACGAGGACCTCGCCGTCAGCGTGTTCCGGCTGCTGCACAAGGTCGCGTTCCACCACCCGCAGGCGTTCGCGCACCTGCTCCAGGCGCTCGACTTCCACCTGGCATCGGTCAAGGAGGTGGCGCTGGTGGGCAGCGACATCGCGCCGCTCGA
>JAICRZ010000065.1 GCA_025937135.1 Thermoleophilaceae bacterium
CTTCCGACCGCCGCCAGGAGTACTTTCGACCCATGGGCACCGTCTACGCGATCGCCAACCAGAAGGGTGGCGTGGGCAAGACCACGACCGCCGTCAATGTCGCTGCCTGCGTCGCCGACGCCGGCTATCCGACCCTGCTCGTCGACCTCGACCCGCAGTGCAACGCCACCGTCGGGCTCCAGGTCGCCAAGGACCACGAGCCGAACGTCTACGACGTCCTGTCGGGCGACGTGCGGCTCGACGAGGCGGCGGTTCCCACCGATATCTCCGGCCTCTCGCTGGTGCCCTCGAGCCCGGACCTCGCCGGCGCGAACGTCGAGCTGCCGCGGCTCCCCGGCTCCGAGACGAAGCTCCGTGACGCGCTGGGCGACGTTCGCGAGCACTTCCTCTTCACGATCCTCGACTGCCCGCCGTCGCTCGGCCCGCTGACCGTGAACGCGCTCGTGGCCGCCGATCGTGTGATCGTGCCGGTCCAGACCGAGTACTTCGCCCTCGAGGGCCTCGCCGGCCTGCTCGACACGCTGTCGCTCATCCAGCGCGAGCTCAACCCGAAGCTGACGGTCGCCGGCATGGTCCTGACCATGCACGACGGCCGCACCCGCCTGGCTCAGGACGTCGAGCGCGAGGTCCGCGAGCACTTCCCCGACCTCGTGTTCGAATCGGTGATCCCGCGCAACGTTCGCGTGGGCGAGGCGCCGAGCTACGGTGTACCGGTCATCCGCCACGACCCGCGCTGCTCGGGGTCGGTGGCGTACCTGAAGCTGGCGAAGGAGGTGGCCGCGCGTGGCTGAGGTCAAGAACGGCGCCGGCAACGGCGGGCGCGGGATGGGCCGTGGACTGGCCGCGATCCTCTCCTCCGGCGGCCGCGAGGAGCCGCCCGGCCTCCGCGAGGTCGCGACGGAGCTGATCTCAGCGAACCCGAACCAGCCGCGGCGCGAGTTCGACGAGGAGGCGCTCCTCGCGCTGGCCGAGTCGATCAAGGCGCGCGGCATCCTCCAGCCGATCGTCGTCCGCCCGCTGCCGGGCGGCAGCTACGAGCTGATCGCCGGCGAGCGGCGCCTCCGCGCGGCGAAGATCGCCGGGCTCGAGCGAGTGCCCGCCGTCGTTCGCGAGACCGCGGAGGGCGAGCGCCTCGAGCTCGCGCTGATCGAGAACATGGCGCGCCAGGACCTGAACGCCGTCGAGGAGGCGCGCGCCTGCGCGACCCTCGTCGAGGACCTCGGCCTGACCAAGGAAGAGGTGGGTCGCCGAGTGGGCCGCAGCCGTGTCGCGGTCTCGAATCTCGTCCGCATGCTCGAGTTGCCCGACGAGGCGCTCGCGATGATCGAGGCCGGCGAGCTCTCCGGCGGCCACGGCCGCGCGCTGCTGCTGGCTAAGGAGCAGTCGCAGCGGCTGCGCCTGGCGCGCGACGCGCGCGCCGAGGGCTGGTCGGTGCGCGAGACCGAGCGCCGCGCCCGCGATATCGAGGACGGCCCGCGCCGGCGCGAGCGAGGCACGCTCGTCATCCATCCCGACCTCGAGGACGCCATCGGCGCGGCCGAGGACGCGCTCGCCGCGGCGCTCGGGCGGGAGGTGCGGATCAGGCCGCGCTCATCCGGGTTCAGGGTCGAGCTGGAGGTCGAGCACCCGCGCGAGGCGGTGGAGCTGGCCGAGCGCCTGCTGCGCCGCACGGCCGCCGCATAGCGGCTCGCGACGCTGCCCGTGAGGCGGGCTAGAATCGCCGACGCACGGGCGATTAGCTCAGTCGGTTAGAGCGCTTCTCTGATAAGGAAGAGGTCCCAGGTTCGAGTCCTGGATCGCCCATGAAAGGCCTGCAAATGCAGGCCTTTTGTGTTCCGCGACGAAGAGAGGCGGAGCCTCCCGGCCCCGCCTCTCCCCGAGGGTTCCGTGTCGCGCGTGAAACGCTCAGTCGACGAGCGCCGCGCGGTCGACCCGCCGGTGGTAGCGCTGGCCGAGCTTGCCACCGAGGATCGAGCCGATCAGGGTGGCGACCACGATCGCGGCGAGCGTGATGATGCCGCCCGTGGTGATGTCGCTCGCGTTGAGCGGGATCCGCGGCAGGTTCAGACCGTCGAACACGTTGTACTGGTCGCCGAAGATCGCCCCGGCCGCCGCCACGAGCAGGGTCACGATCAGCCCGAGCGCCCAGACGCCGAGGCCCTGACGGCCGCCGTCGAATCGCGACATGCGGCCGGCCACGTAGCCGCCGCAGTAGTAGGCGATGAACGAGATCGCGATCAGCAGCGCGCCGCCGACGATGCCGATCGTGCCGGCGTTGTTCGAGGCGGTGTTGCCGTTCGTCAGCCCGATGGCCGCGCCCGCCGCCGCGACGATCGCGGTGAGGATCACGCCCATGCCGACTGCCACGAGCCAGCCGAAGAACGCCGCGCCCCAGTTCAGCCCGCCGAAGCGGTCGCGCTGGCGCAGGCGCGCATCGCGGTCGCGCGCCGCAACGCCGGCCGCTGCCGCTTCGGTGCGCCGAGCCGGTCGCACCGGCTCGTGCATCGTGGTCGCGCCGTCGTCCGCGACCGGCCGCTCAGCCGTCGCGACACCGCCGCCGTCCTGGTACTGCGTGTCGCCGGTCCGGGCATCTCGCCCGAACCGCCTTTCCCGACCAAACATGTCTCTCCTCCAGTGGCTTGACGTCCTGTCACAGCCGGCCCTCTCCCGGCCCGAAGATGGTTCCCGGGGTCGGAGCGGGCAAACATTCCTCAGCGAACGTTCGGGAGCGACGAACTCCCTGGAAATAGCGTCTTTACGGGCGGCGATCAGGGATTGCGTGCGCCCACGCCCGTGAGCAGCTCGCGCACGCGCAGTGGGCCGCCCGTCCCGCGCGCCAGCGGGGGCGTGTCCGCGTCGGAGCGGTCGCGCAACCCGTTCAGCAGGTCGCGCAGCGCCGTCGCCGAACTGCGCCGCGGCTCCCAGCCGAGCTCGGTGCGGATCCGCGTGGTGTCCATGATCGGCACGGCCAGCGCCATGTCGAGCCAGCCCTCCGGCGTCGGCGTCAGGCGTGCGCGCCACGCGACAGCCGCCGCGGCGCGTACCGCCGCGGCCGGCACGGGCAGCTTGCGGGCGCCGAGGATCTCGGCGAGCGCGTCGGGGTCGAGCACCGGGTCGGCGGCCACGTTGTAGGCGCCGCGCGCGTTCTCGTTCACGGCCGCCAGCGCGTACGCCTCGCCCACGTCCAGCGAGTGCACCGCCTGGAAGCGCAGCCGCTCGATGTCGGGGACGATCGGGATCAGCGGCCGGCGCACGAGCGGACTCGGCAGGAACGGCCCGATGAAGTAGCGGCGGATCTCCTCGGCCGCCTCGGCCTTGAAGATCAGCCCCGGCCGGTGGCGGACGGTCCGCACGTCGGGGAAGTCGCGCTCGAACCCGTCGAGCACGCGCTCGACCTCCGCCTTGTGGCGCGAGTAGAACGAGGTCTCGATCCCCCCGGTCGGCCAGCTCTCGTCGACGGCGCGGTCCTTCGGCCCCGGCGAATAGGCCCCGACCGACGACGCATAGACCAGCGCGCCCACGCCGGCCTCGCCGGCCGCGCGGAAGACGCGCGCGCTGCCGCCGACGTTCACCGAGCGCAGCTCGGCCTCGTCGCGCGACGGCTGGATCAGCCAGGCGAGGTGAACGACCGCGTCGGCGCCGCGGAAGATCGACACGAGGTCGTCGCTGCGGATGTCGGCCTGCACCCAGTCGACCCCGGGGAACGTCATCGCCGGCCGCCGCCGCGCGACGCCCACGATCGCATCGACGTTCGGGTCACCCGCGAGCGCGCGCAGCACGCTCGTGCCCACGTTCCCGGTCGCGCCCAGTACGACAACTCGCATAGGCCGACCGGCTACCCGAGTGCGGTTTCTCCTAACCGCTCGCGCAATTCGGCGACCGACTCGAATACCGCAACGGCGCCGGCCTTCTCCAGCTCCTGCCGCGAGAAGCCGCCGGTGAGCACCGCGATCGTCTCGACGCCGGCGCGCTTGGCGGCCTCGACGTCCCACGGCGTGTCGCCGACCATCACGGCGTCCTCGTCGCCATCGTGGCCGGCCTTCTCGAGCGCGGCCTTGACCAGATCGGGCTCCGGCTTGGTCTCCTCGACGTCGTCGGACATCGTCCAGTCGTCGGCGAGCTCGCGCGCGTCGAGCTGGTCGAGGTAGTGGTCGACCTCGCTCTCCTTCGCCGAGCTGGCGAGCACGACGGTGTGGCCGCGTTCCTTGAGGTCCTCGATCAGCTCGCGCGAGCCCTCCATCGGCTCGACCTCCTCGATGAAGACCATGTAGAGCGCCTTCTCCGCGTCGCGGATCTCGTCGCCCTTCTCGTCCTCCGTCGCTTCGTCGGTGAGCGCCGTCACGACCTGGTCGCCGCCCATGCCGATGTGCCGGTGGATCTGCCAGAGCGGCAGCACGATCCCGTTCTGGCGGAACGCGCGGTACCACGCGACGGCGTGGTGGTAGTTCGTGTCGACGAGCGTGCCGTCGATGTCGAGGATCGCGATGGCCACGAAGCCGACTGTCCCCGCGCCACCCGCGCAGGAAACGTCACTCTGGCGCGGAACCGACAGAGTCGTGCAGGAGCTCCCCGGCAGCCTGACGATCAAGACGCACGCGGAGCTTCACGGCCGCCGCAGTCATCCGCTCTACCGCCGCGGCCTCTTCGCGGTCCTGTGCGTGCTGCCGGTGCTCGCCCTGCTGAACGTCTTCGGCCAGCACGCGACCTCGACCACCGTCGCGGGCAGCGGCGGCACGCTTCAGGTGGAGGCGGCGAAGAACCTCCGCGGTGGGCTGCTGCATCAGGTGCGCATGACCGTCACGGCCACACGTGACCTCGAGCATCCGCAGCTCGTCCTGAGCCCGGGCATGTTCGAGCAGGACAGCGTGAACTCGATCGCGCCCGACCCCGTGGCGCAAAGCAGCTCGAACGGACGCGTGGTGCTCAGCTACGGGCCGCTGCACGCCGGGCAGAAGCTCACCGCGTGGGCGTACTTCCAGGTGAACCCGGTGAACGTGGGCACACGCTCCTTCGACGTCGCCCTCAACGACGGCCCGCACCCGGTCGCCCTCGTCAAGCGCAAGCTGACCGTCTTCCCCTGAGCCATGGACCTCGTCTTCCGAGCCGCCGCGATCTTCTGCGTCCTGTTCCTGGTCACGCGCTTGATCGGGCGCCGCGAGCTGAGCTCGCTCGAGCCGTTCGACATCATCCTGCTCGTCGTGATCGGCGACCTGGTCCAGCAGGGCGTCACGCAGAGCGACTACTCGGTCACCGGTGCGATGACGGTGATCGCGACGTTCGCGGCACTCACCGTGTTCGTGAGCTGGATCAGCTTCCGCTACCGGCGGCTCCGGCTCGCGCTCGACGGCCAGCCGATCGTGCTGGTGATGGACGGCAAGGTGCTCGAGGGCAACCTGCGCCGCGAGCGGATGACGGTCGAGGAGCTCGAGATGGAGGCGCGGCTCCAGCAGGCGGAGTCGCTCGACGACGTGAAGCTCGCCGTGCTGGAGACCGGCGGCAACGTCAGCATCATTCCGAAAGGCTAAGCCACCTTCTCGAGCGCCGGCGAGTCCTCGTCCTCGGCGATCAGGTCGAGCACGGCCTCCTCGGCGGCGCCGTGGATCGCGCCCATGTCGCCCTCGTCGCCGACCTCGCCGAGGTGGATCACGCCGCCGATCGTGAGCCCGCCCTCGAAGCGATCGAAGATGCGCGGGTCGATGTAGGACGCGCGCGCGACCGCGGGCGTGTTGCCGAGGTAGCCGGCGACCTCCTTGACGGCGCGGTTGATCGCCCGCTTGCGCGCCGCCTTGGAGCCCTGGGCCGCAACCTCGCCCGAGACCGCGAGTGCCACCGCGGCGAGCACCGTTGCGTTCCACGTACGGAAGTCCTTCGCGGAGAAGTCGCCGCCCGTGACCTCCTTGATGTAGGCGTTGATGTCGGCGGACTTGAGGTCCTGCCAGCGCCGCCCGTCGCGGTACGCCAGCAGCTCGGGGCTGCCGCCGCGGCGCTTCTTCAGCTCGGCGACGATGTCGTAGACCTCGGTGTCGACGATCGACTGGATCCGCCGCTGCCCCGACTTCGCCGGGTAGTCGAACTCCAGCACCCCGCCCTCCTGGAGCTTCACGTGGCGCTTGTGGATGGTCGCCAGCCCGTAGGTCTCGTTCTCGACCGCGTAGTCCTCGCCGCCGACGCGGAAGAAGCCGCGGTCGAGCAGCCGGACCGCGCACGCCAGCACCCGCTCCCGGCTCATGCCCGCGCTAGATACCTCCGCATGCACGCGCTCGCGCATGGCGGGCAGCGCCCGCGCGAAGTCGATCATCTCGTCGAACTTCTCGGCGTCGCGCCGCTGGCGCCACTTGTCGTGGTAGCGGTACTGCTTGCGGCCGCGCGCGTCGATCCCGGTCGCCTGGATGTGGCCCATCGGATGCGCGCAGATCCAGACGTCCTGCCAGGCGGGCGGGATCGCGAGCTGGTTGATCCGCCCGAGCACGTCGGCGTCCTCTATGCGGTTGCCGTTCTGGTCGAGGTACTCGAAGCCCTTGCCGCGCCGCCGGCGCGTGATGCCGGAGTCCGAGCAGTCGACCCTGCGAAGCCTTGCCACGGGCTGAGTCTGCCCGCGCCCGCTAGCCGCGAACCTTCGCGGCCGCCACCTGGAGGCGCTCGAGGATCGCCTCGTTGGTGGCAGCGAGCACGCTCGAGCGCATGTCGAGGTCGAGGCCGGGCGACACACCGTCGTAGCCGGCGTCGGGGAACGCGACCACCGCGCCCGCCTCGCGCGCGATGAGCTGACCGGCGGCGACGTCGACCGAGCGCAGCCCGCGCAGGCTGATGAGCCCGTCGAAGCGGCCGCTCGCGACGTAGCAGAGCGCCAGCGCGACGGAGCCGAGCATCCGCAGGCGGTGCGCGTCCGTCCCGGCCAGGGCGTCCGCGTGGGTCGCGATCGCCGCCGGGCGCGTGTACTCCACCCCGAGGATCTCGAGGCTGTGCTCGTCCGGGACGAGCTGGATCCGGTGGCCGTTGCACGACGCGCCATCACCGTGCTCCGCCCACCACTCCTCGCCGCGCGCCAGGTCGGCGACGTAGCCGAAAACGACCGAGCTCATGTCGTCGCCGTCGGCCACGGCTATCGAGATGCTGTAGAGCGGCAGCCGGCGCTTGGCGTTCAGCGAGCCGTCGATCGGATCGATCACGAGCCGCAGCGGCCCGCCCCCGGCGATCTCCACCACGCCGCGTTCCTCGGACACGACGCAGACACCCACGCCGAGGCTCTCGAGCTCGGCGAAGATCGCGTCCTCGACAGCGCCGTCGATCGCCAGCGTCATGTCGCCGCCCTCACCGCGGCCGACGTGGCGCGAGCGTTCGGCCAGTTCCGGGAAACCCTTCAGGGCGTCGCGCGCCGCCTCCGTCGCGCGCCGTGAGAACGCCAGCCAGTCAGCTTCGAGCGCCATGGGGCGGCGTATCCTAAGGCCGATGCCGACGCGGGCTGACGTGCTCACCGAGACCCAGCTCGAGGCGGTGAGTCATCGCGGCAGCCCGCTGCTCGTGTTCGGCGGCGCCGGCAGCGGCAAGACGCGCATCCTCTGCGAGCGGTTCGAGGCGCTGGTGCGCGACGGCGCGGCGCCCGGCTCGATCCTCATGCTCGCCCGCGACGGCGCGGCGGCGGCCGCGATGCGCGCGCGTGTGGAGGCCGACATCGACACGCCGTTCGAGGAGCTCTGGATCGAGACCGTCGCCGGCTTCTGCGGGCGGGTGCTGCGCGAGGAGGCGGTCGAGGCAGGGCTGGACCCGCTGTTCGGGGTGGGCGGGGTCGTGTCCCGCGCCGATCGGGTCGCGCTGCTGCTCGAGCGGATCGACGACCTCACGCTGCGGCGTCACGAGATCCGCGGCAACCCGGCGCCCCTGCTCGCCGCGCTGCTCGCGCGCATCGACCGGCTCAAGGAGGAGATGATCGCGCCGGACGAGTACCGGACCTATGCCGAGCGGCTCGACGCGGACGCCATCGACGACGCCACCCGCGCGCACGCCCGTCGCGAGGCCGAGTTCGCGCGCGTGTATGCCGACCACGAGTCGCTGCTGCGCAGCCGCGGCGCGATCGACGCAGGCGGCCTCGTGCTGGCCGCGTTCGACCTGCTGCACCGGCGCCCGCACGTGCGCGTGCGCCTGGCCGACCGGTTCACGGCGGTGCTGGTGGACGACTTCCAGGACGTCACGTTCGCCGAGGCCGCCCTGCTGCGGCTCGTCTGTGCCGAGCAGCGCGAGGTGGCGATCGCGGCGGATGCCGACTCGGGAAACCTCGAGCGCGAGTACGAGGACGCGCGCGTCGTGCGGCTCGGGCGCAGCGAGCGCTGCTCGCGGCGCGTGGCGCAGGCGGCGTCGGCAATCGCCGGGCTGCGGCTCGGCGGCACGCGCACGACCGGCGACGTGCGCTTCTGGCGTTGCAGCTCCGAGCGCGCCCAGGCGCAGCAGGCCGCGGCGCAGGTGGAGCACCTGCTCGCGCAGGATCGCGTGGCGCCCGAGCAGGTCTGCGTGCTGGTGCGCTCGCTGCGCGACGACGTGCGCGTTCTCGGCGCGGCGCTCGAGGAGCGCGCGCTGCCGTACCGCGTCGTCGGCTCGACGGCGTACTTCCAGCGCGCCGAGGTGCGCGACGCGCTCGCGTGGCTGCGGCTGCTGGCGGACCCCGGCGACTCGAGCGCGGTCGTCCGGGCACTGTCGCGGCCGCCGATCGAGCTGCGCCCGGTCGACATCGCACGCCTGACGCAGCTGTCGCGGCGGCGCAAGGTGGACATGGTCACCGGGATAGCCGCGGCGCTCGAGTCGCCGCAGCTCTCGCCGGAGGGCCGCGACCGCGTCACGCACTTCTTGCGCATCCACCGCGCGGCGTCGCGCGCGTACGAGGAGATGCCGCCGGACCTGTTCGTGCACCGGCTGATCGAACGGATCGGCCTGCGCCGCCAGCAGGTGTTCGCCGCGCAAGCCGACACCGTCGAACGGCTGGTGAACATCGCCAAGCTGTCCGAGCTGGCCACGCGCTTCGTACGCCGCGAGCCGGGCGCCACCACGCGGGAGTTCACGCGTTACGCGACGGCGGTCGCCGAGGCGGGGCTGCCGGAGGAGGAGGCCGAGCCGGCGGTGGCGCCGAGCACCGTGCGCGTGATGGCGCTCGAGGACGTGAGCGGGCACGAGTTCGAGCACGTGCTGGTGCTCGGGCTGTCCGCCGCGTCGATGCCGGGGCCGGCGCCGCCCGCGGGCGAGCAGCTGCCGGCGGCGCTGTCGCGCGGGCCCGCACCCACGCACGAGGAGCGCATGCGGCGGCTGCTCTACACGGCGGCCACACGGGCGCGGCGCGGACTCGTGCTGTCGTGGGCGGCGACCGCGGAGCACGGGCCGGGCTCGCGTCCGTCGCCGTTCGTCGAGGAGGCGCGTGAGGCCCTCGGCTGCGAGGAGGAGCTGCACGAGGAGCAGTTGTTCGGCCCGGCCGAGGGTCTGCACTCGACGTTCCGGATCCTGCGCGACGAGCTCCTCGACACGGTGTCGCAGGTCGGCGGCCGACTGGCGGAGATGCGGCTCGACACCTACCTCGACGTCTCGCAGGCGGTCGTCCGCTACCTCGAACTGCTCAAGCTCGCCGCCCTGATAGAGCGCGCGAAGGACGGGCAGGACATCGAGCAGGCGCTCGCAGAGGTGAACGACCTCCTGCTCCAGGTGGCCACTCCGGATCAGGCGGAGATGTTCCGCATCTCGGCGCTCGACGACTACCTCCGCGACGCCGATCGCAGCGAGAGGCGGCGGCGTACGGCGCTGGACGAGGAGGGCGAGACGCTCGAGCCGTTCATCCCGCGTCGCGGCGAGGGGCTGATGTTGTCGGCCTCGGACATCGAGACCTACCGGCTGTGCCCGCTCAAGTACAAGTTCGCGCGCGTCTTCCGGATTCCGCAGGAGCCGACGATCAACCAGCGCTTCGGGATCGTCCTGCACCAGGTGCTCGAGCGCTTCCACGGCGGTGGCGGGGGGTCCCTCGAGCATCTGATGCAGCTGTTCGAGGTGTCGTGGCGCCGCAACGGCTTCGGCGACTCCAACGACGACATGCAGTTCCGCCGCAAGGCGGTCGCAGCGCTGCGGCGCTACTGGGACGAGGAGTCGGCCGTCAAGCCCGCGTGGATCGAGCGATCGTTCTCGTTCAAGATCGGTCCGCATCTCCTGCGCGGGCGCGTGGACCGCGTCGATCAGGTCGAGGGCGGCTCGTACGAGCTGATCGACTACAAGACCGGCCGCGCGAAGACCGCCGAGCAACTGGCGCAGGACGTGCAGCTCTCGATCTACCAGATGGGCGCGCGCGAGGCCTGGAACGTCGAGACCTCGGCGCAGTCGTACTGGTACGTGCTCGACGGCGAGAAGGTGCCGGTCCGCCACTCCGAGGACGAGCTCGCGCGGGTGCGCGCGACCGTGGCGGAGATCGGCGACGGGATCATGCGCCACGACTTCGAGCCGCGGCCCTCGCCGGACCTGTGCCCCTTCTGCGACTACCGGATCGTCTGCCCGGCGGCCGAGAAGTAGCGCCTAGTCCTCGGCTCTCTTCTGCCTGAGGAACCTCTGGAAGTCGCGGGCGATGCTGTCCGCCGACGGCAGCTGGTCCGGGTCCGGCGAGAGCTCGTCGGACACCTCGTCGAGCGTCTGCTCGAGCCGCTCCACGAAGCTCTTGACGTCGGGGTCGGTCGCGACGGCGGCGTCGACCTGGCGCTGGTAGTCCTCGGCCGACTCCTCGAGGTCGGTCGCATCCACCGCGACTCCGGCCACGCCCTCGAAGCTGCGGATCAGTGCCAGCGCCGCCTTCGGGTTCGGCGCCGCGGCCACGTAGTGCGGCACCGATGCCCACAGGCTGACCGACGGCAGGCCCTCCTCGGTGAACACGTGGTGCAGGACGCCGACCATTCCGGTCGGCCCCTCGTACGTGGACTGCTGGAAGCCGAGCCGCTCGACGAGGTCGGCGTCGGAGCAGATGCCGGTCATCGGGATGTCACGCGTGTGCGGGACGTCTGCGAGCAGCGCGCCGAGCGTGACAACCGAGCGCACGCCGAGCTCCCGCGCGATGTCGACGACCGTGCGCGTGAACGTGTGCCACTTGAGCGACGGCTCGACGCCCTGGAGCAGGACGAGGTCGTGCTCGGCGCCGGCGATCGACGCGGCATGCACCGTGTTCGCCGGCCAGTCGAGCACGCGCGAGCGGCCCTCGCTCATGCGCACGTTCGGCCGCACGGCGGTGAAGTCGTAGAAATCCTCCGGGTCGATCCGGGCGACCTCGCGGGCGTCGAAGCTGTCGATCAGGAAGCCCAGGGCGGCCGAGGCCGCCTCGCCCGCGTCGTTCCAGCCCCTGAATGCGCATATGAGGGCGGGGTTGCGCAGCTGCGGGCGCTCGCGCCACTCGACGTGATCCATATGACCTCAAGGTACCGGGGGGCATCACGCGGTACACCCGATTGTCCGACGCGCCGCGCAGTATTGGGGCATGACGACGGTCGCCGACGAGCGCATCCCGGTCGCGCGACTGCGCGCAGGCGCCCCGATCGACGGCGTCTTCGCCTGCACGCGCAAGGACCGCATGACCGCGCGCAACGGCAGCACCTACCTGGCGCTCGAGCTGCGCGATCGCACCGGCTCGCTGCCCGCACGCGTGTTCCGCGACGCCGACTTCCAGGCGGGCCGCTTCGACCGCGGCGACCTCGTGCAGGTGAGCGGCCGCGTGGAGCGCTTCCGCGACGAGCTACAGGCGGAGCTGCGTGAGGTCGCGCGGGTGGAAGATGGCGCGTTCGACCCCGCCGAATTCCTACCCGCCGCCTACCGCGACATGGAGGAGCTCGACGGCTTCCTCGAGCACCTGGCGCGCGAGGTGCACGATCCGGAGCTCGCGGGCGTCGTGCAGAGGTTCATGGCGGACGGCGCCTTTCGCGAGGAATTCCGGCGCGCGCCGTGCACGCGCGGCGGCCACCACTCGTACCTCGGCGGACTGCTCGAGCACACGGTGGCTGTGGCGACCCTCGTGCAGGAGACCTGCATCCTTCACCCGCGGCTCAACTCGGACCTGCTGATGGCCGCCGCGCTGCTGCACGACATCGGCAAGACGCGCGAGTTCCGGCTCGGCGCCGTGATCGAGCTGACCGACGAGGGCCGGCTGCTCGGGCACGTGCAGCTCGGGCTGCGGATGCTGGGCGACGTCCCGCTCGCGCTCCAGCACTGCGTGGCGGCGCACCACGGCGATCTCCGCTTCGGCTCGCCGGAGGCGCTCGCGCTCTATCGGCTGAACGCGCTCGACGCCACCGTCAAGGGCGCGCTCGAGCACGGGCTGGCGCAGGCGCGCAACGCGACGTAGCATCGGGGGGTGGCACGCGAACCCGGCGCGACAGTGGTGGTGCCGACGTGCGGACGGCCGGCCGCGCTCACGCGGTGCCTTGCCGCGCTGCGGCGCCAGACACTGCCGGTCGAGCTGGTCGTCGTCGACGACACCGACCAGCGGGGCCCCGCGGCGGCGCGGAACGCCGGCGCCGGCCGCGCAAGCGGCGAATTCGTGCTCTTTGTCGACGACGACTGCGAGCCGGCACCGGACTGGGCGCAGCGGCTGACCGAGGCGCTCGCCGCGGGCAGCGACGTGGTGGCGGGTGCGGTCGTGAACACGGCCGAGGCGAACGCCTTCGCGTCCGCGACGCAGCTGATCCACGACCACCTCATGAACGGGTCGCGCGACCCGTTCGCGACGACGAACAACATCGGCTGCCGGCGCGAGGTGATCGCCTCGGTGCCCTTCGACGACAGCTACCCGCTCTCGGGCGAGGACCGCGACTGGTGTTACCGACTGGCGACGGCGGGTTTCGCGATCGACAGGATCGAGACGGCGGTGGTACGCCACCACCACGAGCTCACGCTGCGCTCGTTCGTCCGCAAGCACGTCGGGTACGGCCGGGGCTGGCGGCGGTTCCGCCGGCTGCATCGCGTGCCGTTGCAGCGGGGGCGCTGGTACTGGGAGCTCCTCCGGACCGGGTTCGCCGCCGGGCTGGCAACGGGTGCGCTCGTGGTCGTGGCGCAACTCGCCACCGTGTACGGCGCGCTACGGGGATGACGATGAGCGACGCACGGCTCGCCTGTGTCGTGATGAGCCTGGCCAATGAGCCGGGGCTCGTGGACGCCGTGCGCTCACTGCGCGACCAGGAGCCGGCAGGCGAGCTGGTCGTGGTCAACTCGGGCGGCGGCGATCCGCGCAGCGTGCTCGAGTCCGCGGGCATCGACGTCCGCGTCGTGAACGTGCCCGAGCGCCTGCTCCCCGGCGCCGCGCGCAACGCGGGCATAGACGCCACGCGCGCGCCGTACGTGGCGTTCCTGGCGGCCGACTGCGTGGCCGCGCCCGGCTGGGTGGCGGGCCGCCTGCGCGAGCACGAAGCCGGCGCCGCGGTGGTCGCGAGCGCGGTGGCGAACCTCGACCCCGACAATGCCCCCGCGGCGGCCGCGTCGCTGTTCATGCACCACCGCCGGCTGACGAACGGCAGGCCGCGCCCCATCGACCTCTATGGGTGCTCCTACAGCCGGGCGCTGTTCGAGCGCTTCGGCCGCTTTCGCGAGGACCTGCGCGGCGGCGAGGACACCGAGATGAACGCCCGGCTGCGCGACGACGTCCCGGTCGTCTGGGCGCGCGACGTGGTCTGCGGCGTCCGCTATCCGAGGACCGTGGCCGCGCTGGCCGCCGATCAGTGGCAGCGCGGGCACGTCCACGCTCGCGCGGCGCGCATGATCCCCTCGAGCCCCTCATCCCTCCGTCTGTCCGAGCGGGCGCTCCGCAACGTGCGCCCGGCGCTGGCCCAGGCGCTGCGGCGACCCCGCGCTCCCGGCCGCCGGCCGCCCGCGAGGGCGCTGGCGCTGGTCCCGCTGGCGGCGGTCGCGCGCGCCGGCGGCGTCCTCGCCGAGCTGCGTGCGACGCCGGGCCCTGCGC
>JAICRZ010000027.1 GCA_025937135.1 Thermoleophilaceae bacterium
CGCGGCGGCGGGATTCGACGTGCGATCCGACCGACCCGAGCTCGTGATCGACTGCTCGGTTCCCGCGCCGCTCGCCACGATCGGCTACGGCGACGACATCCCGCACGCCATCCTGTGCGCCGATCGCAGCCTGGCCCAGCGCGAGATGCCGGGCGCGATCGGCTTCCACCTGCTGCCGCCGCTCGGCCGCCTCGTGGAGCTGACCGGCCCGCGCAACGACGAGATCGAGGGCTTCTTCCACGCCTGCGGCTTCCACGCCGAGTGGGTCGGCGACGGGCCCGGCCTCGTGCTAGGCAGGATCGTCTGCCAGCTGGTGAACGAGGCGGCGTTCGCGATCGGCGAAGGCGTCGGCTCGGCGGCCGACGTGGACGCCGGCACCACGCTCGGCCTCAATTACCCGCGCGGGCCGGCTGAATGGGGCAACCGGATCGGCCTGGCGTGCGTGCTCGCGACCGTCGACGGCCTGTTCGAGGAGCTCCACGACCCGCGCTACCGCGCGGCGCCGCTGCTGCGCCGGGCCGTGGCTAGCGGCCGCGGCCTCGGCTGATCACTGCTGCGCCGACCACTTGAGCGGACCGGACGGGCAGGTCGACGTGGTGTTGCCCGCGGCGTCGCGATCGGCGGCGGTCACGCTCAGCGTGCCGGTCGCCCTGGCGCGGGACAGGCGGCCGTGGAAGGAGAAGTCGAGGTGGATCGTGCCACCGGCGCCGTCCGCCCCGTCCTCGCTGAAGTCCGCGCCGAAGCGTCCCTTGCGGATCGGGAAGTTCGTGATCGCGTCTGCCGGGGCGATCGATCCTGTCGGCGTGCAGTCGGCGAAGAACGCGAAGCGGAAGGTGGTCACGCGCTTTCGGTTCGCCGAGAGCTCCAGCACCACCGGCTCCGCCTGCTGGCTCGATCCGGAGTAGACGCGCCGCTCAGGCACCGTCCCGAACCACTTCGAGGCCGCCGCCGAGCAGTGGTCGACGGTCTGCCCGGACGCCTTGTCGTTGACCGTCACGTCGGCGAGCATCGCGCCGACCGACCGCCGCGCCGTGAGCGTGCCACCCCAGGCGGCGCTGGCCACCGCCACCTGGCTGCCGAGGTCCACCCCGCCTACCGCGCTGGCCGTGAACTTCCGCGCCTTCGAGAGGCGTCCGCCCTTCAGCTTCGGGACCGACGACTTTCCGGGCGACCGCCGCGCGGTCAGCGAGAGCGGAAAGGTCCGCCCCGAGTCGCACGAGGCGCGCAGCTCGAGCACCGTTTCGATCACCTGGCGGCCACGCACCCGGATCGCGATCGGCTCGTTGTCGAGTGTCGCGCCGCCGTAGCTCTGGCCGGCGGCTGCCGCGGCCACCTCCGCCGCAGGCGGCACCGGTTGCGGCGGCACGCGGTAGTCCCCCACCCCGCCGAACGGAAAAGCCAGCGTTGCTGCGGCCACCGCATGGAACACATGTCCAGGCTTTCACGACGAGGGCCCCTTCTGCAACTGGCCGACCAGCGGATTGCCAAATCGGCGTACTGCCCCCAGACTGCACGCATGCTCAAGGCGCTCTCCCCCGCCGCCGTCCTGCTCGCCGTGCTCGCCCTCGCCGGGCCGGCCGCGGCTCAGGATCCGGCCACCAGCACCACCCCGGCCCCTGTCTGCAGCGGCACGGGCGAGAACGACCCCGGGACCTGCACGAGCGGC
Organism: Thermoleophilaceae bacterium; assembly: GCA_025937135.1. GTDB lineage: Bacteria > Actinomycetota > Thermoleophilia > Solirubrobacterales > Thermoleophilaceae > JAICJV01. The sequence goes on from JAICRZ010000027.1 coordinate 1,667, forward strand.
GACCAGGCGCCTATCGGCGACGGCCAGGTCGTCACCGACCCGGCCGACCAGGTCGACGGCCCGACGGCTCCCGACGACGGCGACCGGCCGCCCGCCGACCCGCCGAAGAAGGGCGAGCAGCACGTGCTGGGCACGGTGACGGCCTCGTCGCCGCAGCCCACGAGCAAGCCGGCCGCGCAGGCGCAGGCGCCCGCGCCGTCGGCTCGTCCCGCTGCCACGTCCGCGAAGACGCTGCCGTTCACCGGCATCGACCCGGGCCCGCTGGTGCTGATGGGCGTGCTGCTGCTGGGGAGCGGGCTGCTGCTCCGCCGCCGGCTCGAGGCCTAGGCGGCCTGCTTACCGTGCTCCTGAAGCCAGTGCAGTAGTCCGCCCTCGACCAGGATCTCGCGCTCCTTCGGGGCGAAGTCGTGCGTGACCTTGAACTCGCGGTCGTCGTCGACCACCACGGTGATGTCCTCGGCGCCGTCCTCGAGCTCCTGGCGGACGTTCGGCAGCTTCCAGCACTGGCCGACCTCGGCGTTGTCGTAGTCCTCGTCGCTCTTGAACTGGAGCGCGAGGATGCCCTGCGCCACGAGGTTGCGGCGGTGGATGCGCGCGAACGACTTGGCGAAGACGGCCTTCACGCCGAGCTGGAGCGGCGCGAGCGCGGCGTGCTCGCGCGACGAGCCCTGGCCGTAGTTGTCGCCGCCGACGATGAAGCCGCTCCCCCACTCCTTCAGGCGCTTGCGGAACTCCGGGTCGCGGTGGCGGAAGGTGAACTCGGCGATCGCCGGGATGTTCGAGCGGTAGGCCATCACCTCGGCGCCGTCGGGGGCGAGGTCGCCGGTCGAGATGTCGTCGGGCTGCACCGTCGCCACCTTCGCCTCGAGTTCGTCCGGCAGCGGCTGGTGCTCGGGCGGCGTCTTGATGTTCGGCCCGCGCGGGATCTCGATCTTCTCGGCCTCGTCCTCGCCGGCCGGCTTGAAGATGTGCAGATCGTCCACGTAGGGCTTCAGCTCGGCGGGCTCGAGCATCTCGGGCGGGTCGCCGTACTCGCGCGGGTCGGCGATCTTGCCCTCGATCAGCGAGACCGCGGCCACGGCCGGCGAGCAGAGGTAGACGCAGTCGTCCTCGCTGCCGCTGCGGCCCGGGAAGTTGCGGTTCATCGTGCGCAGCGAGTTGGCGCCCGACGGCGGCGCCTGGCCCATGCCCACACACGGGCCGCAGACCGGCTCGAGCATGCGCACGCCGCCCTCGACGAGCTGGCGATAGACGCCGGAGGCCGCGATCGCCGCCAGGATCTGGCGCGAGCCCGGCGTCGCGGTCGCCTGGATGCTGTGGTGCACCACCTGGCCGTCCCTGTCGGCCAGGATCGCGCCCGGCAGGGCCAGGTCGTAGTAGCCCGAGTTCACGCTCGACCCCATGCAGACCTGCGCGATGTCGGTGCCCGCGACCTCCTCGATCGGCACGACGTTGTCCGGGTTGCGCGGCTTCGCGATCAGCGGCCCGAGCTCGCCCAGGTCGATCGCCACACGGTCGTCGTACTCGGCGTCGTCGTCTGGTCCGATGTCCTCGAAGTCGTCCTCGCGCTGCTGGATCTTCAGCCACTCGCGCGTCTGGTCGTCCGGCGGGAAGACGGCCGACGTGGCGCCCAGCTCGGCGATCATGTTCGCGATCGTGCCGCGCTCGGGCACGCTCAGGTTCGCCGTCCCCGGTCCCGTGAACTCGAAGATCTTGTTCTTGCCGCCGCTCGCGCTGAGCTGGCGCAGCAGCTCGAGGATGATGTCCTTCGCCTGCACCCACGGCCGGCTCAGCTCGCCGTCGAGGTGCACCTCCACGACCTCCGGGCACGAGATCTCGTAGGGGTAGCCGGCCATGGCCACCGCCACGTCGAGGCCGCCGGCCCCGATCGCGATCATGCCGAGCGCGCCGCTCGTGGTCGTGTGCGAGTCGGCGCCCACCAGGATGCCGCCGGGCTTCGCGTACCGCTCGATGTGCACGTAGTGGCAGATGCCGTTGCCCGGCCGTGAGTAGTCGATCCCGAACTTGCGCGCCATCGCCTGGAGCATGCGGTGGTCGTCCGGGTTCTTGTTGTCGAGCTGGATGACGTTGTGGTCGACGTACTGGACCGCGCGGTCGACCTGCACGCGCGGCACGCCGAGCTGCTCGTACTGCATGCACGCCATCGTGCCGGTCGCATCCTGGAGCAGCGTCTGGTCGATCCTGAGGCCGATCGGCTCGCCCGGCTTGAGCTCGCCGTCCACCAGGTGCTCCTTCAGGATCTGGCGCGCAAGATTCTCGCCCACGCCTCGAACGCTAGCGCGCCCGAGCCGCGAGCTCGCCACCCGACCGCAGCTCGGCCTCCGACGCCGAGGCGGAGACCTCGACGAACGTCCCGATCGCCACCGGCGCGAGGAACTCGACCTCCATGCGCTGAGGCTCGCCGCCCGCAACGGCCATCGCCTCTTCGAGCGCGGTCACGAGGATGCCCTTGTGGACCGTGCCGTCGGCCCCCTGGTGGTCCTGTTTGGCGAAGAAGCGGCCGCTGACGCGGTCGCCACCCTGTGAGAACTCGAGCTGCAACCCGAACAGGTTGGCGAGCCCGCAGCCGAAGCAGAGCTCGTGATGGGAGACGGTCAATCGTCGCGGTCGAGCAGCGAGCGCAGCACGTACTGCAGGATCCCGCCGTGGCGGTAGTACTGCCACTCGTTGGGCGTGTCGATCCGCACCGTCGCGTCGAATGACGTGTCGCCGGCGGTCACCTTCAGCTTCTTCGCGCCGTCCTTCAGCGGAGCGAGCGAGAACTCCTCCTTGCCCGTCAGCCCGAGCGACTCGATCGACTTCCCGCGCGGGAACTGGAGCGGCAGGACGCCCATCCCGACCAGGTTGGAGCGGTGGATGCGCTCGTACGACTCCGCGAGCACGAAGCGCACGCCGAGCAGGCGCGGCCCCTTCGCGGCCCAGTCGCGCGACGAGCCCGAGCCGTACTCCTTGCCGGCGAGCACGCAGAGCGGCGTGTCGTCCTCGGCGTAGCGCATCGCGGCGTCGAAGATCGACATCTGCTCCTCGTCCGGCAGGTACACGGTCGCGCTGCCTGTGGTGCCCGGCGCGAGCTGGTTCTTCAGGCGCACGTTCGCGAACGTGCCGCGCATCATCACCTCGTGGTTGCCGCGGCGCGAGCCGTACGAGTTGAAGTGCTTGCGCTCGATCCCGTGCTCGACCAGGTACTTGCCGGCCGGCGAGCTCTCCTTGATCGCGCCCGCGGGCGAGATGTGGTCGGTCGTGACGGAGTCGCCGAGCATGACGAGGCAGCGCGCGCCCTCGATCGGGTCGAAGCCCTCCGGCGGCTCGCGGTCCATGCCCTCGAAGTAGGGCGGGCGCTTGACGTAGGTCGAATCGTCGTCCCAGGCGTAGCGGTCGCCCTCGGGCACGTCGAGCTCGTTCCAGGTCGCGTCGCCCTCGAACACCTCGCCGTAGCTGCGGCTGAACTGCCCCGAGTTCACGGCCTCCTCGATCGCGAGCGAGACGTCCTTCTGCGAGGGCCAGATGTCGCGCAGGTAGACCTGCTTGCCGAACATGTCGGTGCCGAGCGGGTCCTCGAGCAGGTTCATGTCCATCCGGCCGGCGAGCGCGTAGGCGACCACCAGCGGCGGACTCGCGAGGTAGTTCATCTTCACCTCGGGATGGATGCGGCCCTCGAAATTCCGGTTGCCCGACAGCACCGAGCACACCGACAGGTCGTTGCGGGTGACGGCCTCCGAGATCTCCGGCTCGAGCGGCCCCGAGTTGCCGATGCACGTGGTGCAGCCGTAGCCGACCAGGTTGAAGCCGAGCTCCTCGAGCGGCTCCATCAGCTTCGCCTTGTGCAGGTACTCGGTGACCACCTTCGACCCCGGCGCCAGCGAGGTCTTCACCCACAGCTTGCTGTTCAGCCCGCGCTCGCGGGCGTTCTTGGCCAGCAGGCCGGCGCCGAGCATGACCGACGGGTTGGAGGTGTTCGTGCAGCTCGTGATCGCGGCGATCACGACCGCGCCGTCGCGCAACTCGAACTCGTCGCCGTCGTCGTTGACCACCTTGGCGGTCGCCCGCTTCTTGCGCTCCGCGAGCGCCACCGCGGCGCCGGTCTGCTCCTGCGGCGTCGAGTCCGGCGTGTCCTCGCCCTCGTAGTTGCCGGGCGGGTCGCTGGCGGGGAACGACTCGGCCGACTGCTCGTCGGTGCCGTTGAACGGCTGACCGGTGTCCTCCTGGAACGCCCTGCGGAAGAACTCGTCCGCCTCACGCAGCGGGACGCGGTCCTGCGGGCGCTTGGGCCCGGCGAGCGACGGCTCTACGTCGCCCATGTCCAGCTCGAGGGTGTCGGAGTAGGTGGCGTCCTGCGTGTCCGGCTCGTGGAACATCCCCTGTGCACGCGTGTAGGCCTCGACCAGCTCGACCTGGTGCTCGGGGCGGCCGGTGAAGGCGAGGTAGCGGAGCGTCTCGAGGTCGACCGGGAAGATCCCGCAGGTGGCGCCGTACTCGGGCGACATGTTGCCGATCGTGGCGCGGTCGGCGAGCGGCATGTTCTGGAGGCCCTCGCCGAAGAACTCGACGAACTTGCCGACCACCCCGCGCTCGCGCAGCATCTGGGTGACGGTGAGCACGAGGTCGGTTGCCGTCGAGCCCTCGGGCAGGGAGCCGGTCAGCTCGAAGCCGACGACCTGCGGGAGCAGCATGGAGATCGGCTGGCCGAGCATGGCCGCCTCGGCCTCGATGCCGCCCACGCCCCAGCCGAGCACGCCCAGCCCGTTGATCATGGTGGTGTGCGAGTCGGTGCCCACGAGCGTGTCCGGGAACGCCTGGCCATCCGTCTCGTAGACCACGCGCGCGAGGTACTCGAGGTTCACCTGGTGGCAGATGCCGGTGTTCGGCGGCACCACGCTGAAGTTGTCGAACGCGGTCTGCCCCCAGCGCAGGAACTCGTAGCGCTCCTTGTTGCGCTCGAACTCGAGCTCGGCGTTGCGCTTGAAGGCGTCGGCGAAGCGGAACTCGTCGACCTGGATCGAGTGGTCGATGACGAGCTCGGCCGGGCGCAGCGGGTTGATCTGCGCGGGATCGGCGCCGAGCTCGTCGATCGCGTCGCGCATCGCGGCCAGGTCGACGATCGCCGGCACACCCGTGAAGTCCTGCATCAAGACGCGCGCGGGCGTGTAGGAGATCTCGTGGCTCGGGTCGGCCTTCGCGTCCCACTTCGCGACCGTCTCGATCATCTTCTTCGTGACGGCCTCGCCGTCCTCGAAGCGCAGCAGGTTCTCGAGGAGGATCTTCAGCGAGTACGGCAGCCGCGCGACGTCGTACTTCTTCTGAAGCGCGTCGAGCCGGAAGATCTCGTATTCCCTGCCGCCGACCTCGAGCGTCGAGCGGGCACCGAAGCTGTCTGGATGCGCCATGGCATCCAATCTATCGGGGCTACTGCTGGCGCTGTAGCGCCGCGCGCACGCGGGCGCCCACGTCGGCGGCCTCGACCTGCCCGCCGAGGCAGATCACCGGCACGCCGGCGAGCTCGTGGTCGCGCCGGATCTTCTCGATCCCGGCCTCGCCGGCGAGCACGATCACGTCCGGCACGTAGCGGCGCGAGAGCTCGTACGCCTCAGCCTCGTCGCAGGCCTCGATCACGCGGGCGCACTCATGGCCGACCGCCTCGCGAAGCGCGCGGCGGGACAGCTTGGACGCGCTGGCCACGACGGCCGAGGCGTGGATCGTGTCGTCGATCACGTACACACTGTGTTAATCGGCGCGGACGGACCGGCGCTTTATACGAGGGCCAGTCCGAGGGAGCTGAAACCGGCGAGGGCGGCGGGCGCCTGGAGCGCCGTCCCGCCCAGCACGAAGCCGGCGAGCGAGAGCAGCCCGAGCGCGCAGACGAACAGCACGAACGCGCGGAGGAACCTCACTGGGCGTCCTCTCGCGACGCGAGCTCGATCAGCGCGCCGAGCATCTCGTCGTAGGCGTGCAGCGAGCCGACCGACGCGGTGAAGGCGGTGCGCGTGGCGATCTCCTCGACCGTCGCCGACGCGAGGTCGGTGCCGGAGGTCTCGAGCGTGCCCTGCCGGACCTGCGACGCCGCGGCCGGCACGACCGCGCCGCTGGCGGGCGTCGCGCCGAGCGTGCCGTCGGGGTTCTCGATCAGGCCGCCGGGCGCGGGCACGGTCACGATCTGCACCTGGCCGAGCTGGCGCCCGTTGACCGTGGCGGCACCGCTCGGGTCCACGGCGAGCGATTCCGGGCTGGCACCGCTGGGCAGCTGGACCGGCGGGTAGACCCGGTCGCCGGTGGCCGTGACGAGATAGCCGCTGGCGTCGACGCTGAACGCGCCCGAGCGCACGAGGCCGAGCTGGCCGCCGGCGCGGGTCACCTGGAAGAAGCCGTCGCCCTCGATCGCGAGGTCGAGCGGCTGCCCCGTCTCCTCGAGCGCGCTCTGGCTGAAGTCCGGCGTGCCCGTGGATGCACGCACGGGCTTGTAGCCCGAGGTGTTCACGTTGGCGATGTCGTTCCCCAGCGCATCCATGCGCCGGGTCTGAGCGTTGATGCCGCCTATCGCGGCGCCGAGCCCGTCGATCATCTCGACTCCTTCCGTGGAGAGAGAGGCCCTACACGACGCTGGATCGGCGGCTACACCCCCAGCCCTTGAGCCGGCGTGTAATCGCCTGGACGCGCGTTTTCTTTAGCGCCCGGCCTCGGCGGCCGCTTCGGCCGCGCGCTCGGCCTCGGCCTCGAGCTCGTCCGGCGTGGTCCAGTGCGCCTCGGGTGAGGCCGGTGTGTCGCGCAGGTACCACTCGGCGTCGAGCGCCGCCTGGCAGCCGCTGCCGGCTGCGGTGATCGCCTGGCGGTACGTGTGGTCGACGAGGTCGCCCGCGCCGAAGACGCCCGGCAGCTCGGTCCTGGTCGAGCGGCCGATCACCTCGACGTAGCCGTCCTCGTCGAGCGGCACCTGCCCTTCGACGATCCCGGAGGTGGGCCTGTGGCCGATGCCCACGAAGACGCCGTCGATCGGCAGCTCGCGCTCCTCGCCGCTCTCCGAGTGGCGCAGCACGGCCGTGCCGAGCGCGCCGTCGTCGCCGGCCTCGAAGCGGATCGGCGCGTACGGGGTGAGGAACTCGATGTTCTCGATCTCGCGCGCCCGCTGGAGCATGATCGCGCTCGCGCGGAACTCGTCGCGGCGGTGCACGATCGTCACGGTCGACGCGAACTTCGACAGGAAGATCGCCTCCTCCATCGCGCTGTCGCCGCCGCCCACCACGATCACCTTGCGCTCGCGGAAGAACGCGGCGTCGCAGGTGGCGCAGTAGGAGACGCCGCGCGCAGCCAGCTCCTCCTCGCCCGGGATGCCGAGCTTGCGCGGCTCGGCACCCATGGCCAGGATCACCGCGCGCGAGCGGTACTCGTCGTTTCCGACCCAGACGCGGTGGATGCCGCCCTCCTCGGAGGCGAGCTCCACGCGCGTGACCTCGTCGGTGATGTAGCGCGCGCCGAAGCGCTCGGCCTGCTCGCGGAAGCGCGGCATGAGCTCGGGGCCCATGATGCCCTCGGGGAAGCCCGGGTAGTTCTCGACGTCGGTCGTCTGCTGGAGCAGCCCGCCCCACATGAAGCCCTCGATGACGAGCGGGTTCAGGTCGGCGCGTGCCGTGTAGAGGGCCGCCGTGTAGCCGGCCGGGCCGCTGCCGATGATGATGACGTTCTCGATGTCCCTGGTCATGTGATCTCCGCCGTTACTTCACTTTTTATAGTAGCGGTCGGCGTCGCGTCCTCCCACCTCTGGACGGTCTTCCGCAACCCAAGATACGCGGCCACCCCGACGGGTATCGGGAGCCAGAAGCCGACGAAGCGGAACAGCAGGATCGCCGGGAACACGTCGCTCGCGTTGAGGCCGAACAGGACGAAGGCGCCGATCAGCCCGGCGTCGACGGTGCCCACCCCGCCGGCCGGGGAGGGCGCGAGGTTGGCGATCATCCCGACGAAGAAGCCCTGTACCAGCACGGCGAACGGGACGCTGACGCCGAACGCCTCGAAGCAGCCCCAGAGCACGCCGATGTTGCCCGCCCACCAGCCGATCGCGCCGAGCAGCGCGACCGCCTGGCGCTTCGGGTGGCGCAGGTACGCGATGGCGGTGCGGACGCCCGACGCGAGCGTGGCGGGCACGCGCACGAGCGACCCCAGCACGCGCGCCCAGCGCGCGCCGCGGGAGCTGAGGTCGCGGATCCGGCGCTCCGCGTCCTGGGGCACGAGCGCGAGCAGGCCGGTCAGCACGAGCAGCACGCCCGCGAACGCGGCGGGCACGATCGTGCCGCCGGCGGGGTTGTCGCCGGGCAGGACGCTCGCGCGCAGCAGCACGCCGAAGATGATCAGCGCGTACGCGTAGATCGAGTACAGGAGCACCGTGAACGCCACCATCCGGCACGCCGCGCGGCGGCGCTCCATCCCCGCCTTGCGCAGCGCCCAGTAGGTGAGCGCCACGCCGCCCGCGCCGGCGGCCGAGAACAGCACCGTGGCCACGAAGCCGGCCATCGTGATCTCGTACGACGCCTTGTAGTCGAGCCGCTTGCGCACCTCGTCCTCGTCGTCGCGACCGCCGAGCACGCCGCGCAGCAGCATGATGTGGAAGATGAACGAGAACGCGTTGAACGCGGCGGCGGCCACGAGCCAGTACCACTTGGCCTCGTCGAGCTTGTCGAGCGCGTCGCCCGCGTCGAACACCTTGGGCAGCACCACGTAGATCGCGACGATCAGCAGGATCACCGCGGCCACGAGGCTGGCGACGCGCCGCTTGTCATGCAGCAGCGCGGCGCCACGCTCCTCGATGTCCTGCTCTTCCTCCTCGAGCTCCTCGGCCGCGAGATCGGCCAGCTCGGAGTCCACGAAGCGGTCGTCGGTCTCGCGCGGCGCGGCGACGTCGCGGGTCCGCTGGTCAGCCATCAGGCGCCCCGCGGCTCCAGTCTCTGCACCGCCTGCTGGACCGAGCGCAGGCGCGGGCCCAGCGTCGGCTCGGCCGCGCGCAGTCCTTCTGCCAGTGCCAGCCCTGCCAGGAGATCCACTACGTAATGCTCCCCGAGATAGACGAGGGCGAACCCGAGCGTGCCCGCGTAGGTCCAGCCCAGGCGCCCGGCGAGGCGGCCGGTGCCGGACAGGATGTGGGCGGCTGTGACCGAGGTGGCGAAGTGCAGCGACGGCATGGCGGCGAAGGGGTTTCCTCCGAGCGAAGCGTAAAGGGGCTCCCAGAGCCTTCCCCAGAAACGCTCGCCCGCCTCGACCATGAGGCGGCGGACGTGACCGTCGCGGCTGTCGCGCCGCGCCCACCACGGCGGCGCGGTGGGCAGCAGCCAGTAGACGACGCAGCCGAGGTCGAACGTCGCGGCCATCAGCACCGCGGAGCGCTCGAAGCGCGGATGGTGGCGCAGGAGCACGTAGGCGATGGTCCCGTGCGGAAAGAAGAACCAGGACCAGTGGACCCAGGCAAGGACCGTGTCGTGCGGCAGCACCGCGCCGCTGCGACCCAGCGACCGCTGGAGCCGCACGCTCGGCAGCTCGCCGGCGCCGATCACCCGGTCGACCGCTATCGGGTACTTCACACGCACGCGCGCGAGCAGCCCCTCGGGGTCGTCGTTGGGCATCTCGTAGTGCGCGACGTAGGCCCACATCTGCGCGCCGTAGATCGCGGCGTCGCGCAGGCGCGTGCGCGGGAAGGCGACCGCGATGGCAAACGGCGTCTGCCACGCGAGCGCGGAGACGACCGGCTTGGGGAGCTTCACGTGATGGCGTGCGATCGGCGCCGCTGCACCGATCGCCGCTGCGGCGAGTGCGATTTGGCGGCGGCGGCGCAAGGCGCGGCGAGTGTATGCCGTGCGGCGGCTAGCGAACGGCGACCCTGCGCGTCAGCGTGGGCGCGCGGTTCCCGGCGAGATCGACGGCGCCCAGCTTCACGCTGACCCGCCGCAGCTTGCCGTGGCGGAGCTTGCGCCGCGCCTTGGCCGGCGGCCTGATCGTGAGCGTGACCCTGCCGGGGCCGGCCAGCGTCTTGCGCGCGCGGCCGACGCTCATCGCCTTCTTGCCGAGCCCGACCCGGCGCGCGGTCGCGCGGTCGATCATCAGCTGCCCGGTCGCGGTGCACGCCTCGGAGCAGGTCACGGTCACCTTCACCCCGCGCAGCAGCGTCCTTCGCGCGAGCCTGCGGGGCGCCCTGACCGTCACGGCGGGCGCGGCGGTGTCGGCAGCCGATCCGCCGGGCGCGCCGCCACCGCCGCCGGCGCCTCCCCCGCCCGCCGCCGACGGGACGCTCGCGGCGCCCCAGTCGGGCGCGACGCCGCCGGGAATCACCAGCGGCCCGTCGCCGGCGCACGAGGCGAGGTCGATGTGCGCGACGTGGATGCCGTCGTCCTCCTGCCATGCGAGCCCGCTGCCGTCGGGCGACCAGCTCGGGTGGAAGAAGCTCCCCGCCGGACCCTGGATGTCGCAGTGCGGCGTGGGTGCCGCGGGCGGCGGCGCGTCGAGCGTGTAGAGGCGGATCTTGGCGCCGCCGTCGCCCGTGGTCGCGAGCCGGGTCAGGCGCGAGTCCGCCTCCCCGCCGCCCGGATCGAAGCTCGGGTCGTCGTACCAGTCCTGGAGCATCCCGTTCGGCGTGAGGATCTGCGCGTCGATCGTGAGCCCGGTCGTGAAGAGCACGACGCGGCTGTTGTCGAGGAACGCCGGGTTCAGGCCGCTCTCGTCGTTGAGCTCGCTGCGCGACGTCTCGCGCGAGGCGTACGTGTAGGCCGAGCGGAAGCCGTCGAGGATCGGCCCGGTCGCGAAGTAGCCGTACACGGCGAGCTGGCCGTCGGGCGCGAGGCTCACCGCCACCGGCCCGGTGTAGTCGGAGCTGCCGGCGGTGTTGAGCACGTGGCCGCCGCGGTCCAGCCGCTGGAGGAGCTTGTCCTTCGTGGCGATGATCGTGCCGTCGTCGGACTGCGCCGCACGGCCGTAGCCGCCGCTCGTGGTGACCTGGGTCTGGCGGCTGCCGTCGGGCGCCGCGAGCCAGACGTTGCCGTCGCGGACGTAGACGATCGAGTCGGCGGCGGCGGGAGCGGCGGCGGCGAGGGTCGCGGCCACTGCGAGGAACGCGAGGCGAAGGTGGCGGCTCATCCGATCGATCCTGCGACGACCGGGCGCGGATGGGTATCGGGGAAATCCCTATGACTTCCCTTAGCATCGGCCCGATGCGCGACGTGGTGGGGGTCGAGGAGCTGGTCGGGCGCGACGCGGAGCGGGCGCGGATCGCCGAGCTGATCGCGGGTGCGCGCGCCGGGGCCGGCGGCGTGCTCGCTCTGCGCGGCGAGCCGGGAATCGGCAAGACCGCCCTTCTCCACGAGGCGCGCGCGCTCGCGGAGGACGAGCTCGGCGTCCTGGCCGCGACCGGGGTCGAGGGCGAGTCGGAGATCCCGTTCGCCGCGCTGCTCACGCTGCTCGGCCAGGCGCTGCCGATGCTCGACCGGCTGCCGGAGCGCCAGCGGGCGGCCCTGGAGGGCGCGCTCGCGCTCGGCCCGCCGGCGGGCGGCGACCTGCTCACCCTCGGCGCCGCGGTGCTCGGTTTGCTCGACGCCGCCGCGGAGGAGCGCCCGCTGCTCGTGCTCGTGGACGACGCGCAGTGGCTCGACCGCGCCTCGGCGGAGGTCGTGCTGTTCGCGGCTCGCCGGCTGGAGGGCGAGCGCGTCGCGCTGCTGCTGGCCATCCGCGACGGTGAGGGCGACGAGCCCAACCTGGCGGGCATCCCCGAGCTGCGACTCGCCGGCCTGGGCCGCGCCGACGCCGCGCGGCTGCTCGGGCGGATCGCCTCGGCGCCACCCGGTGGCGTGGTCGACGCGCTGGTGGAGGCCACCGGCGGCAACCCGCTGGCCCTGATCGAGCTGCCCGCCGCGCTGAGCCCCGAGCAGCTCGGCGGCAGCGAGCCCGTCGGCGAACCCGTGGCCGTGGGCGCGCGCCTACGGGACGCGTTCCTGCGACGGGTGCAGGCGCTGAGCGCGCCGGCGCGGCATGCCCTGCTGCTGGCGGCGGCGTCCTCGTCGGACGACGTCGAGCCGGTCGTGCGCGCCGCGCGTGCGCTCGGCATCGACATCGGCGCGCTCGAGGAGGCGGAGCGAGCCGGCCTGATCGAGCTGTCGGGCGAGAAGCGCGGCTTCCGCCACCCGCTCGTGCGCGCCGCGGTCTACCACGGCGCCGATCCGGCGGAGCGGCGTCGCGCGCACGCCGCCCTCGCGGACGCGGAGGCGCTGCCGGCGCGTCGCGCGTGGCACCTGGCAGCCGCCGCGACGGCGCCCGACGACGCAGCCGCCGAGCAGCTCGAGGCGGCCGCCCAGGAGGCGCTCGCGCGCGCCGGCCAGGGCGCCGCCGCGGCGGCGCTCGAACGGGCCGCACGGCTGACATCGGCTGGGCCCGAGCGCGCGGCCCGCCTGGTTCGCGCGGCCGAGCAGCGGCTGCTGGCGGGGTCGGCCGGACGCGCCGTGGAGCTCGCGAACGAGGCCCTCGAGCAGAATCCCTCCACGCTCACACGGGCGTTGGCGGGCCAGGTGCTCAGCCGCCTCGAGCTGCTGCGCGGGTCGCTCGACAGCGCGCACCGCCGCGGGGTCGAAGCGGCCGAGCTCGTGATGGCCGACCACCCCGAGGTCGCGGCCGGGATGCTGATGGAGGCCGGCCTGCCGGGCTTCATGGCCGGTCGCATCGAGACCGCGCTCACGACGATGAAGCGCGCCTACGACCTCGCCGAGGAGCGCGCTCCCGCGATCGGCGCGGCGCCCGCGGTGCTGTACGGCGCAGCGCTCACGATCTCAGGCCACTTCGAGGAGGGCGCGCCGCTGCTCGGCCGCTGGCTCGAGACCCACGTGCCCGAGCGCATGCTCATGAGCCCGCCGGAGCTGATCGGCGCCACGCAGTCGCTCACCTGGATCGAGCAGTACGAGGCCGTGCGCTCGATCTGCGACCGCCTGATCGACCTCGCGCGCTCGGTCGGCGCCGCCGGTCCGCTCCAGCTCGCGCTCGCACAGCGCGCCGACGTGAACTACCGGCTCGGCGACTGGTCGCAGGCGCGCGCCGACGCGAGCGAGAGCGTGCGCCTGGCCGAGGCGACCGGGCAGCTCGTGCAGGCGTGCTTCCCGCTCGTGGTGCTCGCACGCCTGGAGGTGGCGATCGGGCGGCGCGAGGACGCGCAGCGCCGCTGGGCCGAGGTGAGCGCGGTGTCGGACCGCAGCGGGATGGGCTCGATGCGCGCCTACATCGCGGCGGCGCGCTGCCTCGACGCGCTCGCGACCGGCGACGTGGAGGCCGCCGTCGCGGCCGGTCGTGAGGCGCGCGAGCTGGTCACGGGCTTCGGCATGCGCGACCCGTCGGTGCTGCACTGGCAGGGCGACCTGATCGAGGCGCTCGTGCGTGCGGGACACGACGACGAGGCGCGCGCCGAGATCGACGCGCTGACCAGCCAGGCGCAGCTCACCGGCCGCGCCTGGGTGGCCGCCGCCGCGGCGCGCGGCCGCGGCCTGCTCGCGCCGGCCGACGAGTTCGACGCGTTCTTCGCAGAGGCGCTCGCGCACCACGCGCGCGGCGCGGACCCGTTCGAGCGCGGGCGCACCGAGCTCGCCTACGGCGAGCGCCTGCGCCGCGCCCGCCGTCCGGTCGACGCCCGCGAGGTGCTGCGCGCCGCGCTGGCGACCTTCGAGCGGCTCGGAGCCGAGCCCTGGGCGCGACGCGCGCGGGCCGAGCTGCGAGCGAGCGGCGGCGCGACGCCGGCGGCGCCCGGGTCGGCGCTCTCGAACGAGCTGACCGCCCAGGAGCTCGAGGTCGCGCTGCTGGCAACCCGCGGGATGACCAACCGCGAGGCCGCCGCGGCTCTCTACCTCAGTCCGAAGACGATCGAGGCGCACCTCAGCCGCGTCTACCGGAAGCTCGGCGTGCGCTCGCGCACCGAGCTGGCCGCCCGCCTCGGCGGCAGCGGCGCGGTTCAGACCTAGACCGGCGCGCCCGCGGCCCGTGACTCCTCAGGCGAGGAGATCGGGCCGGGCATCAGGTCCTCCGGCGGCGGAGCGTCGAGCCCGAGCACCTGGAGGCGCCGCTTCAGCTTGCGGTAGGCGAAGCCGTAGATCTGCGACGAGTGGTAGCCGTAGCTCCAGAAGTCGCGCGCGGACTCCACGTACGGCGGCTTGAACACGTGCACCGCCTTCGGCACGAGTTCCTCGATCCGGCGCATGATCACCTCGCCGTAGCGCGGTTCGGCCTCGACCATGTCCTTGAGGAAGCGCACGCCGAACGCGATGTGGCGGTGCTCGTCCTGCTCGACCAGCCCGAACCCCTTCTGGAAGCCCGGGTACGCGGAGTGGTCCTCCATGTACTTGAGGATGAAGCGCTGGCCCGTCATCGCGAGCACGCCCTCGATGACCAGGTGGTAGGTCGTGATCCCCTCGACGAACAGCTCGAGGTCGTCGGGCCGCGCCTTGATCCGGTTGGCGATCTCGCGCAGGCCGCCGTCGAACACCTCGAACCACGCGCCCTCCATGCGCTCCTGCAACTCGAGCATGCGGCCGCGCAGGTCGTCCTTCTCGAGCGCCAGCACCTCGGCGCCGAAGCGGTCGAAGAACGCGGCGTGGCGCGCCTCGTCCACGAGCTGCGTGGCCAGGAAGATCTCGACCTCGCCCGACGGCGCGGCGAGCAGGAACGGCGCCAGGTCCGCGGTCACGCGCTCCTCGCCGATGTAGAACGAGCCGAGCGACCAGAGCATGCTCTCCTGCGCCTCCGTCGGCGAGGCCAGCCAGTGCTCGCGGTCGACCGAGAAGTCGAGCTCGTGGGCGCGCCAGTTCTGGCGCTCCCAGAGCGCGTAGAGCTGCTCGTAGTCCATGAGCTCGCCGGCCTCGGCCTTGCCGTTCCCGTCGGCGCCCCACGACCCGGCGCGGCGCGACTGCACCTGGCGCTGGTGCTGCTCGCGCGCGAGCTCGGCGTCGTCGCCACCCTGCGCGCGCTCGATCCAGCGGCCGAGCAGCGTGACCGGGTGGAGCGCGCCCTGGATGTCCACGAGGTGGCGGCGCATCGCCTCGGGTGGCGTCATCTCGCCGGCGGCCATGCGGCGATAGGTGTCGGCATCGAGCACGAGCCGCGAGTCGACGGCGTCGGGGTCGGCTTCCGTGGTCACGCGCACGCGCTCGCCGTCGCGCACGTGCACGAACCAGTTCCCCTCCCCCGTCACCTCGTACTCGACCGCGAAGCTGTGCCCGCGCGTCCAGTCGGGGTCGATCAGGTAGGCGAGCGCGCGGAAGATCGCGTCGGTGTCGAGCTCGGCGCCGGCGGCCAGCGCGTCGGCGATCGACGGGTCCTCGCCGTCCGACAGCGCGCGCAGCTTGAGCGCACGCGTGCGCCTGCCCGTGATCTTGAGCTGCCCGCGCACCATCAGCCCGAGCGGCGACGCTCCCGCCGCCAGCGCCGCCAGCGCGCCCGGCTCCACGTGCATCTGGAAGTCCGACGCTCCGTTGCCGCCGCCGCGCTCGACGCCGTCGCTGCTCACGTGCCAGGTGCCCAGCTCGCCGACGGTCATGTCGTAGCGCACGCCGTCGAGCCGCTTCGCGGCGGCGGGCAGCGTCTGGATCACGAGCCGCGCCGCCAGCTCCGGGTCCTCGCGCGCCATCTCGCTCAGCGCGATCCGCGTCCGATCGGCCATCAGGTCTCCGCCTTGTCCATGATCATCACCTCGACCCCCTCGGGCGCCTGCCGCGCGAACGCGAGAGCGTCGTCGCGCGTGCCCAGATTCTCCCCCCAATGCATAGGGACCGCCACCCGCGGCTGGATCCGGCGCGCGGCCTCGGCAGCCTCGCCCGCGGTCATCACATAGGTCCCGCTCACGGGCAGCAGCGCGACGTCGACGCCGTGCACGGAGTCCATCTCCGGGATCACGTCGGTGTCGCCCGCGTGGTAGAGCCGCTCGCCGCGCACGTTGAGGTCGAAGCCGACGCCGCCGCTCGTGCGCGGGTGGAAGACCTGGCCGTCGCTGTTGCGCTTCGAGGTGTTGTAGGCGGCGACGGCGCGCACGGCGACCCAGCGTACGCCTGCCGGCTCGATCTCCTCGCCCGCGGCGATCGAGTGCACCCGCCCGTTCAGCCGCTCGGCCACCGCCGCGGGGGCGATCAGCTCGGTCTCGGGCTGGGTGAGCAGCTCGACGTCCTGCGGTGAGAAGTGGTCGTAGTGGCCGTGCGTGATGAGGATCAGGTCGGCCTTCGGCGCGTCGGGCGCGACGCGGTACGGATCGATGTAGACCCGCTGCCGCCCGACCGTGACGCGGAAGCCCGAGTGACCCAGCCACTCGACCGCGTCAATCAGCATGTCAATAGGTTGACAGTCCGCAGTCGGCAGATAGGAGCACGATGAGCACAGTGATCTGGGAGCAGGACGGCGGCGTCGGCCGTATCACCCTCAACCGGCCCGAGACGATCAACGCCTGGACCGCCGAGTTCGGCAAGGAGCTGGTCGACATCGTGGAGTCGGCGGCCGCCGACGACTCGGTGCGCGCGGTGCTGATCACCGGCGCCGGCCGCGGCTTCTCGAGCGGCGCCGACCTGAAGGCCGGCTTCGAGCCGCACCCCGACGACCAGATGCCCGACGTCCGCAAGGAGCTCCACCTCTACCACGGCGCGATCACCGGGATCCGGCGGATGCCGAAGCCCGTGGTGGCCGCGGTGCACGGCGCGGCGGTGGGCATCGGCTGCTCGCTCGCGCTCGCGTGCGACCTCGTGCTGGCGGCGGAGTCGTCGTTCTTCGGCCTCGCGTTCGTGAACATCGGCCTGATGCCCGACGGCGGCTCGACGCTGTTCGTGCCCACCGCGGTCGGCAAGGCGCGCGCCTTCCAGATGGCGCTGCTCGGCGAGCGCGTCAGCGCGCAGCAGGCGCTCGAATGGGGCCTCGTGAATTTCGTGCACCCCGACGAGCACATCCGGGCAGAGGCGGACGTACTGATCGAGAAGCTCGCCAACGGGCCGACCCGCTCGTACGCCGGCACCAAGGAGGCTCTCAATCGGATGCTGTACCCCCAGATGGACGATCAGCTCGCGCTCGAGGCGGACATCCAGCACGCATTGGCGAGGAGCAAGGACTTCTTCGAGGGGGTCGGCGCGTTCGTCGAGAAGCGCCAGCCCGCTTTTACCGGCCGTTGACGGGAACCTGTTCCCACCCTGGCCACCGATACAATCCGCGCGCCTTGCGACGCCTCCCCCTTGTGACACGCCGCTCTAAGGCTCTCCAGAGCCTCCTGTGCGTCCTGACGGTCGCGCTCGTGGCACCGCCTGCGGCGCTGGCCAACTGGTTCTCGCCCGAGGACGACAGCGGCTCGCCCAACGCCGTCAAGATCAAGACGCTCTACCTGATCACCTTCATCCTGGGGATGATCATCTTCTTCGTGGTGGAGGGGCTCTTGATCTACTCGCTGATCAAGTTCCGCCGCCGCCGCGGTGGAACTGCGCCGGCGCAGATGCGTGGCAACACGCCGCTCGAGGTCGGCTGGACGCTCGGCGCCGCCGGCATCCTCGTGATCCTCGCGGTGGTCACGTTCATCTTCCTGGGCGGGATCAAGAACCCCGCGAGCTCGCTGCCGAACGGCTACGTGGCCGAGGCGAAGGAGAGCGGCATGAAGTTCGCCGACAACGGCGCGAACAGCGGCAAGACGCAGTTCGTGGTGAAGGACCAGTCGCAGCCGCCGGGCCCGGCGAACAAGCACCTCACGATCGGCGTGAACGGCCAGCAGTACCTGTGGCGGTTCAACTACCCGGGCAAGGACCAGGTCTTCAGCTACCACGACCTCGTGGTGCCCACGGGCACGACCGTCGTGCTGAACATCACGGCCTCGGACGTGGCCCACTCGTGGTGGGTCCCCGACCTCGGCGGCAAGGCCGACGCGATCCCGGGCCACACGAACCACACCTGGTTCCGGATCGACAAGCCCGGAACGTTCTGGGGCAACTGCGCCGAGTTCTGCGGCGAGAACCACGCCGACATGACCGCGCGCGTCACCGCCGTCTCGCCGGACCAGTACCGCGCCTTCCTCGCCAAGCAGGCGGCCGACATCAAGCAATCGCAGGCGCTGCTCTCGCTCGCGCGCAAGACGCGCGGCCAGGGCGGCCAGTAGACGAAGGGAAGACGACCGACCGTGACCACACCTGAGATCGCCGCCCCCGGGCTCAAGCAGAGCGCTCGCCCCGAGGTCGTCGTCCACGGCGTCAAGGAACGGCCGGGCGGCTGGACCAACTGGCTGACGACCACCGATCACAAGAAGATCGGGATCCTCTACCTCTTCACGACGTTCGGGTTCTTCGTCCTCGGCGGCGTCGAGGCGCTGCTGATGCGCCTCCAGCTGTCGGCTCCGGACAACGACTTCGTCAGCCCGCGCACCTACTCGGACCTGATGACCATGCACGGGTCGACGATGATCTTCCTGTTCCTCGTCCCCGTCGCCGCGGGCTTCGGCAACTACTTCATCCCGCTGATGATCGGCGCGCGCGACATGGCGTTCCCGCGCCTCAACGCGCTGTCGTACTGGCTGTTCCTGTTCGGCGGGATCGCGTTCTACGTGTCGCTCTTCTACACGCCGCCGGGCGCCGGCTGGACCGCGTACGCGCCGCTGTCGGACAACGCCTACATGCAGGACAACGGCGTGGACGCGTGGATCTTCATGATCCACCTCACCGGCCTCTCGTCGCTGATCGGCTCGGTCAACTTCGTGGCGACGATCCACAACATGCGCGCGAAGGGCATGGGCTGGGGCCGGATGCCGCTGTTCGTGTGGTCGATCCTGATCTACGCGTACCTGCTGATCCTCGCGCTTCCCGCGATCGCGGCCGCCGTGACGATGCTCCTCACCGACCGCCACTTCGGCACGGCGTTCTTCGACCCGACGGGCGGCGGGGACCCGATGCTCTGGCAGCACCTGTTCTGGGTCTTCGGCCACCCCGAGGTCTACATCATGGTGCTGCCCGCGTTCGGGATCGTGTCCGAGGTGCTGCCCGTGTTCGCGCGCAAGCCGATCTTCGGCTACAAGGCGATCGCCGCGTCCACCGCCGCCATCGCGTTCCTGTCGCTGCTCGTGTGGGCGCACCACATGTTCGCGACGCCGATGGGCACCGTGGTGCTCGCGTTCTTCATGCTGTCGAGCTTTGCGATCGCGGTGCCGACCGGCATCAAGATCTTCAACTGGATCGCGACCCTGTGGCGTGGCCAGATCGTCTTCAAGACGCCGCTCTACTTCATGGTCGGCTTCCTCGGCACGTTCGTGCTGGGCGGCGTCACCGGGATCATCGTCGCGATCTTCCCCGTCGACTGGCAGCTCACCGACACCTACTTCATCGTCGCCCACTTCCACTACGTGCTGATGGGCGGCTCCACGTTCGCGATCATCGGCGGGCTCTACTACTGGTTCCCGAAGATGAGCGGCCGGATGATGTCGGAGACGCTCGGGAAGCTCTCGTTCTGGATGATGTTCATCGGCTTCTGGATGACGTTCCTCGTCCAGCACTCGCTCGGCATGGAGGGCATGCCGCGACGGATCTACCGCTATGACGACAGCGCCGGCTGGGGCACGCAGAACCTCGTGTCGACGATCGGCGCGTTCATCCTCGGTGTCGGCGTGCTCGTGACGATGATCAACGTGATCGTGTCGCTCAAGAACGGCAAGAAGGCGGGCAACGACCCGTGGCAGGCCAACACGCTCGAGTGGTTCACCTCGTCGCCGCCGCCGGAGAACAACTTCGACGAGATCCCGCGCGTGCGCTCGGCCGAGCCGATGAAGGACATTCGCCGCGAGGTGTTGCGCGGCGCCGGCGACCCGGCCGGTTCCGTCGCCCAGCCGGTGGCCCGCGGCACCTGATGGAGGCGGCTACCGCGGTAGCTGTAGTCCCGGCACGAAGTGTCCGGACCGTCGCGCGTGACCTGCTCACGCTGACCAAGCCGAAGGTGCAGTCGCTGCTGCTCTTCACCACCGTGACCACGATGTTCGTGGCGGGCAGCCCCTCGATCGGGCTCATCCTGCTGACCTGCCTCGGCGGCGCGCTGTCCGCCGGGGGCGCGGGTGCGATCAACCACTACGTGGACCGCGACATCGACGCGGTCATGACGCGAACCGCCTCCCGGCCGATCCCGTCGGGCCGGCTCCCCGCTCCCGTCGCGCTGTGGTTCGGGATCTCGCTGGGCGTTTCGTCGGTCCTGCTGCTCGGCCTTTGTGTGAACTGGCTCGCGGCGGGACTGTCGCTTTCAGGCCTGCTCGGCTACGTCTTCGTCTACACGCTCTGGCTCAAGCGCCGCACGCCGCAGAACATCGTGATCGGCGGCGCCGCCGGGGCCGTGCCGCCCCTGGTTGGCTGGGCGGCGGCCACCGGGAACCTGACGCTGCCCGCGCTGTTCCTGTTCCTGATCGTGTTCTTCTGGACCCCGCCGCACTTCTGGGCCCTGGCCCTGCTGATCAAGCGTGACTACGCGGCCGCGGGAATCCCGATGCTGCCCGTGGTGCGAGGCGAGCGCGAGACCGCGCGGCAGATCGTCCTCTATACCGTCGGGATGATCGCCGTCACCATCGTCCCGTTCGCCGTCGGTTGGTCGGGCGCGCTCTACCTCGGCGGCGCGCTC
>JAICRZ010000201.1 GCA_025937135.1 Thermoleophilaceae bacterium
CACGCGCGTGACCGACGCCGAGAACAGCAGCAGCGGGAGCGCGGTCACGACGCCGGACGACATCAAGAGCAGCGGGTGCCCCGGCGCCTCGTGAGCGAAGGTCCCGTGGCCGGTGGCCTCGAGAATCGCCACGCAGGCGATCGCGGGGGCCAGCAGGATCAGCGTCTCCATCGCCAGGCTCTCGGCGGCCCCGACGTCCGCGATCTTCTTCACGAGGCCGTAGCTGCCGAAGCTCGCCGCCAGGATGAGCGCGATCCACGGCAGGCGCCCGTAGTCCACCGCCAGCACGATCACCGCCAGCGCGCCGATGCCGAGCGCGGCGAACTGGCGCGGGCGGAGCTCCTCGCGGAAGACGAACACGCCGAATGCGGCGCTCACGAGCGGCGTGATGAAGTAGCCGAGCGACGACTCGATCACGTGATCGGAGTTCACCGCGTAGATGAACGTGCCCCAGTTCACCGCGATCAGCACCGCCGCGATCCCGAGCAGCGCGACCTTCCGGCGCTCGCGCATGAGCGCCTTGAACGACGCGAAATTGCGCCCGACCGCGAGCACGGCCACGACCGCCACGAGCGACCAGATGATCCGATGGGCGAGGATCTCGACCGCCCCGGCGGGCTTCAGCAGCGGGAAGAAGAGCGGGAAGACGCCCCACAGCAGGTATGCGGCGGCCCCATAGATCACCCCGTCGCGGCGGGTCGCGGCAGTCATCTCGGCCGTGGCCATGCACAATGATCAAAGCAGTGCTTCCAGCAGACACCGACATCGCCATCGTGGGCGCGGGCTTCAGCGGCCTGGGCGCGGCGATCAAGCTCGCGCAGAACGGCTTCGACGACTACGTCGTGCTCGAGCGCTCCGGCGAGGTCGGCGGGACCTGGTCGGCCAACACCTACCCGGGCTGCCAGTGCGACGTCCCGTCGAACCTCTACTCGTTCTCGTTCGCGCGCAATCCCGACTGGACGCACAGCTATCCCGAGCAGCCGCAGATCCACGAGTACCTGCGCGACTGCGCCGAGCGCTTCGGCGTCATGCCGAAGATCCGCCTGAACTGCGAGCTGCTCGACGCCGAGTGGGTGCCGGAGGAGCGGCGCTGGCGGATCGAGACGAGCGACGGCAGCATGACCGCGCGCGTGCTCATCGCCGCGCCGGGACTCCTGAGCGAGCCGCGGATCCCGGAGATCCCGGGGCTCGGCAGCTTCCAGGGCAAGTGGTTCCACTCGGCGCGCTGGGACCACTCGCACGACCTGACCGGCAGGCGCGTGGCGGTCGTGGGCACGGGCGCATCGGCGATCCAGATAGTCCCGCGGATCCAGCCGCAGGTGGAGCAGATGTACGTGCTCCAGCGCACGCCGCCGTGGATCCTCTCCCACAACGACCGCGAGATCGGCCCGCGGCTGAAGGCGATCTACCGCCGCTTCCCGCCGGCCCAGCGGCTCGCCCGCGAAACCGTCTACTGGCTGCGCGAGGGGCTGTGCGCGGCGTTCGTCAAGTTCCGCCCGATCCTGAAGCTCACCGAGCTGATCGCCCGCGCCCACATCCGCAAGCAGGTCAAGGACCCCGAGCTGCGCAAGCGTGTCACGCCGGGCTACGCGCTCGGCTGCAAGCGGATCCTCCTGTCGGACAACTGGTATCCCGCGCTTCAGGAGCCGAACGCCGAGCTCGTCACCGCCGGGATCGCGGAGATCCGCGCGCGCTCGATCGCCTTCGACGACGGCTCCGAGCGCGAGGTGGACACGATCGTCTTCGGCACCGGGTTCAGCCCGACGGACCCGCCGCTCGCGCATCGAATCCGCCGCCGCGACGGCGACACGCTGTCGGAGGCCTGGCGGCAGTCGATGCGCGCCTACCTCGGCTCGACCGTGGCCGGCTTCCCCAACCTGTTCTTCCTGTGGGGGCCGAACACGAACCTGGCGCACTCGTCGGTCGTGTTCATGTCGGAGTCGCAGCTCAGCTACGTGATCGACGCGCTGAAGACGATGCGCCGCGACGGCACCGCCGCCGTCGAGGTCCGGCGCGAGGTCCAGGAGGCGTGGAACGCCGAGGTCCAGGAGAAGCTGCGATCGACCGTCTGGAACACCGGCGGCTGTGCGAGCTGGTACATGGACCGCAACGGCGACAACCCGATCATGTGGCCCGGCTTCACGTTCACGTTCCGCCGCTTGACGCGCGGCTTCGACCCCGCGGCGCACATCGCGCTCAGCCCAGCAGGGCGCGCTTCGCTCGAGCCGGAAGCCGTTTGACGCGAACCTCCTCGCGCATCGCCTCCGACCTGTCGGCGCACTCGCGCGTCCAGACCAGCTCGACCGGCAGGCGCGAGCGGGTGTAGCGGCTCGCCGTGCCGCGCTGGTGCTCGCGAAGCCGCCTTTCCGGGTCGGTGGACCAGCCGCAATAGAGGGTTCCGTCCGCGCAGCGCAGTAGATAGACGAAGGCGGACTGCGCGGATGACGCCATCGCGGCGTAAGGTACCCCTAACACGCACGCTCACCAATCGCAGGGGGAAGGGGCAGCACCGATGAATGAGGATCACCAGAGGGACGGCCGCGGCCGGCCCATTTGGCGGGACTCGCTGGCACCGTACGCGCAGCCCAGCCTGCGCAAGAGCCTGATCGACCTGATGACGTCGGTCCTGCCCTACGCCGCCCTGTTCGTGGCGATGTACCTGCTGCTCGACGTTTCCGTCCTGCTCACGCTCGCGCTGGCGCCGCTCGCCGCGGGCTTCCTGCTGCGCACCTACATCGTCTTCCACGATTGCGCGCACGGCTCGTTCCTGCCGTCCAAGCGCGCCAACGGGCTGCTCGGCACCGCCACGGGCCTGCTCGTGTACTCGGACTTCCGCAGCTGGCGCCACAGCCATGCGATGCATCACGCGAGCGCCGGCGACCTCGACCGCCGTGGCGACGGCGACGTCCCGACCTTCACCGTGGCCGAGTACCACGCGATGCCCTGGCAGCAGCGGCTCGGCTATCGGCTCTTCCGCAACCCGCTCGTGATGTTCGGCCTGGGCCCGATCTGGGCGCTCGTGGTGCAGCCGCGGATCATCAAGAAGGGCATGCGCCCGCGTCTGCGGCGCAGCATCATGTGGACGAACGTGGGCGTCGCATTGATGGTCGGCGCGATGATCTGGGTGATGGGCTGGCAGGCGTACCTGCTCGTCCAGTGGCCGGCCGCGTTCATGGCGGGGATGGCCGGCGTCTGGCTGTTCTACGTCCAGCACCAGTTCGAGGACGTGTACTGGGAGAACACCGACAGCTGGAGCTACGCCGACGCCGCGCTCCAGGGCAGCTCGTACCTGAAGCTGCCGAAGGTGCTCCAGTTCTTCACCGGCAACATCGGTCTGCACCACGTCCACCACCTGAGCGCGCGGATCCCGAACTACAACCTCCAGCGCGCCCACGACGAGAACCCGATCTTCCACGACGTTCCGCAGCTCGGCTTCTGGGACGGGGTTCGCGCCGCGCGGCTCAAGCTCTACGACGAGGATCGTGGCCGGCTGGTCACGTGGGCCGAGGCGAAGCAGCACCCGGCGGACGTGACGGCTGGGCTACGGGCGCAGGTGGCGGACGCCTAGTCCGTAAGCGGAACCGAGCCGCTCGGCGATCAGCGAGCGTACTCGCTGCCGCTCACGCCCGCCTCGTGCAGTGCCGCGAGCCAGCGCTCGAGGTCCCAGCCGTAGACGCCGATCGTGAACACCACGGCGGGGATTGTGTCAGCGGCCGGTGTGGACCTTCTCCAGCCGGTGGATCGTCGCGGTCCAGTCGATGTCGGCCTCGTAGCTGCCGTCGAACGTCCCGGGGGAGGCCGGGTTCGAGTAGGGCAGCGAGACGTGCTTGACGTTGTGGATCACGACGGTCTTCTTCGGTGGCCTGCAGTGCCTGCCGTGCCGGTTGCACCTGGAGGCGAGGACCGCGTCGAGCCAGTCGACGCCCGAGTCGTAGCGGCTGATGACGTAGCCCGAGTCCCAGTAGTCGTCGCTGCCCCAGGTGGGCGGCTTGTCCGGGTACGGGCACTCGAACGGGTACTTGGGATCGTCGGCGGGGAAGTTGAAGCCGAAGTGCTTCTCCTTGAACAGGCTCACCGAGGCTCTCCACTCGCGATGGCCGCAGGCCGACCCGTCGTAGGACGGGCGGAAGTCGTCGCTGCAGTCGGCCGCGCTGCCGTCGGCGTTCTCGGTCTGCGACCGGCCGTAGCGGTCGTCGCTGATCTGGAGCACGGGATGCCCGTGCCAGCCACCGTAGACGCCGGCGGTGACCTTCTGCGGGCCCGCCGTGGCGAACCTGATGGTCGCCCCGCCGGACTCCTCCTCGCGCGCGGGGCAGCCGTAGTCCGGGCCGTGAATCGTCGTCTTCGACCACTTCTCGGTCATCTGACCCTGGATCGAGATCTCGAACTTCGTGTAGTAGGTGCTGAACTTCCTGGCCTGCGCCGACGGGGCGCCGGCGGCCAGGGCGCAGAGGCAGAGGAGTAGGAGTCGTGTCTTCATGGCGCCAAGGCTCACGGGCGCCCGTTGCGACTCCGTTGCCTAGAGGTTGCGTGGGCGCATGCGGTGGATCGAGACCTTCTCCGCGGTGGTGGACTCCAGGCTGAAGATCCGCCGCGCCGCGGCCGCGAAGTCGCGCCCGCCCGCGCGGTTCGGGTCCGCCACGATGGCCTCGCCATCCGGCTCGATCAGGCGGGGGAGGAGCCGCAGGAGCGCCTCCACGTTGTGCCGCAGGTAGAGCACGTCGGCCGCGATGACGAGGTCCCACGGCCCCCGCTCGACCAGCTCGGCGCCCTCGCGCCAGTCGGCGAGCTCGACCTCGCCGACGACGTCGTTGAGCGCCAGGTTGTGTGCGGCGAACACGACGGCGTCCGGG
>JAICRZ010000156.1 GCA_025937135.1 Thermoleophilaceae bacterium
CAGGCCTCGGCCGCGTATCAGAGCGAGCGCCGGCTCGTGCCGCGGGGCCGCCTGGCGCACGGCGGCGCTGCCGAAGTAGCGCTCGCCCAGCCGCGCGCGGCACCCCTCGGCCAGCTTCGAATCGGCCGTCGGGTCCTCGGCGCCGGGATAGCGGTAGCCGAGGTCCTGCGTGAGGTCGAAGCCGAGCCGTTCGGCCAGCCGACCCGACTCCTCGACCGCGCCGGGGTGCTCGGCGAAGCGCTCGGCCATCGCCTCCGGCGGCGCGAGGACGTGAGAGGAGTTCCCGCGCCGCCACGGCTCCGACTCGTCGAGCGTCGTGCCCAGCCGCACCGCCACGAACGCGTCCTGGAGCGGCACCCGCGAGCGCTCGTGCGCGTGCACGTTGCCGGTGGCCACGCAGGCCACGCCGAGCCGCTCCGCGAGCTGCGCGAGGTGACGGTTGCGGCGGCGGTCGTTGCGGGCGAACGGCCGCTGGATCTCGATCCGGAAGCGCTCGAGCCCGAACACGCGCAGCAGTCGCCGCGCCATGGCGGCCGCCGCCGCATGCTCGCCGCGCTCGACACGCCCGCCGACCGCGCCGTCGCGCGCGCAGCCCGACAGGCACACGAGGCCGTCCGACAGCCGCTCGACGTCGTCGAGTGAGACCCGCGGCTCGCGCACCCGCCGCGCCGTGCCGCCGTCGCTCCACTCGCGCGTGTCCGCGTGTGCGCGCGTGAGGAGCAGGCAGAGGTTGCGGTAGCCGGTCGCGTCCTCGCACAGCAGCGTCAGGTGCGACCGATCGTCGAGCGTGACCTCGCAGCCGGTGATCGGCCTGATGCCGAGTGCCTTGCACGCCTGCGCGTGCTCCATCGCGCCGTGCAGGCCGTCGTGGTCGGTTAGCGCCAGCGCCGAATGACCCTGGCGCGCCGCCTCGCCCGCGATCTCGACCGGGTGCGACGCGCCGTCGAGGAACGAGTAGCAGGAGTGGAGGTGGAGCTCGACGTACATCAGTCGGCAGTCGGCAGTCGGCAGTCGGCAGATCGCGACATCAGCCCACCTGCGAGTACCAGCGCTCGCGTTCTAGATCGTGGAACACCACGACGTTGCCGCCGTCGGCCAGCACCAGCTCGAAGTAGCGGCGCCGCAGCGGCCGGCCCGTCCACCAGCGGTCCTCGACGACCCAGTCCTCCGCTATCGCGAGCACGGCAGTGCCGCAGACGGCAGTCGGCAGAGCCGAGGGCCCGGACTCCACCTGGGTGGGCTTCGGCTGTGAGAGGCGGCGCATGCTCATCGCCGCCTCCGCTCGTCCTCGACCGGGTACGGCGCGAGCACCGCTCGGCGCTCCGGGATGCGCGAGTCCGGGTCGACCTCCAGCACGCGCAGCGCCGCGTCCACGCCCGCCGCCTGACGCACCTGGCCGACCGCCTCGGCGATCCGCGCGCGCCGGACCGCGGCGGGCGAGCGGTCCTCCATCAGCGCCGGCTGGTCGTGCGCCGGCGGCCCCCAAGCCTCGACCTCGACCGCGATCGACTCCGCCGGCGCCGGCAGCTCGCCCAGCTTCGGGCCGAGCACGATCCGCAGACGCTCCGAGTCGCAGCTCGCCTGGCGCAGCGTCACGCGCGTGCGCCACGTGCCGCCCTCCACGAAGCGCGCCGCCAGCGCCAGCGAGCGCAGCGTGCGCCCACGCCGCTCGGGCCGCGACAGCACGCGCGCCACCAGCAGCTCCAGCGCGCGCTCGAGCTGCTGACCCGATGCCGCCTCCGGCAGCTCGAGCCGCTCGATCACGGGCTCGGGCGGACGGCGCGGCTCCAGACGCGTGTCCACCCCCGAGGCGAGATCGTGCGCGAGCAGGCCGGGCTGCCCGAAGCGCTCGACCACCGCCGAGCGCGGCAGCGCCGCCAGCCGCCCGAGCGTGCCGATGCCGAGCTGCTCGAGCACGGCCGGGAGCTCCTCGAGCCCCGCGCGCGAGCGCAAGAGCGACACCGGCAGCGGCGCCAGGAACGTGCGCACCGCGCCCGCCGGAATGGTCACCGGGCCGCGCCGCGGACGCGCCTGCTGCGCGGCCGCGTAGGAGCTGAAGCGCCCGGGCGCACAGCCGATCCGGGCGCCGCGCCCGACCGCCCGTCGCGCCGCTTCCAGCACCCCCTCGATCCCGCCATGGACGCCACGCAGGCCGTCGGCATCGAAGAACGCCTCGCCCTCGTGGTCGGACTCGACCGCCGCGCCGATCCTGTCGAGCCGGTCGAGCGCACGCCGCCACAGAGTGCGCACCCCGTCGGGGTCCGGCGGCACCAGCCGCAGCTCGGGGCAGCGGGCGAGCGCCTCCCCCACGCGCATCCCCGGCACGACCCCGAACGCCTCGGCCGCCGGCGACACCTCGCCCACCACCTGCCGCCGCCCCGCCTCCGGCGCCAGCGCGACCGGCTCCCCCATCAGCTCGCGCCGGTCCTTGAGGGCGGCGACCAGCGCGAAGCGGGAGAACAGGGTGCAGACGATCATACGAACGCATGTTCGCATACTGAGGTGTCGAACGGACGCCAATCCGGCTAAAGCCCGGCGGCCGTATCACCGACACCCCGTCGCAGACCCTGGGTGCAGGGGCAAACCCGTCGCGAGGCGGGGACGCAAAGCCACGGAGCTCGAGCGAAACGCCCGAGCCAGCCGAGCCGCCACCCATCGACACGACGGAGACCATCGATGGCACGGCGACTTACGCGCGAAGAGCGCGGATTCACCCTCATGGAGCTGATGATCGTGATACTCCTGATCGCGATCCTCGCCGCGATCGCCATACCCTCGTTCCTCGGAAAGCGCGACCGCGCCGACGACGTCGATGCCAAGGCCGCCGCGCGCAACCTCGTGACCTACATGGACGCCTGCTTCACGTCCAAGGACGACTTCACGCAGTGCTCGACCCAGGCGGACTCGGAGGCGACCGACCTCGACTGGGGCGCCGCCCCCGGCCAGGTGCGCGTGACGGACGCGACCAGGACCACCTACGTGGTGAAGGCGATCTCGAACGCCGCGACGAACGGCGTGAACCACACGTTCACGATCACCCGCGCGAGCGGCGGCGGGATGATGCGGAGCTGCACAGCCGGGCCGCAGGACAACGACGGCGGCTGCAAGAACGGCGCCTGGTAGTTCCGGTATGGGACGCCCGTCCGCGAGACTGTCGCGATGACGTCGCCGGATTGGCATCCGCTTCTTCTTACTTTCGAGGTCGTCAAGAGACCGCGGAAGGCCGCCGGCGAGTACGAACTAGCGATCACCTCGGTTCAGCGCGATGACTATGCGATCCGCGTGAACTACGAGGTCAGACCTCCGTTGCCCGAGCAGCATTTCTTCGGCCCTCGCGGCGAAGCAACTGACGACCGCGGCAACGAGTACGAAGACGCCGGCGGAGCGTTCGGTCCACGCGAGGATCCCCCACGTACAGAAGGTGTCCTGAGCTTTCCGCTACCTCCTCCAGCCGCGACGCAGCTCCTCACGCGCATCGAGTGGGACTCGTTCGGCGCCGCATGGGAGGGCCAAGCCCACGAGTTGCGCGTGACTCTCCACACTCATCAGCATGCAGGGCCGTGACCAGATGCACTGAGGGACGTGGGACCTTTTTGGCCCCCTATAGGCACTGAAAAAGGTCCCACGTCAGCTTCGGCGGCCGCACGGCCGGGGCGAACGTCCATTTTTGGGCCCTATAGCCCCTGGAAACCGACGTTCGACGGGTGAACGTGCATTTCATGGTCCTACAACCCCCGTGAAATGCACGTTCGCGGTCGGGCACCTTCCTCCCCAGCAAACCCGGCAGCGCCCCGACCCGAAGCGCGGCGCCCGAACGGAGCGCCGCCCCTCAGACCGTCTGCAGCTCCTTCGGCAGCCCGCTGAGCACCTCGCGCCCGTCGTCGGTCACCACGACGAGGTCCTCGATCCGCACGCCCAGCTCGCCGGGCACGTAGATCCCGGGCTCGACCGTCACGACCATGCCGGCCTCCAGCGTGTCCTCGGACGTCGGCGCCAGGCGCGGCTGCTCATGGATCTCCATGCCCACGCCGTGGCCGAGGCCGTGGCCGTAGTGGTCGCCGTGGCCGGCGTCGCCGATGATGTCGCGCGAGACCGCGTCGACCGCCTTGCCGCCCGCGCCCGCGCGCACCGCGTCCGAGGACGACGCCTGGGCGCGGCGAACCGTCTCGTACACCTCCGCGGCCTCGCCGTTCAGGTCGCCTGTCGCGTACGTGCGCGTGCAGTCCGAGCAGTAGCCGTCGAGGCGCGCGCCCCAGTCGATCGTGACGAGCACGCCGCGCGGGATCTCGCCGTCGGTCGGCTCGGCGTGCGGCAGCGCGCCGTTCGGGCCCGAGGCCACGATCGAGGGAAACGACGGCTCCTCGGCGCCGAGCCTGCGCATCTCCGACTCCAGGTCGAACGCCACCGCGCGTTCGGTGCGACCCGCGAGGCCGCGCTCCAGCACGGCCGCCAACGCCGTGTCCGCGAGCTGCGCCGCGGCACGGATCGCCTCGATCTCCTCGCGCTCCTTCACCGCGCGCAGGTCCTCCACGAGATTGCCGGCTGCGACCAGCTCGACCTCGTCGTCGATCAGGCCGCGAAGCCGCTCGAACGCGCGCACGGTCATCGACCCGTCCTCGAAGCCGACGCGCCCGCGCAGCCGCTGCGCCACGTCGCCCAGCAGGTCGCGTTCGCCCTTCACGCGCTCGAAGTCGGGCACCTGCTCGGCCGCCTGCTCGACGTAGCGGAAGTCGGTGAAGAAGACGCGCAGGTCGGGACCGACGATCGCGGCGCCGTTCGACCCGGTGTAGCCCGACAGGTAGCGCACGTTGACGAGGTTCGTGGCCACCATCAGGTCGAGCTCGCGCTCGGCGAGCCGCTCGGCGAGCCGGTCCGCGCGGGAGCTCATGCGAGCCGCTCCTTCAGGATCGAGAGCGCCTCGCGGTAGCCGTCCACGCCCTTGCCGCTCACCGTGCCCACGCAGAGGTCGCGGATGACCGATTCGCTGCGCCAGTCCTCGCGCTCGTCGACGGCCGAGAGGTGCACCTCGACGGCCGGCAGCCCGGCGACCTCGAGCGCGTCGCGGATCGCGTACGAGTAGTGCGTCCAGGCACCGGGGTTGAGCAGCAGCCCGTCGGCCACCTCCGGCGCACGGTGGAGCAGCTCGCAGAACTCGCCCTCGTGGTTCGTCTGCGAGAAGCTCGTCTCGAGGCCCAGCTCGTGGGCGAACCCGTTCACGCGCACCTCCAGCTCGGTCAGGGACAGACGACCATAGTGCTCCGACGGCCGGCGCTCGAGCATGTCGAGGTTCACGCCGTGCAGCACCTCGATGCGGTTCCTCACGCGCGCACCTCCTCGATCGCGGCCAGCAGCTCCTCGTCCGCGACATCGTGACCGTGGGTGACCTCGCCGGGTGCCTGCACCAGCACGAACGGCACACGGCCGCCACGGCGCTTCTTGTCACGCGTGACGAGCTCCGCCACCTCGGCCGCGCTCGGCCCCTCGAACTTCAACGGCAGGCCGCGAGCGCCGAGCAGGCCCGTCACCTCGTCGAGCAGCGCGTCCCTGCCCGACAGCCGCAGCGCCGCCAGCAGACCGATCCCGACGGCCTCGCCGTGGCGGTAGCGCGAGTACGACGTCGCGGCCTCGATCGCGTGCCCGACGGTGTGGCCCAGGTTGAGCACCTGGCGCCGCCCCGAGTCGCGTTCGTCCTCGGCCACCACCGCGAGCTTGGTGCGCAGGCAGCCGAGGATCACGGCCTCGTCCGGATCGGCGCCCGCGCGCACGCGCGCCCACAGCCGCCCGCCCGCGATCAGCGCCGTCTTCACGACCTCGGCGTAGCCGGCGGCCAGCTCCGCGGCCGGCAGCGTCTCGAGGGCGGACGGGTCCACGATCACCGCCGACGGCTGATGGAACGCGCCCACGTAGTTCTTGCCCTCCGGCAGGTCGACGCCCGTCTTGCCGCCGAACGCCGAGTCCACCTGCGCGACCAGCGTGGTCGGCACCTGCACGTGCCGGATGCCCCGCTGGTAGGTGGCGGCGCAGAAGCCCGCCAGGTCCCCCACCACGCCGCCGCCCGCGGCCACCACGAGATCGTCGTGGCCGATCCCGGCCACGGCCATCCGCCGCAGCACCCATTCCGCGGAGGCGAGGTTCTTCGCGGCCTCGCCCGCGCGGATCGCGGCCACGGCATCGCCGGCGACGCGGTGCATGCCCGCGACGTTCTCGTCCGTGACCACGAAGCGGCGTCCGCCGGTGGGATACGCGAAGCCCGACGCGATCAGGCCGCGGCCGACGAACACCGGGTAGTCGCCCGACCGCGCCGAGGCCCACACGAGCCGCGTCCCGGCCGGCGCGTCGGCGAGCGCCCGCAGCGCGGGCAGCGCGCGAACCGCCCCGCCGCGCTCGCCCGGTGGGATCACGACGTCGGCTACCGAGTCGTACAGCGCGCGCCGGTCCTCGTGCAGCTCGCGGAAGCGCGAGGCATCGCGCGCGAGTGGCCGTCCCTTGCCGGAGGCCCGCCGCCAGGCGTCGTCGGGATCCACCTCGAGGTGCACGACCGTGTGCGGGCGCAGCGCGTCGCGCACCCGCTCGGAGGCGAGCGCGCCGCCGCCGAGCGCCAGGACGCGCAGATCGTCGCGCGCCAGCAGCTCGAGGACGACCTCCTCCTCGCGCGCGCGGAACGCCGCCTCGCCCTCGCGGTCGAAGAACGACTCGATCGGCTCGCCCAGCCTGCGCTCGATCTCGTGGTCGGCGTCGAGCGGCTGGCAGTCGAGCTGCGCCGCGAGCGCGCGCGCCGAGCTCGTCTTGCCGGCGCCCATGAAGCCGACCAGCACCAGCGCGCCGGCGGCCGTGGTTAGGGCTTCCACCCGATCCGCTCGCCGTAGGCCGCCGCGGCCGCGAGCGCGTCGTCGATGTGGTCGCCGCCGAACTTCTCGCGCACGGCGCGAGCCAGCACGAGCGCGACCATGGCCTCGCCGACCACGGCGGCCGCCGGGATCGTGGCCGAGTCGGTGCGCTCGCGCAGCGCCGGCGCGGGCTCCTTCGTGGCGATGTCGACCGAGCGCAGCGGCTTGGTGAGGGTGGGCAGCGGCTTCATCGCCGCGCGGATCACGAGGGGGTCGCCGGTCGTCATGCCGCCCTCGAGCCCGCCGGCGTGATTGGTCTCGCGGTACCAGCCGCGCTCCTCCGACCAGAAGATCTCGTCGTGCGCCTCGGAGCCGACGCGGCCCGCCACGTCGAACGCGTCGCCCACGCTCACGCCCTTCATCGCCTGGATCGACATGATCGCCTGCGCCAGGCGGCCGTCCATGCGCTCCTCCCAGGAGACGTGCGACCCGAGCCCCGGCATCACGCCGAACGCGCGCACCTCG
>JAICRZ010000062.1 GCA_025937135.1 Thermoleophilaceae bacterium
AGGACACCCTCGAGCGCGACTTCGGCCACGACCGCGAGCTGCTCAGCGCCCAGGTCGAGCGCACGCTGCGCCACGAGCTCGCCCACCACCTCGGCTGGGGCGAGCGCGGGGTTCGGGAACTCGGGCTTTAAATCGCTCCGGCGGTCAGCGCGATCGCGACGGCGTGCGCGCGGGTGCGGGCGTTCAGCTTGCGCATCGCGCCCTTGACGTGGGAGCGGACGGTGTGCGGGCTGAGGAAGAGCGTCTCGGCGATCTGGTCGGTCGGTCGCCCGTGGGCCAGCTCCGACAGGACGGCGCGCTCGCGCTGCGAGAGCCGGTGGGCGCGCTCGGCGAACTGGCGGCGGTTGCGCGCCTGTTCCAGGCTCACGACCTCGCCGCCGGCCGCGTAGCCGCTGCTTATGGGGGAAGGGAAAGCGTTCACGTGACCCAAGCTACCCGCGCGTTCGCGGCTTCGCAGGCGTCTGGACGGGCCTACGTGCGCCCGTCCACGGCCGCGCCTGTGGCGTTCTGGACAGGTGGTCCAGGGGCGGCTTCGCAGCGCGTGTTGTGGCGGTTCCGGAGCAGCGATTTCGCGGCCGCGCAATCGATCATCCGGCTACCCTTCGCCGCGACACGGAGAGGTGTCCGAGTGGCTTAAGGAGCGCGATTGGAAATCGCGTGGGCGGGGTTGACCCGTCTCGAGGGTTCGAATCCCTCCCTCTCCGCTCAGGCTCCGGGGGCGAAGTTCGGGCACCGTGCTGCTTTAGCGTCGGTATGCGACGCCAGAACAGCACGGTGGCGATGAAAATCGCCCGGATTGCGAGTCGGCAACACGGCGTAGTCACTCGTGCCGAGTTGCGCGAGGCCGGGATCTCCGCGTCTGGGATCGATCGGCGCATCCGCGCAGGAAGCCTGCTGCGCGTGTACCCCGGCGTCTACCGCGTCGGCCACCGCGCCGCGAGCGTCGAGGCGCAGTACATGGCCGCCGTCAAGGCATGCGGACCCGGAGCCGTCCTCAGCGGCCGCGCCGCTGCTTACCTGCTCGGGATACTGAAAGGACGGGTCCCGCCACCCGAGGTCACCGCCCCGACCGAGCGGCGCGTCCAGGGGATCAGGACCCACCGCGGGCGCCCGCGGAGCACCACCCACCGTGGCATCCCCATCGCCACCGTCCCCGAGGTGCTCGTCCAGCTCGCCGCGACGCTCGACGAGGACGACCTCGCACGCGCGTGTCACGAAGCCGGCGTGCGGTACCGAACCACCCCGCGACAGGTTGACGCGGTCCTGAGGTCCAACGCTCCGGGCGCCGGCAGGCTGCGGCGCGTCATGCACGGCGACGTGGCCGTGAGCCTGAGCAGGATGGAGGCGGAGTTCTCCCGGCAACTGAAGGAGGAGAAGCTGCCGCTGCCACAGACCAACAAGGTCGCGAGTGGACGGCGCGTCGACGCTCGCTGGCCGGGAATCCTCACGGTCGAGCTCCTCAGCTACACCTACCACGGGTCGCTCCACGCGTGGGAGCGCGACCATCAGCGCCGGCGCGAAGCGCGCAGGCGGAACGAGGAGTTCCGCTCCTACACCGCATATGACGTCTTCGACGAGCCGGAACCGATGCTCAGCGAACTGCGGAAGCTGCTCGCCTGAGCTCCTCGCGCCAGCTCGGGTGCTCGGGCTCCCAGCCCAGCTGCTCGCGCGCCCGGGCGTTGGAGGCGCCGCTCTGGCGGGTCATGCGGTGGACCGCCGTCCAGTCGCCGCGCTCCAGTCCCTCCTCGACCGAGATCCGCGGCGGCTCCGGCGCGCCGAGGGAGCGTGCGTAGAGCGGCAGCCACTCGCTCATCTCCACCGGGTCGTCGTCGACGATGTTGTAGATCCCGGGTGGCCCGGTCAGGGCGAGCAGCGCGGCGCGGGCGGCGTCGTCGACGTGCACGAACGAGCCGAGCCCCGCGCCGTCGCCGATCAGTGGGACCTTGCCGGCGCGGACGGCGCCGGAGACCTGCCCGCCCTCCGGGTCGTACCAGGTGCCGGGCCCGTAGAGCGTCCCGTAGCGAAGCACGACCCCGTCCATGCCGCGCGCCTCCATCACCTGGCGCTCCATCTCGGCGACGGCCGAGACGGTGGCGCCGAACGGCGGCGGCGCGTCGCGCGCCAGCGGCGCGTCCTCGTCCACGACCCGTTCGTTCGTGGCCGCGTACGCGAACGCGATCGACTGCGTGACGATCCGACCGCAGCCGTAGGTCTGCGACGCCATGATCAGGTTGCGCGTGCCCTCGATCCGGATGCGGTCGTTGTCGGCGAACTGCTCGGGCGCGCGATCGGGGTCGATCCGGCTGGGCAGCTCGGTGAGCTGGTTCACGATCACGTCGGGTTGCGACGTGGCGAACACGCCGCGCATCATCTCGCCGTCGAACGCGTCCGCGATCGCGATGCCCGCGCCCGCATCCTCGAGTGGCTTCGCGCGGTCCTCGTGCCGCGACAGGCCGGTGACCTCGTACTCCTCGTCCGCCTCGAGCAGCATCTCGACCACGCGCTTGCCGATCACTCCCGTGGCTCCGGCTACGAACACGCGCATCGCGGCGCAGTATCCATGAGAACGACTGCCTATGCGATGCTTAGGCAGAAGGCCATGGCCAAGGACGTGACACTCGGCGAGGCTGCGCGCGCGATCGGCGTGAGCGTGGACACGCTGCGCCGCTGGGATCGCGACGGCAGGATCCGCACCACGCGCGACGCGCACAACCGCCGCCGCGTGCCCGCGAGGGAGGTCGACCGCCTGCGCGCGGCCCCCGAGCGCCACCGCACCGGCGCCACGCTCTCGGCGCGCAACCGCTTCCCCGGGACGATCACCTCGGTCGAGACCGACGGCGTCATGGCGCTCGTCGAGATCCAGGCCGGGCCGTTCAGGGTCACGGCGGCGGTGACGCGGGACTCGGTGGAGGAGCTCGGGCTAAGAGAGGGGGCGAAGGCGATCGCCACCGTCAAGGCGACGTCGGTGATGGTCGAGCGCGACGAATGAAGCTCGCGCTCGCTCTCGTCGCCGTGCTCGCGATCTCGGGGTGCGGCAGCGGCGCGCAGCTGACCGTCTCGGCGGCCGCCTCCCTGAGGGACGCGCTGCCGAGGTACGACCCCGGCGGTCGCTACTCGTTCGCGGGCTCCGACCAGCTCGCTGCGCAGATCCGCGCCGGCGCCCGGCCGGACGTGTTCGCCGCCGCGGACACCGAGCTGCCCGAGGCCCTGTACCGCGCCGGTCTCGTGGAGAAGGCGAAGCCGTTCGCCACCAACACGCTCGTGCTGACCGTGCCCGCCGGCCCGAGCAGGATCGAAGCCCTGGGCGACCTCGCGCGCCCGGGCGTGAAGATCGCGCTGGCGGCGCCGGGCGTGCCCGCGGGCGCGTACGCGCGCCAGGTGCTGAGCCATCTGAGCGCCAGGCTGCGCGCGGCGATCCTCGCCAACGTGAGGACGAACGAGCCGGACGTGGGCGGCGTGGTGGGCAAGGTCGCGCAGGGCGCAGTCGACGCCGGCTTCGTCTACGCCACCGACGTGAGGGCGTCGGGCGGGCGCCTGAGGGCGATCGCGCTGCCGCCGGCGCTCGAGCCCCGCGTCGTCTACGCCGCCGCGGTCGTGAGGGGCACGAAGCACGAAGGCGCGGCGCGCGAATTCGTCAATGGCCTTGACGGCGCCAAGGCGCTGGCCGAGGCCGGCTTCGGGCGGCCCTGATGCGCCCGTTCACCGCGCTGCTCATCGCCGCGCTCGCGGCGGCCTTGCTGTTCCTCACGATCCCGGTGGTTGCGATCTTCGCCAACACCGCGCCGGGCGACCTGGTGAAGAGCCTCGGCGACTCCTCCGCGCGCGATGCCCTGCGGCTGAGCCTCGAGACGAGCGCCATCGCGCTGACGATCATCGTGGCGGTGGGCACGCCCGCGGCCTACCTGCTGGCCACGAGGGCATTCCGCGGCCGCGCGCTCGTGACCACGCTGATCGAGCTACCGCTGGTTCTGCCGCCGGCCGTGGCCGGCATCGCGCTGCTCGCGTCGCTCGGCCCGAGGGGCATCTTCGGCGCGGCCGGGCCGCACCTGGTGCTCCAGACCGCGGGCGTGGTTGTGGCGCTCACGTTCGTGGCCTCGCCGTTCTACCTGCGCCAGGCGCAGGAGGCGTTCGCGGCCGTGGACCCGCGGCTGCGCGAAGCGTCGCGCACGCTTGGCGCGAGCGAGGCGCGCACGTTCTGGCGCGTCGCGATGCCGGTCGCGCGGCCCGGCCTGCTCGCGGGCGGCGCGCTGGCTCTGGGCCGCGCGCTCGGCGAGTTCGGCGCGACGCTGATGTTCGCCGGCTCGTTCCGGGGGATCACCCAGACCGTGCCGCTCGCCATCTACGAGCGCTTCGCCACCGATTTCACCGGTGCGCTGGCGCTCTCCGCCGTCCTGGTGGCGGTGTCGGCGGCGCTGCTGGCGGGGGTCAAGCTCGCGGGGGCCCATGCTCACGCTTGAGGCGAAGACCGGCTTCATCGATGTCGCGCTGAGCGTCGAGCAGGGCGACTGCCTTGCGCTCGCCGGGCCGTCGGGTGCGGGCAAGACGAGCGTCCTGCGAATCATCGCCGGGCTGCTCAGTCCCGACCGCGGCCGCATCGCGTGCGCGGGGGAGACCTGGTTCGACGCGACCACAGACCTGCCGGCCGAGCGGCGCGGTTGCGGATTCGTGTTCCAGGACTACGCGCTGTTCCCGCACCTGAGCGCGCGGCGCAACGTGGCATACGCGCTGCCGAAGGAGGATCGGCAGCGCGCGGACGAGCTGCTCGCCCGCTTCGGCATCGCGGACCGCGCGCACGCGCGCCCGCACGAGTTGTCCGGCGGCGAGCGCCAGCGTGTCGCGCTCGCCCGTGCGCTCGCGGCGCGGCCGAACGCGCTCCTGCTCGACGAGCCGCTGTCGGCGCTCGACGCACGCACGCGCGCACGCGCGAGTCGTGAGCTGGCGGCCGCGCTGCGCGACGCCGCGGTTCCCACGCTGCTCGTGACCCACGACTTCGCCACCGCGGCACTGCTCGGCGATCGCGTCGCGGTGATGGAGGGTGGCTCGATCGTCCAGCAGGGAACCGCCGCCGAGCTGGCGTCGCGGCCCGCCAACGCGTTCGTGGCCGACTTCACGGGCGCCGTGGTGCTGACAGGCGAAGCACGCGAGTCGCATGGCATCACGCGCGTCCTGCTCGACGGCGGCGGCGAGATCAGCAGCACCGACAGCGGCGGCGGCCGGGTGGCGGCGAGCGTGCACCCGTGGGACATCGCGATCGCGCCGGCGGGCTCGCCCCCGACCGGGTCGGCGCAGAACCACCTGGCGGCGGAGGTGGCCTCGGTGACGGTGATCGGCAGCCGCGTGCGCCTGGGCCTCGAGGCCGGGCAGCCGCTGGCCGCCGAGGTGACCGAGCGGGCGATCGAGGACCTCGGCCTGGAACGCGGCAGCCGCGTGACGGCCACCTGGAAGGCGTCCGCTACGAGGCTGACTGCGGCGTAGCCGGCGCGATCAGCCGGATGTGGCCGCGGCCGATCATCAGGAACGGCTCGCTGCGTGCCTGGGAGGATCCGTCGAGCGGCTCGATCCGCGCCTCGCTGAGCGTGAGGAACTCGCGGTCGCGCTGGTTGACGTAGTCCGAGAGCCGGCTGCGGTAGCCCTCGCTCGGCAGCGTAAGCGCCCCGGTGATCCGGTAGCGGTCGGTCTCCAGCATCACCAGTTCCTCGCGCAGGTCCACGGCGCGTGGATGCTACCGGGAGCCGCTGCTACCTTACGTTTACGTAAGAAACAACATGGCGGTCCTCGAACAGACAAGAACCAGGCGCCGGGTCGATCCGGACCACCCGCACTACAAGTGGTGGGCGCTGTCGTGCACGAGCCTGGGGATGCTCGTCGCCACGATCAACTCGGGCACGCTGATCATCGCGCTGCCCGACCTCGAGCGCAGCCTCCACACCAGCCTGCTCCAGCTCGTCTGGGTGATCCTCGTCTACATGATCGCGAGCACCGTTCTCGTGCTCACCGCCGGCCGTCTGTCCGACCTCTTCGGCCGCAAGAAGGCCTACGTGCTCGGCTTCGCGCTGTTCGGCGCGGCCAGCCTCGGCGCCGGCTTCAGCGCGGACGCGACGCAGCTCATCCTCTGGCGCGTGGTCCAGGGCATCGGCGGCGCGTTCCTGTTCGCGAACGCCGCCGCCATCGTGACCGACGCATTCCCGCGCGAGCAGCTCGGACTGGCGATGGGAACGAACACGATGGTCGCCGCCGTCGGGCTCGTCATCGGCCCGGTACTGGGTGGTGCGCTCGTCGCGATCTCCTGGCCCTGGGTCTTCTGGTTCAACGTCCCGCTCGGCATCGCCGGCAGCATCTGGGCATGGATGAACCTGCACGAGCTGAGCGGCTCCGAGGACGACCGCACGCTCGACTGGCTCGGCACGGTGACCTATGTCATCGGCCTCACCGCGCTCGTCTATGCGATTTCCCGCGGCGGCCTCTCGGGCTGGAACAACGCGCTCGTGATCGGCGGCTTCATCGTCGCCGCGGTGCTGCTGCCCCTGTTCGTGGCGATCGAGCTGCGCCACCGCGCGCCGATGCTCGACCTCACCATCTTCCGCGACCGCCTGTTCGCCGCGGCGTCGGGGGCCGCGTTCATCAACGGCCTGTCGCGCTTCGCACTGATGTTCATCTTCGTCTTCTACTACCAGGGCGCCCAGGGCGACGATCCGATCACCGCGGGCGTCAAACTCGCGCCGATGGCGGTGGGGATGCTCATCTCGAGCCCGCTCGCGGGCATCTGGGCCGACCGCCGCGGATCGCGCACGCTGGCGGCCCTCGGCATGGTCGTGACCGCCGCTGCGCTGGCCGCGATGACCACGCTACAGCCGCATTCGCCCTACTGGCAGAGCGCGCTCTGGCTCGCGATCGTGGGCATCGGCTCGGGCATGTTCAACAGCCCGAACACGGCCGCCATGATGGGTACGGTCGCCATGCACCGTCGCGGGATCGCCGCGGGGGCGCGCGTGATGCTCCAGAACACCGGCGCCGTCATATCGATCGCTTTCGTCATGGCCGTCATCACCGCGGCGGTGCCGAAGGACGTGCTCTTCAAGATCTTCTCGGGCCTCGCCAAGGGGCTGTCCGACCAGAAGCTCGCCCCGTTCATCACGAACATGCACACCGCCCTGTGGGTCCTGGCAGCGGTGTCGCTGACCGGCGCCTTCGTGTCGCTGCTGCGACCGAAGCACGTCGTGGCCACGGCATGAGCGCCGCGGCCGCACCGGAGCGCCCGCTGCGCATCGGCGAGGTCGCCGAGCTGACGGGCACCACCCCGCGGACGATCCGCTACTACGAGGAGATCGGCCTGCTCCCGGAGGCCGAGGACCGCGCCCACGGCAAGCGCCGGCTCTACACCGTCGCCGACGTCGAGCGGCTGCGCGAGCTGATCAGCATGAAGGACCTGCTCGGGCTCTCGCTCGACGACCTCAAGCGGCTCGTCGAGGCGGAGGCGGCGCGCGCGGGGCTGCGCGAGCAGTGGGAGCTCACCGACGAGCCCGGCGAGCAGCGCCGGATCCTCGAGGAGGCGCTCGGGCACATCACCGACCAGCTCAAGCTCGTGCGCGCCCGCCGTGGCGAGATCGAGCGGCTCGAGAGCGAGCTCGCGGCGAAGCAGCGGCGGGTCCGCGCCCGGCTCAAAGCCCTCTAGAGCAGGGACTTTTCCCAAGCGTGTTTCGCGGGTCCCGTTATGGGGACCCGAACGTAAGGGGAAACCACGAGGTTCGGGGAGAAACCGCGTGACTTTGGTGATCGGGTTGGGGTTCGCGGCGCTGTCGGCGCTCGCCACAGACATCGGCTTCCTGCTGCGCCATCGCGGCGCGACGGAGGCGCCGGACGTGGACATCCGCACGCCTGTCAAGACGGTCGTCGCGCTGTTCAGCAAGAAGTGGTGGTCGATCGGCTTCGCGGTCGCGATCGTCGCCTGGCTGCTGCACGTCACGTCGCTCAACCTCGCACCGCTGTCGCTCGTGCAGGCGACGCTCGCCAGCGGGTTCGTGCTGCTCGGCATCGTGGCCGAGCGCTTCTTCGGCTTCAAGGTCGGCAGGCGCGAGTGGATCGGGATCATCCTCACCGCTGTCGGGCTTGCGCTGCTCGGCGTGACCGCGGCCCAGACGGCGACCGGCAACAAGCATTCGAGCTACACGCTCGCGGCGGCGATCGGGTTCGAGGGCGCGCTCGTCCTCGCCGGCATCCTCGCGCTGCTGGGCCACCGGCACCCGCGCACCCGCGGCCAGGCCGCGCCGTTGCTGGCCGCCGGCGCCGGGCTGCTCTTCACGGTCAGCCACATCGCGATCAAGGCGCTCACCAAGCAGCTCCACCTCTCCGACCCCGCCACACTGCTCACGCCCTGGATCCCGCTGCTGCTGGCGGCGTTCGTGGGCGCCTTCTTCGCGTCGGCGCGCTCGCTCCAGATCGGCGAGGCCGTGCCCGTGATCGCGATCACCTCGGCGGTGAGCAACGTGACGGCGATCCTCGGCGGCATCGTCGTGTTCAACGATCCGCTGGGGAGCAACGCGCTCATGATCTCGCTGCGTATCGCCGCATTCGCGCTCGTGATCATCGCCGCGGCGCTGATCCCGGCGCCGGTGCGCGCGACCGGGCAGCGGAAGGAGTCGCCTCCCCGCCGAGCGGGAGCCGCGAGCACCGCAGCGCCCGCATAGTCCGCTCGGACTAGACCTCGCGTTGACGAGCGTCAGCGAAAGATGGGCCGTGCGGCCGATGCGAAGCGTCCTCCGACGGGTTCATAGTGATGACATGACGCTGAGCGAACGACTCGAGACCCAGTCCTTCGCGTATGACCGCGACTTCCCGCCCGACGTGGCGGCCGGCCTTCCGCTCAGCTCCGCGTGTCAGCGCGCGCCGCACCAGCCGCCGCTCAAGCGGGCGCTACGCGTCTGCAAGCGCGCCGTGCCCGGCCGCAGGCACTAGATGGTCTAGCGCAGGACGGCGCGCCGGCGGCCGCCGATCGACGCCCCGCCCATCCGCGCGAGCACGCGGGCGATGACCCCGCCGGCGATCGCGTACACGACTGCCGCCAGTCCCCAGTTCGCGGCGATGCGTGCGTGCGCGCCGTGGGGCGAGAAGACGCCCTTGAACGGCGTCACGAGCCAGCCGGCGACGTCGTAGACGAACGAGACGATCGCGTTGCCGCTGTTCGCGTCGAGCAGGTGCAGGACGATGCCCGCGACGATGAACCCGACCACCAACGTGGTGACGAGCCTGACGATCCGTGCCAGGAGGAACACTGGGCCCTCGCTTCCGTAGGGGGTACGCGTTGTGTGACTAGGTACCCGCGCGCGAACCGGGTGAACCGGCCGCACTATCGTCTGAATCGATGGACGAAGCGCTGGAGCAAGGGCACGTGGAGACCTCGCCCGTCGAGCGCCACGTGAGGCGGGCGATGATCGACGACGAGGGCGGGTACGGCAAGCCGCTGTCGCGCCGCCAGCGCCAGACGCGCAGGACGCTCGAGTCCTACCTACGCGCCGGCGTGGTCCCGCGCTACATGCAGCGGCTGCGCGAGATCGAGCAGGAGCGGCAGCGCCAGACGGCGCGCCTCGAGCGCGTCTACGCCGACCTGCGCGAGCGCTGCGCCGACGACTCCGAGGCCTTCGCGCGGCGCTGGAGCGAGCGTGCCCGCACGTGGAACTTCGAGCGGATCAACCAGCTCGTGCGCGAGCACAACGACTGGTACCCGATCGAGCGCCAGCTTCCGATGGACCCGCGCACGCGCGACTACGTGAAGATCCGCGGGCGCTCGTACCGGCGCGAGGAGCTCGGGCCGGCGTGGGTGCTCGAGCAGTTCCCGGCGCGCTGACCACGGTTAGCACCGTGACACCAGCCGCGGGTAGCAACAACGTGATGGCGGCATTGCTCACACCACCGGCCCGGCTGCATCCCGCCCAGCTCTGCTTCGCGCTGGGCGCGGCGGTGATGGCGACGGAAATCGTGTCGGTCGCTCTGGCCGACGACAACACGCGCGCGCCGTCCGACGTGCTCCTCTGGCTGGGGATCGTGCTGTACGCGCTGGGGGTTGTGGCCGCCTGCGTCGCGTTCGCGAGTGGACGTGCCGAACTGCGGGATCAGGCGAAGGGGCCGATGTCGCTGACCGTTGCGGCGGCCAGCGCCGTGCTCGGAACGCGCCTGACGCTCGCCGGCGCGACCTGGGCGGGGGTGGCACTGCTCGTCCTGGCGGTGGCGGTCTGGCTGGTCCTGACGATCGGCGTCGCGCGGAGTCTCCCGGCGCGCCTGCCCGGGGTCGGCTTCCTGCTCACCGTCGCGCCGGAGGCGATCGCCGTGCTGTGCGCGACGCTCGCCGTCGTGGATCGCGCCGGTTGGTTGCTC
This sequence comes from Thermoleophilaceae bacterium, assembly GCA_025937135.1. Taxonomy (GTDB): domain Bacteria; phylum Actinomycetota; class Thermoleophilia; order Solirubrobacterales; family Thermoleophilaceae; genus JAICJV01. The sequence continues at coordinate 10,369 of JAICRZ010000062.1, forward strand.
GTCGTGGGCATCTTCTTCGCGCTCGCCGGCATCGGCTTCTACGTCGTCGTCGTGGTGCGGTTCGACCCGCGCGAGCTGATCGACGGCGCGGGTGACCAGTGGGTGGTGATGGGCGCACTCGCGATCGTCGCCCTGGCGCTCGCTTCGCTCGACCTCGGGTTCCGCGCGAACGGCTGGTCGACGTGGCTGGCGCACGGGTTCGCGACCGCCGCGATCGTGGTCTGGGCAGTCGCGATCATCGGCCTGCCGGCGCTGGTGGCCGCGGAGATCGCGCGGCCGCGCCTCCGATTCGACTCGCGGCGCTGGGCGACCGTCTTCCCCGTGGGCATGTACGCCGCGATGAGCTTCGCCGTCGACCGCGCGCAGTCGCACGGCGCGATCGCCGAGTTCGCATCCGTTTGGACCTGGGTCGCGGTCGTGGTCTGGGCCACGGTGATGGCGGCGGCGCTTGTTTTCACACTGTCAGTGGTTAAATGGAAGCGATGACCGCGTCGAGCATCCACGGCTTTCCCTGTATCGGTCCGCGCCGCGAGCTCAAGTTCGCCACCGAGGACCATTGGGCGGGCCGCGCGTCGGCGGCTGATCTTGCCGGCGTCGCTCGCGACCTCCGGCGGCAGGCGTGGGAGCTGATGCGCGACGCGGGCGTGGGCCTGATCCCGTCGAACGACTTCACCCACTACGACCAGGTGCTCGACACCGTCGCCATGGTCGGCGCCGTCCCGGCTCGCTTCGGCGGTCCCCGCGCGGGCGCGGAGCTCGACAGCTACTTCGCGATGGCCCGTGGTGGCGAGGGCACCGCGGCGATGGAGATGACGAAGTGGTTCGACACCAACTACCACTACATCGTCCCCGAGCTCGGCCCGGACACGAACTTCGAGCTCGCGACCACGAAGCCGCTCGACGAATTCGCCGAGGCGCGCGGCCTGGGCATCCTCACGAAGCCGGTGCTGCTCGGGCCCGTCAGCTTCCTGCTGCTGTCGAAGAGCGCCGGCGACGGAGACTTCGATCCGCTGACGCTCCTCGACCCGCTGCTCGCGGTGTATGCGGAGCTGCTCGGCCGGCTCGCCGAGGCCGGGTGCGATTGGGTCCAGCTCGACGAGCCCGCGTTCGTCCAGGATCGCAGCGCCGTCGAGCTCGCGGGGCTCGAGCACGCACTCGACCGGCTGGGCTCCGCGGGGGCCCGGCCAAAGCTGTGCGTCGCGACCTACTTCGACCACGCCGGCGACGCGGTCGCGCTGCTCGCGCGCGCGCCGATCGAGGGCGTCGGGCTCGACTTCAGCCGCGGGCCCGCGAACGCGGAGCTCGTTCGAGACGCCGGTGGGCTCGGCGAACGCGCGTTGTTCGCCGGGGTCGTGGACGGACGCAACGTCTGGGCCTGTGACCTCGACGCAACGCTCGAGCTGCTTCGCGATCTTCAGGGATTGGCCGGCGATCTCGTCGTCTCGAGCTCGTGCTCGCTTCAGCATGTGCCGTTCGACCTCGATCTCGAGCACGGGCTCGACGCGGAGCTGCGCTCGTGGATGGCGTTCGCCCGCCAGAAGGTCCACGAGACGGTCGCGCTCGCCCGCGCGCTCGACGAGGGCCCGAGGGCAATCGCCGCCGAGCTCGAGCGCAGCCGCGCGGCGCGCGAGGGCCGGGTCAGCTCGCCGCGCACGCACAACGACGCCGTTCGCGAGCGCGCCGCCGCGCTGACCGATGCGGACGTGCGCCGCGACAGCGCGTACGAGACTCGCCATGCGGTGAGCGAGGAGACGCTCCGGCTCCCGCTGCTGCCGACCACGACGATCGGCTCGTTCCCGCAGACCGCCGATGTCCGCGCCGCGCGCGCGGCGTACCGGCAGGGTGAGATGGAGGAGCGCGAGTACGAGCGGCGCATGCGCGCGGAGATCGAGCGCGTGATCCGGCTTCAGGAGCGGCTGGGCCTCGACGTGCTCGTCCACGGCGAGCCCGAGCGCAACGACATGGTGCAGTACTTCGCCGAGCGAATGGACGGCTACGCGTTCACCGAGAACGGCTGGGTCCGCTCGTACGGGACACGTTGCGTCCGGCCGCCGATCGTCTACGGCGACATCGCGCGTCGCGAGCCGATATCCGTGCGCTGGATCGAGTACGCGCAGTCGCTCACTGACAGGCCGGTGAAGGGGATGCTGACGGGACCCGTGACGATGCTGAAGTGGGCGTTCCCGCGCGACGACCTTCCGGAGCCGGAGACGGCGCTCCAGATCGCGCTCGCGATCCGCGAAGAGGTGCTCGATCTCGAGCGCGCCGGGATCCGGATCATCCAGGTCGACGAGCCCGCGATCCGCGAGGGCCTGCCGCTGCGCCGTGAGCGCTGGCGCGACTACGTCGACTGGGCGGTGCGGTCGTTCAGGGCGGCGACCGCGGCAGTCGGCGACGGGACGCAGGTTCACACGCACATGTGTTACTCGGAGTTCGGCGACATCCTCGACGCCGTCGGCGCGCTCGACGCGGACGTGGCGTCGGTCGAGGCGGCGCGGTCGCGGATGGAGCTGGTCGCAGACCTCGAGCGCGAGGGCTATCGCAACGAGATCGGCCCGGGCGTATACGACATTCATTCCCCGCGTGTTCCGTCGGTCGACGAGATGGCCGGCCGCCTCCGCGCCGCGCTCGAGGTGCTGCCTGCTGGGCGGCTGTGGGTGAATCCCGACTGCGGGCTCAAGACGCGTGCCTATGCCGAGGTCGAGCCGGCGCTGCGCAACATGGTGCACGCGGCGCGGCTGGTGCGCGGCGAGCTCCAGGGCGCGCTCGACACCGGCGGCGGCGCGTGAGCTCGGCGCAGCCCGGCGAGCCGCTCGACGAGAAGCTCGTCGACGTCTACGACACGGTGCTGCGCCGCAACCCAGGCGAGCTCGAGTTCCACCAGGCGGTGCGCGAGGTGCTCGAGACGCTCGGCCCCGTGGTCTCGAAGCACCCCGAGTACGTCGAGAACAAGTTGCTCGAGCGGATCTGTGAGCCCGAGCGCCAGATCATCTTCCGGGTGCCGTGGAGCGACGACCACGGTGTCGTCCAGGTCGACCGCGGCTACCGCGTCGAGTTCAACAGTGCCCTCGGCCCCTACAAGGGCGGGTTGCGATTCGACCGCTCCGTCGGCGCGAGCATCATCAAGTTCCTCGGCTTCGAGCAGCTCTTCAAGAACGCGCTCACCGGGATGCCCATCGGCGGTGCCAAAGGCGGCGCCGACTTCGATCCGAAGGGCCGCTCCGACGCCGAGATCATGCGCTTCTGCCAGTCGTACATGACCGAGCTCCATCGTCACCTCGGCGAGCACACCGACGTGCCGGCCGGGGACATCGGCGTCGGTGAGCGCGAGCTCGGCTACCTGTTCGGCCAGTACAAGCGGATCACCAACCGCTACGAGTCCGGCGTGCTGACCGGCAAGGGGATCGCCTGGGGCGGCGCGCGCGTGCGACGGGAGGCGACCGGCTATGGCTGCGCCTACTTCGTGGCCGAGATGCTCGCCGCGCGCGGCACCTCGTTCGACGGGCGTGACGTGGTGGTGTCGGGCTCGGGCAACGTCGCGATCTACGCGATCGCGAAGGCGCAGCAGCTCGGCGGCCGTGTGGTCGCCTGCTCGGACTCCTCGGGCGTCGTGCACGATCCGGGCGGCATCGACGTGGATCTGCTCAGGGAGGTCAAGGAGGTCGAGCGCGCGCGCATCGCCGAATACGCACGCCGGCGCGGCGCTCCCGCGCGTCACCTGCCGGAGGCGTCGATCTGGGAGATCCCGTGCGCGATCGCCATGCCGTGCGCGACGCAGAACGAGCTCACGGGCCGCGACGCCCGGCGGCTCATGGACGGCGGCACGATCGCAGTCGGCGAGGGCGCGAACATGCCCTGCACGCCCGACGCGGTACGCATCTTTCGTGCCGCGGACGTGGCGTTCGGTCCCGCCAAGGCGGCCAACGCCGGCGGCGTCGCCACCAGCGCACTCGAGATGCAGCAGAACGCGTCGCGCGACTCGTGGACG
>JAICRZ010000001.1 GCA_025937135.1 Thermoleophilaceae bacterium
ATAGCCCTCCAGCACCTTCGCCCCGAACGCCTCGTCGAAGCCGCGCAGCACCTCGACCGGCATCGCCGACCCGCCCGACACGCAGAGGTCGAGCGACGACAGGTCGTGCCGGTCGCGCTCGGGGTGGTTCAGCAGTGCGGTATACATCGTCGGCACGCCCGCGAACGTGGTCACGCGATCGCGCTCGATGATCTCGAGCGCCTTGGCCGGCTCGAATCGCGGCAGCAGCGTGAGCAGGCCACGCGCCTTCACCGCCGTGTTCATCACCGAGTTCATGCCGAACACGTGGAAGAGCGGCAGCGTGGCAAGCGCCACGGAGTCCGGCCCCGCGTCGACCAGGTCGCGCGCCACCTCGGCGCCCGCGGAGATGTTCGCGTGCGTGAGCGTCGCGCCCTTCGGCGTGCCGGTGGTGCCCGACGTGTAGATGATCACCGCCGGGTCGTCGTCGCCGCGGTCGGTCACGTCGTCGACCGGGTCGGCGCCGCCGAGCAGCTGCTCGAACTCGCCGGGCGCGACGAGCACGCACTCGGCGCCCGCGTCCTCGCAGCCGCCGCGCGCAGCGTCCGCGAACTGGTGCCAGGCGAACAGGAGCTTCGAGCCGGAGTCGGAGAGGTGGTACGCCACCTCGCGCTCCTTCAACAGCGGGTTCATCGGCACGACCACGGCGCCGATCCGCAGCGCCCCGTAGTAGACGATCGGGAAGTACGGCACGTTCGGCAGCTGCATCCCGACGCGATCACCCGGCTCGACGCCCTTGGCGCGCAGAACGCCCGTCGCACGCGCCACCGCCTGGTCGAGCACGGCGTAGGTCAGGACCACATCGTCGAGCTTCACGGCCGGGCGGTCGGCCGCATCGGCCACGGCTGCGGACAGCTGCTCCGCGAAGTTGCTCATCTCGCCTCTCCTCCTCGTGTCTCTCCCCGATGTCCTACCCGGGCTCACGCGTATGACCTCCTCTCGTTTGACCAGCCCGCGCGCAGGGCCTACCGTGCGGTCGATGCGGGGGCGGATCAACCGGCGTGAGCTGCTGGTGGCGGGCGTGGGCGCGGGGGTGGCGATCGGGCTGCGCGGCACCGCGTTCGCGCAGTCGGCGCCGGACAGCCTCGACTTCACGGCGCTCGCCCCCGGCGCCGGCTGGCCGGGGTGGGCGTGTCCGGGCGTGGCGAACCTCGGCCGCGGCGGCGGGCTCGGGTTGCTGGAGGCGGGCTCGGACGTGTTCCCGTGCGACCCGCGGCCGGTGGCGTTCGCGCTGGACCGGCGCTTTCGCGACGGGACGATCGAGGCGAAGGTGCATTCGGCGGGAGCGGGAACGGGCGTGGTGCTGCGCCGCACCTCGCCGCGCGACTACTACGCCGCGATCCTCGATTCCGAGCAGTCGGCACTGATCCTGGTGCGCCGCTCGCCGGATGGCGTCGAGGAGCTGGCGCGCACGCCCGCAGCGGCGCTCGGCAGGCCCTTCAGCCTGTCGCTCACCGCGACCGGCGCCCGGCCGACAACGCTCGTCGCCTCGCTCGACCTGGGGATCGGCGTGCCACTGACCATGCAGGCGAGCGACGCCGCGCCCGCGCTGCAGCGCCCCGGTGACCCGGGCGTCCTGGCCACGTCCCGCACGCTCTTCCCCAGCCAGGGCCCGCCCGCTCTCCCGGCGCTCGGCAACATCCACCTGCTGCCGTACGGAGTCCAGGAGGGCGAGGCCGTGATCGCCTCGCCCGCTGGTCAGGAGCTGATCGCCACCATTCGCGAGCGATCGACAGGCGCCTTCGAGCGGATCGACGTGCGGCCCGCGAGTGCCACGCAGCGCACGCGCCCATCGGTCATCGCCGCCACCGCGGCGCCGCTCTCGCGAGGCAGAGTCGCCCTGCGTGTCGCCAGCGACGTGCCGGCCCGGGTCGACCTCGAGGTCTCCACCCGCGCCGACTTCCGCCACAGCCGGCGCGTCCGCGCCGGGCGCACCGACAACTTCGAGGCCGCGGTCGCGGACATCGCCGCGGCGCATCCGCACCGGCGCGTCTACTGGCGCGCGCGCCTGCGCCGCGGTGGGCGCGAGACGATCGGCCCGGCACGGAGCTTCCACACGCTTCCGCCGGCTGGCAGCGCCGCAAGGGCGACGATCGCGGTGGGCGCGTGCGCCTCCCAGTTCGGCCCGATCTTCGACCACATCGCCGCACGCCGGCCCGACGCGTTCGTCTGGCAGGGCGACCTGAACTACCCGGACACGATCGGCCCGCTCGCGCAGACGATCGACGGCTACGCGGGGATCTGGCGCGACTTCCTGGCCAATCCGCGCACCGCGCCGATCCTCGAGCGCTCACTGTTCGCGGCCCAGCGCGACGACCACGACTACGGCGTGCAGGACGCCAACTCGACGAACATCGTGCCGTGGGGAATCCGGCCGTGGGACTCCCTGATGGACGACCGCATGTACTACCGCTTCTCGGCCGGCGTCGCGGACTTCTGGGTCCTGGACGAGCGCCGCCACAAGAGCGATCCGACGCTGCCGGACACGCCGGCGAAGACGCTGCTCGGCGCGCGCCAGCGCAACTGGCTGCTGCGCACGCTGGCGGCGTCGAGGGCGCCGTTCAAGGTCGTCTGCTCGCCGTGCACGCTGGCGCCGGTGGCCGCCAACGCGCGCGACGGCAGCTGGGCCGCGGGCTTCACCGCCGAGCGCGACCTCGTGCTCGCCCACATCCGCGATCGCGTGCGCGGCCAGACGCTGTTCGTGACCGGCGACACGCACTGGACGATGGTCTACGACCGCGACGGCCTGTTCGAGGCGCGTCCCTGCCCGCTCGGCATCCCCACGCCGAACGACATCACGCTGACCGACCCGCAGGCGGCCGAGAACGCGCGCAGCGTCCCGGGTGTCGCCTACGCGGACGACGAGAAGGGCCACGTCGCATTCATCGGCGTGGGCGGCCATCGCGGCGTGGCGCGGCTGGACCTGACGATGCTGCGGGAGGACGGCGCCACGCCGTACACGCGGCGCTTCGAGGAGCCGCTGAAGCGCACCGATGAGTTCCGGGCAGCCCGCCGGTCTTAACCGGCATGAACCACACCAATGGACGACCGGACGGGCCGCCCCCCGCCGTGGAGGCCCGCGATCTGGTCAAGCACTACGGCGACGTGCAGGCCGTGCGCGGCGTCGACCTGAGCGTCGCACCCGGCGAGGTGTTCGGCTTCCTCGGGCCGAACGGCGCCGGCAAGTCGACAACCGTGCGCATGCTCACCACGCTGCTCACGATCACCTCGGGCCACGCGCACGTCTGCGGGGTGGACGTGACCAGCGATCCCGACGCCGCGCGGCGGCGCATCGGAGTGGCGCTCCAGGAGGCCGGGCTCGACCCGCGCCAGACCGGGCGCGAGCTGCTGATCCTTCAGGGCCGGCTCTTCGGGATGAGCACGGCCGACGCCGGCGAGCGGGCGCGCCATCTGCTCGCGCTCGTGGAGCTCGAGGACGCCGCCGACCGCCGCATCAAGGGCTACTCGGGCGGCATGAAGCGCCGCCTGGACCTGGCGTCGGCGCTCGTTCACGAGCCGGAGGTCCTGTTCCTCGACGAGCCCACGACCGGCCTGGATCCCGCCAGCCGCCTGACGGTGTGGGAGGAGGTGCGGCGGATCAACGGGCGCGGCACCACCGTCTTCCTCACCACGCAGTACCTCGAGGAGGCCGACCAGCTCTGCGATCGCCTGGCGATCATCGACGACGGTGTGATCGTGCGTCGCGGCACGCCCGCGGAGCTGAAGGCAGACCTGCGCGCACGCTGGAATCGCGACGGCGAGCCTACGCTCGACGACGTCTTCCTCGACGCGACCGGCCGCACGCGCGAGCGCGCCGCGGGCGAGGTCCAGGAGGTGTCGGCATGAGCGCCGCCGTCGCCCTGGGCCAGCGATCGCTGCGTGAGGCGGCGCGTTCGCCCGACGCGATCGTGCCCACGCTGTTCATCCCGATCTTCTTCCTGGTCGTGAACACCGGCCAGGCGGCGAAGATCTTCCCGTCGACCTCGACGCCGTTCCTGCACGGTCAGGGCTACGGCGCGTTCCAGCTGCCCACGACGCTGCTGCTGGCCGCATCGTTCGGCGCGGCCGCGCTCTTCCTCGTCGAGGAGATCGAGGGCGGCTACTTCGACAAGCTGCGCGCCACCCCGATCCCACGCGTTGCGATCGTCTTCGGGCGGCTGATCGCGGAGGGCGCGAAGTGCGTGCTCATCTCCGCCGTGATTCTGCTGCTGGCGCTGCCGTTCGGCATCCGCATCGCGAGCGGTCCGCTCGGGTTCCTGCTGCTGATCGCGCTGACCGCCGGGTGGGGAGTCGTGTTCGCCGGCTTCATGCAGCTGATCGCGCTCAAGACGCGCAGCGCGGCGGCCACGCAGTCCGGCGGGCTCGTGTTCTTCCCGCTGCTGTTCCTGACGCCGAACTTCGTGCCGCGCGACATGCTCACGCGGCCGATGGAGGTCGCGGCCACGTTCAACCCGGTGACCTACCTGATGGAGGCGCTGCGGTCGCTGATCCTGCGCGACTTCGACTGGGCGCACATCTGGCCGGGGTTCGCCGTGGTGGTCGGCCTCGGCGCCGTGATGGTGTGGCTGAACGTGCGGATGATCGCGCGCTACGACTGACGCTCAGAGCGCCGCCAGCACCGCTTCCAGCTCCGCCACCACGTCGCCCGACAGCTTGACGTCGGCCGAGCGGTCGTACGGCGTCTCGCCCTGCGTGACGATCGCGAGCCGGCCGCCCGCGTCGAGCGCGACGCGCGGCAGCGACGCAACCGGGTAGACCTCGAGCGACGAGCCGATGGCAATCAGCAGGTCGGCGTTCGACGCACACGCGTAGGCGTCGTTGATCGCCTCGGCCGGGAGGATCTCGCCGAACAGCACCACGTTCGGCTTGAGCGGCGAGATGCAGGCCGCACACTCCGGCGCGCCCGGCTCCGCGGCGAGCATCTCCATGATGCGCTCGAGCCCCACGCGGCCGCCGCACTCGAGGCAGACGCATTCGTCGATCGACCCGTGCACCTCGATCACGCGCTCCGAACCGGCGCGGCGGTGCAGCCGGTCGACGTTCTGCGTGATCACGGCATCCACCAGGCCACGGCGCTCCAGCTCGGCGACGGCATGGTGCGCGGCGTTCGGCTGCTTGTCGCCGAGTGCCGCGAAGCGCTGGCCGTAGAAGTGCCAGAAGCGGTCCGGGTCGTCGTGGAAGACGTCGATGTGGGCGACCTCCATCGGGTCGACCTTCTCCCAGATCCCCGTGCCGGGCGAGCGGAAGTCGGGGATCCCGGACGGCACCGAGATCCCCGCGCCCGTCAGGACGACGGTGCTGTCCGCCTCGCGGATCATCTCCGCGAGGCGAACGGCTCTGCCCGCTTCGGTGCGGACCGCCAACTACTTGCCCTGGAACTTCGGCGAGCGCTTGCCCAGGAAGGCGCCGATCCCCTCCTTGGCGTCCTCGGTCTGGAAGACCTCGGCGAACGCGCCCTTCTCGGCCTCGATGCCGTCGGACAGCTCGCCCATCGCGCTGATCTGCTTGATCTTCTGCGCGGCGAGCGGGGCCTGCTGCGAGAGCTTGCGCCCCCACGACAGCGCCGTGTCGAACAGCTCGTGATCCGGGACGACCTCGTTGACGAGCCCGAGCCGGAGCGCTTCGCCGGCGCCGATCGGGTTGCCCACCAGGTTCAGCTCGAGCGCCTTGCCCTCACCGATCAGGCGCGGCAGCCGCTGCGTGCCGCCGAAGCCCGGGATGATGCCCAGGTTGATCTCCGGCTGGCCGAACGTGGCCGACTCGGCGGCGATCCGGAAGTCGCACGACATGGCGAGCTCGTTGCCGCCGCCGAACGCGATCGAGTTGACGGCCGCGATCGTCATGGTGGACGACTCCTCCATCCCCCGGAACAGCGCGTGGCCCGAGTCGGAGATCTCCTTGCCCTCGGCCGGATCGGCCTTCGTGAACGCCTTGATGTCGGCGCCCGCGCAGAACGTGAAGATGTTCGACGAGGCGAAGATCAGCACGCGCAGCTTGCCGTCGACCTGCTTCCACAGATCGGCCAGCTCGCGGATGACCTCCGGCGCCAGCGCGTTGGCCGGCGGGCGGTTGAACCAGCAGATGCCGATGTCGCCGCGCGTCTCGAAGAGGATCGTCTCCTTCGAGCCGTCGGGGTCGGGCTGCGGGTAGGGGAAGAAGCCCTGGCCGGACTTCTTGCCGAGCCGCCCCTGCGCGACCAGGCGCTTGAGGATCTTGGGCGGCGCGTAGCCCGGCCCCCACTCCGTCTCGGCCCGCTCGAGCGCGGCGAGCACGTCGTCGAGGCCCTGCTCGTCGGCGCGGCTGAACGGGCCGGGCAGGATTCCGGCGCCGGCCATCATGCCGATCTCGATGTCCTTGAGCGAGGCGATCCCGTCCTCGAGGACGAGGCACGACTCGACGAGGGTCTTTAGCGAGAGCCGCTCGACCAGCGTGCCCGTGGTGGTGTCGCTAGTTGCCGTGCTCATAGAAGCCCTTTCCGGTCTTGGCGCCGAGGTTTCCGGCCTCGACGAGCTCCTTCATCTCGGGCATGACGTAGAAGCGCTCGGAGCCGAGCGAGTCATGCAGGTGCTCGGCCACGTGCAGCACCGTGTCGAGGCCGAGCATGTCGGTGAGGAAGAACGGCCCCATCGGGACGGCGCCGGACTCCTGGATCACCTTGTCCACTTCCTTGACGTCAAGCCCCTCCTCGTGGACCGCCTTCCAGATCTCGCTGGTGGCGGAGTTGAGGATGCGGTTGACGACGAATCCCGGCGCCTCGGCGCAGCGGATCGGCTGCTTGCGGATCTGCTGGGCGAAGTTGTAGGCGTCCTGGACCGTCTCCTCGGACGTCTCGTCGCCCTCGATGACCTCGATCAGGCGCATCATCGAGGCGGGGTAGAAGAAGTGGAAGCCCACGACCTTCTCCGGCCGGCTGGTGGCCTCGCCCATCTCGGTGATCGAGAGCGCGCTCGTGTTCGAGGCGAGGATCGAGTGGCCGGGCGTGACCTCGTCGAGCTCGGCGAACACGGCCTGCTTGATCTGCATCCGCTCGGGCACGGCCTCGATCACGAAGTCGACGTCGCCGAAGCCCTCGTACTCGGTGGTCCCGTGGATGCGGCCGAGGAGCGCGCCGGCCTGCTGGTCGGCCTGCTCCTGGGTGATCTTCTCCTTCTTGACCAGGCGGGCGAGCTGGCCCTGGGTGACCTGCTTCGCCTTCTCGAGGCCCTGGTCGATGAACTTCTGGTCGACGTCCTTGAGCACGACGTCGACGTCGGCGGCCGCGAGCACCTGGGCGATCTCCCCGCCCATGGTCCCGGCGCCGACCACGGCGGCTTTGAATACGAACATGCTGAGAGATTCCTCCGGAGGACTGGTGCGAAGCGACTCTATAGGGCCGCTTCCTGAGCCGCCTCGGTGGCGAAGCGGCTCAGCGTGCGGGCGAGCGCGCTGTTCTGGGCGCCGCGGATGAAGAGCACGTCGGTGATGCGGCTGAGCAGCCCCTTCTGCGTGAGCTTGTAGTCGAGCGTCAGGATCACGCCGCTCCCGGCGCCGTCCTCGCTCGGCGCGAACTCCACGGTCTGCGTGCCCTGGAGCCGCTCCTCGAAGACCTCCGTCTGGATCCGCTCGCCGGGCAGCGAGTGGCGCACCTTCTCGGTCACGCGGCCGCGGCCGGTCGGTACCGACTGCCAGACGAGCGTGGCTCCCGCGTCCGGCCAGTCGTCGTCGACGCGCTCGACGTGCCCGAAGCCGTCGACGAACGTGGGCCAGCGGCTGAGGTCGGCCCACAGCTCGAACGCCCGCTGCGGCGGCAGGTCGACGACGGTTGCCCTGTGTGCCCTAGCCATAGACCTCGCGGACGATCTCCTCGACCGAGCGCAGCATGCTGTCGAGGAACGGCCGGGTGTCGTGAACCAGGCGCTCGTACTCCTGCTCGCCCTCGGCGGTGAGCGAGTAGTAGCGGCGGCTGCGGCGCTCCGGGTGCTCCCAGCTCCCCTCGATCAGCCCGCGCTCCTCGAGCTGGCGCAGCAGCGGGTACATCGTGTTCGGGTTCACGCTGAGCACGCCCTCGGTGACGCTGCTGATGCGGTCCATGAGCTGGTTGCCGTAGCTCGGCCCCTGCTTCATGAAGTGCAGGACGAGCAGCGGCAGCACCTCGCGCTTGCGCAGCTCGCCGGTGAGCGGGTCGCGCTCCGCGCGGCGGCGCTCGGCCGCCCCGGGTTCGGCGCCGCGGCTGCCGATCTGCCGCGCCGCCTCGCGCGCCTCGGCGATCTTGCTGGCCTGCTGCACCGCCTCGCGGGTGGCCTGCGTGCGCGACTTGCGGGGCTGTGCCATTGGTGGGGATGGTCGCAGGATCGGCGTCGGGCGTCAGCGTTCGCGGCGCGATCTGCCAACGTTGGGGCATGCTTACGCGACGCCGCCGGGTCCCCGAGCCCGCCCCGCCGGACCCGCTCGTCGTGAGCGGCCTGGCCGAGCTCGCGACGGGCGCGCTCAGCGGCTGGCTGTACACGATCGTGATCACCGACCGCGAGCGCGCGCGGTCGCTGGGGATCAAGTCGGGCGCGCGCGTGCGGCAGCTGCATCTGGACCTGATCGCGCTCGGCGGCCTGACGGCGCTCGCCGAGACCGCCGTTCCAGGCCTCCCGCGCTGGGTGAAGTGGCCGCTCGGGATCGGCGCCTGGACCAACGCGATGTCGTTCCTGCCGCTGGCGATCGAGCCCGAGGTCCGGGAGCACCCGGTCTACCGCACCGCTGTCGGGACGTCGTTCGTCCTGACGAGCGTCGGCTTCACCGGGCTCGCCGTGACCGCCGCGCGGCGCGCGCTGGGCGCGCGCCGCTGACGGATCTCGGAACGGTCTTCGCTACGCGGCGGCCGGAGCCGGCTCGTCCACGCGGCGCGGCATGAGCACCTCGCGGGCGATCACGAGGCGCTGGATCTGCGACGTGCCCTCGTAGAGCTGCATGATCTTCGCGTCGCGCATCAGCTTCTCGACGGGGTACTCCTTGATGAAGCCGTAGCCGCCGTAGACCTGCACGGCGTCGACGGTCACCTCCATCGCGGAGTCGGCCGCGAAGCGCTTGGCGTGCGAGGACGCGAGCGTGTTGCGCTTGCCCTGGTCGAGCAGCGACGCCGACTGCCAGGTCAGCAGGCGACCGGCCTCGACCTTGGTCGACATGTCGGCGATCATGAACTGGATCGCCTGGTGCATCGCGATCGGCACGCCGAACTGCACGCGCTCCTTGGAGTAGTCGCGGGCGAACTCGAACGCGGCGCGCGCGATGCCGACGGCCATGGCGGCCACGCCGGGACGCGTGCGGTCGAGGGTCATCATCGCGAGCTTGAAGCCGCGGTTCTCCTCGAACAGCAGGTTCTCGGCCGGCACCTCGACGTCGTTGAAGCTGATCGTCGCGGTGTTGGAGGCGCGCTGCCCGAGCTTGTCCTCCTTCTTGTCGACGGTCACGCCGTCCCACTCGCGCTCGACCACGAAGGCCGAGATGCCCTTGTGGCCGGCCTCCTTGTCGGTCTTCGCGTAGACCGTGTAGTAGTCGGCGTAGCTGCCGTTCGTGATGAAGCACTTCGAGCCGTTGAGGATGTACTTGTCACCCTGGCGGACGGCGGTGGTGCGCATGCCCGACACGTCGGAGCCGGCGTCCGGCTCGGTCAGGCAGAACGACGCGAGCTTGGGCTCCTCGGTCAGCATCCCGAGGTACTTCTGCTTGATCTCCTCGGAGCCACCGAGCACGATCGGCGCGGTGGCCAGGCCGTTGCACATGAGGCTCGTGCCGATGCCCGAACAGCCCCAGCCGATCTCCTCCTCGATCAGGCAGCCGGTGAGGAAGTCGAGGCCGGGGCCGCCGTACTCCTCGGGGATGTGGGTGTTCATGAGACCCACCTCCCACGCCTTCTGGATCACGTCGCCCGGCCAGGCGCAGTACTTGTCCAGCTCCCAGGCGACCGGGCGCATCTCCTTCTCGGCGAAGTTGTGCGCGAGCTCGCGCATGTCCGTCTGCTCGTCGGTAAGCGTGAAATCGACCACGAATGCTCCTTGTTACGGAAATCGGCGGCGGGAGGCGCGGGGGGCCTGATTGACCCGTCAGTCAACGCCTGGGTCAAGGGTAGTCGAGAACATCAAAAAACGACGCGGATGAACACATAGACGCCGATTCCGATCGCTATCGCCGAAAGGAGCACGAGGCCCAGCTGCTCGGGGTACATCAGCGGTTTCGACGGGGCCATCGTCCGCCGCCGTAAGCGTCGCCACATGCGGCAGACTGTACGCGTGGCAGACGCCTTTCCGATCGTGATCATCGGGGTGTCGATCGCGGCGATCGCGGTGGCCGTCGTGGTCTCGCTCGCCAGCGGCGGGCTCTACGACCGGATCGGGCGCGGCGGGACGTTCGGCCTCGACACCGAGGGCGGCAGCGGTCGCCGCGGCCCCGCCCCGGGCAGCGCCGCCGCCCGCGCCGAGGCGGACGCGGAGATCCGCCAGCTCGTGGAGGCGAAGTCGGCGCGGCGCGTGGCCCGCGGTGAGGCGCCGCTCGACGTCGATGCCGAGATCGCCGCCCTCACGCAGCCGGCCGCCCCGGCCGACGCGGATCTGCGCGAGGAGGTTCGCCAGCTCGTGGTCGCGCGGAACGAGCGCCGCATGGCCCGCGGCCAGGAGCCGCTCGACGTCGAGACCGAGGTCGACCGCCAGCTCCGTGACCTCGGCGGCTGACGATTCCACGTTTGTTACCCCTCGGCTTTCGGCTATAGATACCGGCAATGGCTAACGATCGGCAGTACGAACTCGAGGATCTGGTCAACCGGCCCGGCACCTACTTCAACCCGCAGACCGAGGTGATGGTCGTGGTCGACGACTCCCCGTCGCTCGACACCGAGATCTTCAACCTCGAGGAGTTCGAGGGCGCGGACTGGATCCTGATCTCCGACGATCTGCCGGTCGACGAGGCGCAGCGCGACGAGATGATGGAGACCTTCCAGGCCCGTCACCACGGCGGCGACGGCCGCGCGGTCGGGGTCGACCCGGAGACGGACGAGCCGGTCGACGAGGAAGAGGAAGAGCCGCCTCCGCCGGTCATAGACGAGCCTTCCTAGGCCGTCTGTAGGGTCCAGGGCGCTCCGTGCGGCCCGTCTACTACCTCTCCGCGTTCATCCCGATTGCGGTCGCGCTGGACATCGCGCACGCGTCCGCGCCGCTGATCTTCTTCGCGTCGGCGATCGGCGTGATCCCCACCGCCGCGCTGATGAGCGACGCCACCGAGCAGCTCGCCGCGCGCTCCGGGCCCGGCATCGGCGGGCTCCTGAACGTGACGTTCGGCAACGCCCCCGAGCTGATCATCGCGTTCTTCGCCCTGCTCGAAGGGCTCCAGGAGGTCGTGAAGGCGTCGCTCGTGGGCAGCGTGCTCGGCAACTCGCTGCTCGTGCTCGGCGCGTCGATGCTCGCCGGCGGCTGGAAGCGCGAGAAGCAGACCTTCAACCGCACCGCGGCGCACACGCAGGCCGGCATGCTGCTCCTGGCCGCAGGCGCGCTGATCATGCCCGCGATCTTCCAGCTCGTGCACGGCGGCGGGCTGCCGCGCGTGGGCGAGGAGCGCCACCACTTCTCCCCCGACATCAACCACCTGTCGCTCGGCGTCGCGATCGTGCTGATCATCAGCTACGTGGTGGGGCTCTGGTTCTCGCTGCGCACGCATCGCGACGTCTTCAACGTCGGTCACGACAGCGAGGCCGAGACGCCGACCGGCACGTGGACCACGCGCAAGTCGGTGCTCCTGCTGGCGATCGCCGGTGTGCTCGTGGGCGTGATGAGCGAGATCCTGGTCAGCTCGATCGAGGACGCGTCGAAGGACATCGGGCTGTCGCAGTTCTTCGTCGGGGTGTTCATCGTGGCGATCGTCGGCAACGCGGCGGAGCACTACGTGGCCGTGGTGGTCGCCATGAAGAACAAGATGGACCTGGCCGTGAACATCGCGATCGGGTCGAGCGCGCAGATCGCGCTGTTCGTCGCGCCCGTGCTGGTGCTGCTGTCGTTCGGGTTCGGCAAGTTCCCGATGGCGCTCGTGTTCAACGGCTACGAGCTCGCCGGCCTCGTGACGGCGGTGCTGATCGCCAACTTCCTCGCGTCCGAGGGCGAGTCAACGTGGTTCGAGGGCGTGCAGCTCCTCGCGCTCTACGCCGTCCTCGGGCTCGTCTTCTTCTTTGCGTAGCGACAGCGCGAAGCCGATCGCGAACACGAGGGCGATGATGCCGAGGCTCACGAGCGGTCCGATCTTCACGATGTCCTCGATCAGCAGCTTCACGCCCACCACCGCGAGCACCGCGCCGATCGTCTGGTTGAGGTAGCGGAAGCGCCTGGCCAGGCCCTCGACGAGGACGAACAGCGCGCGCAGGCCGAGCAGCGCGAACACGTTGCCCATCCAGATGATGAACGGATCGCGGGTGATGCCGAACGCCGCCGGGATCGAGTCGATCGCGAAGGCGATGTCGGCGAGGACGATCGCGACGAGGCATACGAGCACCGGCGTGCCGCGGCGGCCGAGGACCCTGCGCGCCGCGCGGACGGTCATGCTCTTCTCGGGCTCGCCCTCGGACTCGTCCTGGGTCCAGATCCGCCAGGCGAGCACGATGAGCGTCGCGCCCAGGACGTAGACCACCGCGTGGACGTTCTCGATCAGCTGCACACCGCCGAGGATCGCGAGGCCCCTGAGCACCAGCGCCGCGACGATCCCCCAGAACAGCAGCTTCGCCCGCCGCTCCTGCGGGATCGCGAAGAACGCGAACAGCATCAGGAAGACGAAGAGGTTGTCGAGGCTCAGCGAGCGCTCGACGAGGTAGACGGTCAGGTACTCGACGGCGTCGCCGCCGCCGCGCAGCGGCCAGATCACGAGCGCCGCGGCGAAGCTGAGCGCCAGCCAGCCGACCGACCAGATCGCGCCCTCGCGGAAGCTCGGCTCGCGGCCGCGTGCGAACAGCTTCAGGTCCACGACGAGCAGGGCGACGAGGACGACGGATAGGACGAGCCAGGCCATCTGGGTCAGACGATGGTGGACGTCACCTCTAAGTATTTGCTTATGACAGCCGCACAGGTAGCCTCGGCCGCCGTGGCAGACCCTGCACGCTGGTACGTACCCATCCGCGACCACGAGCGGTTGCTCGCGTGGCTCGTGGGCATCCAGGCGACAGGACCGCTGGGCCGGCTGATCCATGCGCTGCTCGCGCTGCGCGGCACCGACATCCACGAGGCCGTGCGGCCCGGTCGGGGGCTGCGACTGCCGCACGCGGGGATCGGCGTGGTGGTGCATCAGGACACGCGGATCGGCCGGAACGTGACGATCTACAGCAACGTCACGGTCGGTCGCGCCGATCCCTGGCGCGCCTACCCGCGCCCGTTCGGCGGGATCGACATCTGCGACGAGGCGATCCTCTGCTCCGGGGCAGCCGTGCTCGGCCACGGCGCCGAGCCGCTGGTGGTGGCGGAGGGGACCGTGGTGGGCGCCAACTCGGTCCTGACCGAGTCGACCGGGCCCTGGGAGATCTGGGCCGGCGCGCCTGCCCGCAAGGTGGGCGAGCGCGAGAGGTAGGCCCGCTCGCGCAAGTCGATTCCCGCGCGTGGCGAGCGGGCGGAAACGCTGGTACGTTCGGCCGGGGAGCGCCGACGATGCCATCGCCCAGCGAGAACGACGCCACGACGCTGGTCAAGGTACGCAACACGGCGATGCTCGCCGCCGTGTCCGCGCTCGAGACGACCGTGCCGCACTGGCCGCTGCCGGTGGTCGAGCGGATCGGTGCGCGCCGGATCGCGTCGATCATCCGCTGGGCATACGACACCGTGCCCTTCTACGGCAAGGCGATGCGCTCGGCGGGTCTCGTGCCCGGCGACTTCCGGCGCCCCGAGGACCTCGCCCGGCTGCCGCTCATCGACGGCGACCGCGTGCAGGACGACATCGAGAGCTTCCTCTCGACCGCGATCCCGCGCAGCGGGCGGAAGGGCTTCCACACGAGCGGCTCGACCAGCGGCATGCGCCGGCTCGTCTTCTGGGACGACCACGCGCTGCTGATGAAGGCGGCCCGCAGCCAGCGCGACCGGCTCGTGGTCAACCGCCTCGCGGCGGAGCGCACTCTCGCGTCGATGCTGCGGGAGTTCGCGGGCGAGGGAAACGCGTCCTGGCAGCGCGCGCTCGCGCGTGTGGCCGGGGACCGGGCCGACCACCAGCGCCTCTCGATCATCCCGGCCGACTACTCGAGCCGCACGCAGCGCACGTTCTGGAGCCAGTGGTCGTTCGTGCCCGCCCGCGCGGGCCACTACAGCCTGCTCTCCCCCAGCGAGCCCTACCCCGCAGCCGCCGACAGGCTCGATGCCATGCGACCGCGCGTGGTGTTCTCGTACGGCTCCTACGCCGACGAGTTCCTCCGCTACATCGACACCAGCGGCCGCACGGTCGCGCTGCCGCGGCTGTGGGTCTACATGGGCGACAGCGTGGGCGTGCGCGGCCGTGAGCTAGCGCGCAGCCTCGGCTGCCACCTGTACTCGGTGTACACGTCGATGGAGGCGGGCGCGATCGGATTCCAGTGCGAGCGCTGCGAGGGCTTCCACCTCAACGTGGACATCTGTGCAGTGCGCGTGGCCGGCGACGACGGCGCAACGCTGCCGGCCGGCGAGACCGGCGACATCGTCGTGTCGAACCTGGAGAACCGCGGCATGGTGCTGCTGAACTACCGCCAGGGCGACCGCGGCGCGCTGGCCACCGCGCCCTGCCCCTGCGGGCGCCGGCTGCCGCTGCTCGAGCGTCTGGAGGGGCGGCGCTCCGACGTGGTCACGGCAGCCGACGGCCGACGGCTGTCCGCGCTCAACCTCGAGGGACTGTTCCGCCACGAGCTGAAGCACGTGACCCAGTGCCAGCTCCACCAGCCGCGGCCGGGCACGATCACGTGGCGGCTCGTGACCGCGGCCGGAGTCGACCGCGACACCCTGCGCGCCGCGGTGGTCGAGCGCGGCCGCAGCGTGCTGGGCGAGGACACGGAGGTGCGCGTGGAATTCACCGACCGGATCGAGAAGACCGCGCGCGGCAAGCTGCTGCGGGTGGCGCCGGCTTGACCCGCCGAGCGCTGATGGCGGCGGCCGGCCTGCTGCCGGCCGCGCTCGCAGGCACCTGGGCCGCGGCGCTCGCCTATGGACGACGCGCGCAGCGCCGTACGCCCGGCCCGGGAGACGGAACGCTTCTGGTGTTCGGCGCCGGGCTCATGCGATGGGGTCCACGCGCCGGCCGCCCCACGCCCCTGCTCCAGGCTCGCCTCGACCGGGCCGCCGCCCTGTTCAGGGCGGGGGCCGCCCGCAGCGTGTCGTGCTCGGGCGGCCCGGAGGAAGTGGAGGCGATGCGCGGCAGCCTGGAGGAGGCCGGCGTCCCGGCGGCGGCGATCGAGGTCGACCCACAGGGCCTGAACACGGAACTGACGCTGGCGAACGCCGCGGCCCGAGCCACACGGCTCATCGCCGTGACCTCGCGCAACCACGCCCTGCGCGTGCTGCTCGAGTCCAGGCGGCAGGGGCTCGACGTGACGGTGTGCGCGGCCGCCGCCACGCCTGCACGAGGTCCGCTGCGGTGGCGCGTTCGTGACGGCCTTCGCGAGCTGCTGGCCCTGTGGTGGTACGCGGCCCGGTCGGCGGCTGGTCAAAGCCTCTTCGATCGCGTCCCGTGGCCGTGGCTGCCGATCCTGTCCCGGCGCGACCGCATGCTCGCCCGCGTGCCGGGGCGCCCGGATCCGTTCATCACGATCGACCGCTTCTCGCGGACGCTCCGCGTGTACAGCGGCGGCAGGGTGGCCCGCGCCTATCGCGTCGGCGTGGGCACCGTCGGCAGGCGCACGCCGAGGGGCGAGTTCCTGATCGAGAACAAGCTCGTGGACCCGGTCTGGCACGTGCCCGACAGGCCGGGCTTCGGCGCCCTCGCGGGCACCGCCCTGCCGGCCGGCGATCCGCGCAACCGGATCCGCGCCCGCTGGCTGGGCGTGTACGGGCCGGTGGGAATCCACGGCACCTCCGACGCGCGGCCCACTCGCCCGTCCCATGGCTGCGTAAAGATGTCCGAGGCCGACGTGGTCGATCTCTACGAACGCGTGCCCGATGGGACACCGGTCGTCATCGGCTGACACTCACGGGTCCGGCTACTGGGACGCGGTCGGCGTCAGCTGGACCGACGAGCCGACCGACCCCCTCTGGCGCGCCCATACGGACGCTGTGTACGCCAGGTTGATGGAACGCCGGCTGCCGCGTCACTACAGGCGCGCACTCAAGACCGACCTGTTCGACGAGGCCGTGGCCGCGGGGTTCGGCGACTCGATCGCGCGGCGGTCGGATGCGCTCGTGGGCATCGACACCTCGGCTGCGGTGCTGGCCCGCGCCGCGGCGCGCAGCCCGGACCTCGAGACGGTGATGGCGGACGTGCGCGCGCTGCCATTCGGCGACAGGGAGTTCGACCTCGTGGTGTCGCCGTCCACGCTCGACCACTTCGGCGCGCCCGGCGACCTGCGCCGGGCGCTGCTCGAGCTTGCGCGCGTGCTCGAGCCGGGCGGCACGCTCCTCCTGACCCTGGACAACCTCGCGAACCCGCTCGTGGCCCTTCGCAACGCGCTGCCCTTCGAGCTGCTGAGGCGATCGCGCCTGGTGCCGTATTTCGTGGGCGCGAGCCTCGGTCCGCGCCGGCTCAGGCGGCTGCTGGACGAGTGCGGCTTCGAGGTGACCGCCGCGGAGGCGATCGTGCACGTGCCGCGCGTGCTCGCGGTGCTTGCGGCCCGGGTGGTCGAACGACGGGGCGGGCCGCGCGCGCAGCGGCGTCTGGGTGCCGTGCTGATGCGCTTCGAGGCGCTGGAGC
The DNA here is from genome assembly GCA_025937135.1 of Thermoleophilaceae bacterium. Classification (GTDB taxonomy): domain Bacteria; phylum Actinomycetota; class Thermoleophilia; order Solirubrobacterales; family Thermoleophilaceae; genus JAICJV01. Next base: position 16,867 of record JAICRZ010000001.1, read on the forward strand.
GCCTGCCCACCCGCTTCCTGAGCGGGCACATGGTGGTGGCGGTGGCGACCCGGCGCTGAAGCGCTGCGCGCTAGCGCGCCCGGAACTTCACCGACGGCGAGGCCGCCGCTCCACCGCACCCGGAGCGCACCCGGGCGACCGCCCGGTAGGTGCCCCGGCGCAGCCGCACCGTCCGCGAGAAGCGGCCGTTGGCGCGAGCCCGGATGTGCAGCCTGCGCGTGTGCGCCCAGCGGCCGCCGCGCTTTCGGTGGCGCAGCGCCACCGCCACCTGGCCGGCGCAGCCCGGCCGGATCGCACCCCAGACCTTGGCGCGCGCTGCGCGGCGCGCCCTGACGTGGACCCTGACGCGGCGCTTCACGCCGGCCGGCACGGCCGTGCCTTCCGGGGCGGGGCGCGCCGGCGGCGCGGGGGCAGGAGCCGGCGGCGCGGTGTACGGGCCGGTGTTCCAGGCCCGCAGCGTGTCCTCGGCCGGCTTGCCGCGCACGCTGAACTCGCCGTCGGAGGGGTCGTAGCCGCCGGCGGCGCTCCAGTCCCACCAGTAGATCCCCCGGAACCACGGCACCCCCGACCACGCGCGGAACGCGGCCTCGTAGGCACGCTGCTGCGCGTCGGCGGACACCGCGCCGTTGGTCCACCAGGGAGTCTGCGCCGTGCCGGTGCGGCTCTGGTAGCCGAGCTCGGTGAAGATCACGGGCTTGCCGGTGCGGGCGCTCAGCTTGCCGAGGTCGCTCACGTAGCCGCGCTGCCACCACGCCGCGGTGAGGTCGTCCACGCTGGGATCGGCGCCCGCGGCGGCCAGCGGCATGTAGGCGTCGACGCCGATGAAGTCGAGGGCGTCCCAGAAGCCGATGCGGAGGGCGCCGTCGAGCTGGTTGGCGGCGAACGTGAGCCGGCCGCTGAAACGGGCCCGGGCGACGTCGACGATCCGGCGCCATTCGGCCGTGTCGGACGACATGCTGGTGAGCTCGGTGCCGACCACGAGCATCGTCGCGCCGCCGCGCGCCGCGAGGTCCGCGTAGTGGTCGATCATCGTCCGGTAGTCGGTGTACCAGGCGTCGCGGTCCGCGGGGGCGATGTCGCCGCGGAAGCTTCCGTCGAACACGTCGACGTGCGGCTTCACGACCACGTCCATGCCCAGGGCGCGAGCGGTCGCCATGGCTCGCAGGAGGCCGGCATCACTCGCCGTCTTGGTGGCGTTGGGCTGTACGGAGGAGTCGGTGGAGGTGTTCATCCACCAGGTGGGCACGAGCTCGACCGAAGTGGTGCCGGTCGCGCGCAGCGCGGCGAGCGAGGCGTCGCTCGGCGCCTTCTCCCAGTCGTCGTGCCACCACGAGGCCACGTTCATCCCCCGCTGCCAGTCGGGGGGCAGACCTGCCGCGGAGGCGCCGGCGGCGGGTGCCGCGAGCGCGCAGGCGAAAACCGCCGCAAGGATCGCGACGAACTTCCGACCGGCCGCCTGGCGGAAGCGGGGAGCCATCCCGCCGGTGTCGTCGCCGGCCGCGGAACGGGACAGCCGGGACCGGCGATCCTGGACGCATTTGCGACAGATCCAGCCAAATGGAGGCTGGCGCGGCCGCCGTAACTGGGCTATAGGTAGGCAGTGGCCTCAGCGAAGCCAGCCGTGTTTGCAGCACTGCTCGCATGCGTCTGCGGCGTGGCCGCGGGGCCCGCGCAGGCCAAGCCGCGGCCGGTGCCGTTCATGCGCGGAGTCACGCTGGGCACGTGGGGCTCCGCGGGATACGCCCCCGCCGCCACGCGCGCGCAACTGCGCCGGCTGCGGGCCCGCCACGTGGACACCGTGACGCTGCTGGTGTCATGGGGCCAGTCCGGCAAGACATCCACCACGGTCGCGCCCAACTCCGGCACCGTCCCCACCCCCGCTCTCGCGACTGCGATTCGCTCTGCCCGCAAGCTCGGCATGAAGGTCGTGCTACGCCCCTACGTCGATCCGCTCGACGGCACCTGGCGCGGGTTGATCGAGCCGCGCTCCGTGAACGCCTGGTTCCGGAGCTACGACCGCTTCATCCTCAGCTACGCCTCGCTGGCGCGGCGCGAGCACGTGCGCGGCTTCGTCGTGGGCAGCGAGATGTCCTCGCTCGCGCGCTACTCCGCGCAGTGGCGTTCACTGGTGGGCAAGGTGCGCCACCGCTTCCGCGGCTTCGTCACCTACCAGGCCAACTGGTACCTCGAGCCGGTCGGGATCAACTGGTGGGACGCGGTCGACGCGATCGACGTGTCGGCCTGGTACGAGCTCACCGACAAACTCAACCCGACCGTATCCGAGCTCGTGCAGAGCTGGACCAGCACGAGCAACGGCCTGGGCGTGAACTGGTTCGCCCAGGTGCGCGGCCTCCAGCACACCTGGAACCGGCCGGTGATGTTCGGCGAGATCGGCTATCGAGCCTCGGCCGACACCGCGGCCCACCCGTGGGAGCTCGATAGCCCCTCCGGCGTGCCGGCCAGCGCCGCAGCTCAGCGGCGCGCGTACGAGGCTGCCTTCCGCGTCTGGTACGGCCAGCCGTGGTTCAAGGGCTTCGACTGGTGGTACGTACCGGCACCCGGCGCGCCGCCGCGCAGCTCGCCGAGCGGCGCACACCAACTGACAGCGGGACTGCTGCGTCTCATCAGCCGGCGCTACGGGGGGAAGAGATGACGCTGGACATGGAGTTCCGGGCCGGCGAGGCCACGCCGGGCAATCCGGTCGAGACCGCAATCCTGGGCGGCGGTCCCGCAGGCCTCACCGCCGCTTACGTCCTGGCCCGCCGCGGCAGGCGCGGCGTGGTCTTCGAGGCCGGCAAGCAGGTGGGCGGCATCGCGCGCACCGAGCGCCGCAACGGCTACCGCTTCGACCTGGGCGGGCATCGGTTCTTCACGAAGCTCGCCCCGGTGCAGCGGCTGTGGGAGGAGGTGCTGGGCGAGGAGCTGCTCAAGCGTCCGCGCCTGTCGCGCATCTTCTTCGACGGCAAGTACCTGAGCTACCCGCTCACGTCGAAGGACGTGGTGTCGCGCCTCGGGATCGTCGAGTCCACCCGCTGCGCTCTGTCCTACATGTGGGCCCTGCGCAAGCGCGGCGGCAACCCGGAGACGTTCGAGGAGTGGGTCACCTCGCGGTTCGGCGTTCGCCTGTACGAGACGTTCTTCCGCACCTACACCGAGAAGGTCTGGGGCATCCCGGGCTCCGAGATCCGCGCGCAGTGGGCCGCCCAGCGGATCAAGGACTTCTCGCTGTTCATGGCCATGCTCTCGATCCTCAAGCTGCGCCGCCGCACGGTCACGACCCTGATCGAGGAGTTCCACTACCCGCGGCTCGGCCCGGGCCAGATGTGGGAGGCGTTCGAGGAGCGCGTCGAGGAGGCGCGCATCCCGGTGCTCAAGCGGCACCGCGCCGAGACCCTGCGCCACCGTGACGGCCGCATCACGAGCATCGTCGTGGAGAGCGACGGCGCCCGCACCGAGCACATCGTCGACGGCGTGCTGTCGAGCATCCCGCTGCGCGAGCTCGTGCTCTCGCTCGAGCCCGCGGCGCCGCCGCACGTCACAGCTGCGGCGCGCAAGCTGCAGTACCGCTCGCTCTGCCTGGTAAGCCTGATGACCACCGAGGCGGAGCCCTTCCCCGACAACTGGATCTACCTGCACGACCCGGGCGTGCGTGCCGGCCGTGTGCAGAACTTCGGCGCGTGGAGCGAGTCGATGGTCAAGCCCGGCACCACCTGCCTCGGGGTCGAGTACTTCTGCTTCGAGGGCGACGACATCTGGGAGATGCCGGAGGCGGAGGCCGTCGCGCTGGCACGCGACGAGCTGGCCCGGATCGGGCTCATCGACCCCAGCAAGGTGTTCGACGGCACCAAGACCTACGTTCCCAAGGCGTACCCGGTCTACGACTCTCCGTACGAGGACGCGGTCGCGGTGCTGCGCGAGTACCTGGCCGGCTTCACGAACCTCCAGACGTTCGGCCGCAACGGCCTGCACCGCTACAACAACCAGGACCACTCGATGTGGACGGCCATCCTCGGGACGCTGAACCTGCTCGACGACGCGGGCCACGACGTCTGGTCCGTGAACACCGAAGCCGAGTATCACGAGGAGGGCGAGGCCGTCGAGGAGCTCCTCGACCTCCAGCTCGTGAGTTGATGCGCTACTGCGGCGGCGCTCCATTCCAGCGCCGCAGAACCCGCTCCGCCGCCCTGCCCCCCGGGTCGAACTCGTCTCCGGACGCGGGCTCGCGGGCGGGCCAGTCCCACCAGAGGATGCCGCGCACCCACGATTGCCGCGACCAGACGCGGAGGGCCGCCTCGTAGGCGCGGGCCTGGGCCGAGGCGCTGCGGCGCCCGCGTGGCTGCGCCGGATCGGCCGCGGCGCCTGTCCTGCTGCCGTAGCCGATCTCGGTGAACAGCACGGGCTTGCCGGCTGCCCGGCGGATCGCGTCGATGCTCGACACGTAGGGCTGCCAGGCGCGGACGAGCTGCTCGACGGTCGGGTCGGCGGCGGCGGTGCGCAGCGGCATGTAGGCGTCGATCCCGATCGCGTCGAGCGCGTCCCAGAAGCGGACGGCGCGCGCTCCCTCGTCCCAGTTGGCCGCGAACGTGAGTGTGCCCCTGAAGCGGCTCCGCACCTGCGCGACCAGCGCGCGCCAGCGGTTCTCATACCGCGTCATGCTGCTCAGCTCGGTTGCCACCACGAACGTCGTCGCACCCCCGCGCTGGGCCAGCGAGGCGTAGTGGAGCACCATCCGCCCGTAGCTCGCGAACCACGCGGGCACCGAGGCCGGCGCTATCTCTCCGCGGAACACGCCGCTGTCCACATCCACATGGGGCTTGACGATCACCTCGAGACCGAGCGCGCGAGCGCGCCGCATGGCGACCAACAGGCTCGTGTCGGTGGCGGTTCGCGCCGCGTCGGGCTCCACGCTCGAGGAGCGGGAGTCGCGCATGTACCAGTAGGGGTCGAGCGCCACCGCGCGGGTGCCGGTGGCGGCCAGGGCCCTCAGCGACCGCCCCGCCGCGGGGCGGGCGTAGCCGCCCGCGGTGAAGGACGTGAAGTTCATGCCGCGCACCCAACCGCTCGGCAGCAGCGCGCGCCGCGGCTCGGGCGCCGCCCGGCGGCCCCCGCCGCCGCACCCGGCCACCGCCGCCGCGACGATCGCCCAGACAGCCAGGGCGCGCATGGCGCTCACGGGGTGGACGCTCCGTGACCGGGGGCGAGACCTGGACGGCCCCGTGGGGCGGTGCGGAGCGCACGCTCAGCCGCCGGCAGGTGGCGGCCGCCGCGCTCGTGGCGCTGGCCTGCGTGGCGGGCGTGGTGGCATGGGGAGCGGCGACCGTGCTCGCCGTCATCGTCGGCCTGGCGACGCTGCTGTTCGCGTCCACCACGTATCTGCGCCTGGCATACCTGTTCGCCGGCCGTCGCAGCAGCGGCGAAGGAGCGCTGCTCGCAGCCGCACCGCTCGGCGCGCCGCTGCCCCGCTACACCGTGATGGCGGCCCTCTACCACGAGGCCGCCGTGGTGCAGGGCCTCCTCGAGTCGCTCGCGCAGCTGGACTACCCCGCCGACCGGCTCGAGGTGCTGTTGCTGGTGGAGCACGACGACCCGGAGACCGAGGCGGCCTGCCGGGCCCACCTGCGCCCCGGCTGGTCGGTGGTGGTGGTGCCCCCCGGTGTCCCCCGCACGAAGCCACGCGCCCTCAACCACGGGCTCGGCCACACCACCGGGGAGTTCTTCACGATCTACGACGCGGAGGACCGGCCCGACGCCGATCAGCTCCTCAAGGCGGTGAGCGAGTTCCGCCGGCTCCCGCAGAGCGTCGCCGCACTCCAGGCGCGCCTCGACTTCTACAACTCGCGCCAGAACGCGCTCACGCGCTGGTTCACATGCGACTACGCGACGCACTTCGGCCTGCTGCTGAGCGGGATCGCGCACCATCGCCACCCCCTGCCGCTCGGAGGCACCTCCACCCACTTCCGCACCGACGTGATCCGCCGCGTGGGCGGGTGGGACGCCTGGAACGTGACCGAGGACTGTGAGCTTGGGATGAGGCTCGCCGCCGCCGGCTTCGTCTCGCTCCGCCTGGCCTCGGTGACCATGGAGGAGGCCGTGCCGAGGCTCCGGCCCTGGGTGCGCCAGCGCTCGCGCTGGGTGAAGGGCTACGCCCAGACGGGGTTGCAGATCACGAGGGCGCCGGTACGTTCCGCGCGCGCGATGGGACTGCGCCCCTACCTGTCCGCACTCGGGATCGTGGCTGCCGCGCCGGTCGCGCTCGTGGCGCAGATCGTGTTCTGGGCAGTGCTCGCGGTCTACGTGGTGCTGCGCGTATCGGGCGCCGACGTCTCGCCGATCGAGCGCGTCTTCCCCGAGCCCCTGCTCACGCTCGGGATGGTGTCGCTGATCGTCGGGAACTTCGTGGTCCTCGCCGCTCACGTGGCTGAGATCTACCACCTCCGGCGGCACGACCTCGTGGCATACGCAGTCGCCATGCCCATCTACTGGACGCTCGCGTCGATCGCGGCCTGGCGCGGTGTGCTCCAGCTCCTCTGGAGCCCGCATTTCTGGGAGAAGACCGAGCACGGCATGGGCGGCGCCGCGGACGTGGGCCACCTGCCGGCGGCGGTCCTGTCGCCGTCGCGCACCGCGCCACCTCGCGACGGTGGGGCGGTCCTGGAGCTGCTCGTGCGACACGGGCGCACCTACCCCGAGCTGGCCGTGGTGCTGGGCCTGCCGGAGGCCGAGGTGCGGCGCCTCGCGCTCGAGGCTCTCGACAGGCTCCACGCATTCGGCGACAGCCGCGTCGAGCCGGAGTGGTACGCGCCCCTGGCCGACTACGTCCTCGGTCAGGACGCGGGCAGCGGCGAGCTGGCCGACCACCTCGAGCGCGCCCCGGACGCGCGCGCATGGGTGGCCTCCGTCAGGCGCGAGCTCGAGCGGAGCTACCGCGCCGGAGGCGGCGAATGACCCCGGAGGCGGTGCGCGACCGGGGCCGGCTCGTGGTCGAGCTGGTGCGCTCGCACGGGCGTTCCTACTCGGAGGTCGCCCGTGTGACCGGGATGAGCGAGGATGCCGTGCGAGACATGGCGCGCCGGTCGCTCGAGTCCGCCGCGCCGAGCGGCCAGGCATGCCCGGACCCGGAGCTGCGCGGCGCGCTGGCCGACTACGTACTGGGCCAGAGCACCCCGGTCGAGGAGCAGAGCGCACGCGAGGCGCTGGCTCGGTCGGCCGACGCGCGCCAGTGGGTCGATTCCCTGCGCGCCCCCGCGCCAGAGGTGGAGGCACGGCAGCCGAGCCGGCGCCGCCGGCTCGCGACACGCATGCGAGCCGCGAGGGTCCACTGGCCACTCTGGGCGATGCTCACCGTCGCGCTGGGTGCTCTCGTGGCGACCGCCGTCTTCGTGTCGGACCGCGGCCAGATCCTCGGCTTCGACGACTCGCCGCGGCACGTGATCATCTCGCTGCGCACGCTCACCGAGGGCATCCGGCAGCTCGGCACCCACTGGACCCCGCTCTTCCACGTGGTCGAGCTTCCGTTCGTGTGGATCAATCCCCTCTACCGGACGGGATTGAGCGGCACCGTGGTCTCCGTGCTCGCGTCGCTCGTGACGCTCTTCTGCGTGTACCGCCTGGCCCTGCTGCTGGACGGGCGGCGCTGGATCGCGACGGCCGCCGCGCTGCTGCTGGTGGCAAGCCCCAACTTCCTGCTGGCCGGCGTGATCCCGATGCAGCCTTCGGTGATCATGGCGTCCACGACGGCCGCGGTGTACCTGTTCACCCGCTGGGCCACCCAGGGCCGGCACACCCGGCAGCTCGTGGTGGCGGGCTTCGCCCTCAGCGTCGCCACCTTGTCGCACTTCGACGCGTGGCCGCTGCTGCCGCTCGAGATCGGGGCCGCCGCCCTCGTGATCTACATGCACCGGCGCGATCGCACCCACGCGACCGCAACCGGGCTCGTCCTGCTCGTGTGCGGCGGCTACGGCGTGGCGGTCTTCATCGCGTTGAACGTGCTCGTCTTCGGGCTGCCCACCGCCTTCCTCCACGAGAACGACATCAAGCTCGGAGGCTCCTCGCCCGGCGGGACGGGGTTCACTCCGCCGCGCGGCGGCGACGGGGTGGCCGCGTACCCGCTCGCGAGCTGGCACGTGGCGGGACCGGTGCTGGCCGTCGCGGGCCTGATCGGCGTGCTCGTCTTCATCTGGCGCTCCCGACGCTCACCGGCGACGCTCACGGCACTGATCCTCTTCTACCCGCTCGTCTGGTACACGGCGCAGGCGCTCACGAAGGGCAGCTACATCGTCGCCGGGCACCGCCTCCAGGACTGGACGCACCTGCGCTACGCGATCCCGATCCTGCCCGCCCTCGCGGTGTTCGCGGCCGTGGGATCGCGCTGGCGAGTGGTGGCCACCGCGCTGGTGGTGGGCGTCGCGGCCGTCTCCACCGTCACCGTCCTCCACGGCCAGGTGGCGGGATGGGTGGACATGACGGGCGAGTCGGGCAAGATCGACAGCGTCGGGATGCGCCCCGCGGCGGCCTGGCTCAGAGCGAACATAGGCGAGGGCCGAGGGCGTGCCTGGATCCCCAATTTCGACCCCGACAACGACCGCTTCGAGCTGCTCACCGGCGTTCCGCCGGACCAGTTCGTCGACACGAACGCCACCGAGACCTGGCGCCTGCTCAACCGCGAGCCGTGGCTCGTCGACAAGCTGGGCGTGCACTGGATCATCCGCGTCGGCCAGCTCAAGCAGCCGAACTTCCCGCTGGCGATCCTCGGGACCGGCGCGCGCCGCTGCTGGTACTCGCACCCGAACGCGCGCGCCTCGGTGCAGATCTACACGATCGACTACTCCTGCCCGCCCGTCCCGCCGCAGTACCGCTGATCGCTCAGGCGCGCGATGAGCGCATCGAGCCGGAGGGCCTCGTCCTGCTCGAGCTTGGCGAGGGCCCGCAGCGCAGCGGGGTCACAGCCCAGCACCTCGGCCAGGCCCTCCAGCGAGCCGTCGAGGCGCTCGACCAGCTCGATCTGCTGGCGCACCGACGCGAGCGATGTCTCGCCGCCGCCCATCACTGCCGCGCGTACGTCCGGACTTCGCCCCCCGGCCGGCGCCGGGGGGCGAATCCGTTACCGGCTACTTCAGGAGCGCGGCGCACTTCTGGATGGCCGCCGTGTCGCTCGGGTTGGCCTTCTCGATGCACTGCGAGTAGGCCTGGAACTGCTTCGAGCTCGGCGACTTGCCGCTGGAGCCGCTGGACCCGGAGCCGCCCGAGCCCGAGCCCGAGCCGGACCCGGAGCCCGAGGAGCCAGCTCCGCCCAGGCCGCCCAGCGCGCCCTGGAGCTGCGAGAGCGGCTTGGCGTTCGGCGGCGCGGTCACCGTCTGCTTCTGGCCGACCTTCGTCAGGTCGAGCGAGAAGGTGATGTTGCCGCCCGTCGCGCCCTGGAACTGCGACTTCATGTTGTCCGGGATCTGGAAGTCGATCGACACGTTGAGGCGACGGAGCGTGTCGTCGTCCTTGCCCACGTAGACGTCGAACTTCGGGTTCTTGACGATGTCCTTGACCTGCGAGATCTGCTGCGGCGTGAGCGTCTTGGTGGTGCCTGCCGCTGCGCCGGCCTGATCGATCGTCTTGTTCAGGTCGTTCAGCATCTTCTCGACGTCGAGACCGGCCTGGACGTGCGTGGTGTTCACGCCGTCGACGTTCTCGTCGCCCTTGTCCTGAGCGTCCGTGATCCAGTTGACGGGGTCGATGCCGAAGTCCTTCAGCGACTTGCCCTGCGTCTGCGAGCCGAGGCGCTGGTTGAACTGAGCCACCTGCGCCTTGCCGACCTCGTAGTTCGAGCCCTGGAAGCCCACGAACACGTTGTCGCCGGTCGAGGTCAGCGTGCCGGAGAACGACTGGCCGCCGCCGGACACGTTGGTCTGCCAGTTGAAGCTCGGGATCTTCGTCTTCCCGTTCGACTGGTACGGGCCGGTGAGCTTGAGCTGAACCGGCTGCGAGAGCTGGGCGACGCCGTCGACCTTCGCCGTGAACTGAAGATTCACGACCGCGCTCTGGATCGAGTGGCTGAATGCCTTCTTGACGGTGTCCTTCGCGTCCGAGCTGCTGCCACCGCCGCCGCAACCGGCGAGCAGGGCCAGGAGCCCGAGCACAGCGAGGAGGGTGACCGCGCGTGGCGGTGTTATGCGGGGGAATCTCAAGCGAACTTCTCCAAGTCGTGTGTCTGGGGTTCCGTCCGAGCGTACACAGACTTCCTGAGGCCGCAACCCCATAAGCTGGGAGCGACCACATGGCGCCTCGCACCATCCTCTACACGGGAAAGGGGGGTGTCGGGAAGACGAGCGTCGCCGCCGCCACAGCGCGCCGATGCGCCGCGGCCGGCCTGCGCACCGTCGTTCTCTCGACCGACCCGGCCCACAGCCTGTCCGACTCGCTCGAGGCCGAGCTGGGCACGACTCCGACGCGGGCGGCGGACAACCTCTGGGGCCAGGAGGTGCAGGCCCAGGAGGAGATGGAGCGCCACTGGGAGGCCGTCCAGGACTGGATGGGCGACATGCTCGCCGAGCGCGGTGTCGACCGCATCACGGCCGAGGAGCTGACCGTCCCGCCCGGCATGGACGAGCTGTTCTCGCTGCTCCAGATCAAGGCCCACCACGAGTCGGGTGAGTTCGACGCGATCGTCGTCGACTGCGCGCCCACGGGCGAGACGCTGCGGCTGCTGTCGTTCCCGGACGTCGCCGGCTGGTGGATCGAGAAGGTGTTCCCGATCGAGCGCAAGATGATGGCCGCCGCGCGCCCGTTCGCGCGCGCGATGCTCGACATCTCGCTGCCGCCCGAGAAGGTCTTCGACGACGTGCAGAAGCTCGTGCGCAACCTCGTCGCGATGAACGGCATCCTGCGCGACCGCCGCAGCACGTCGATCCGGCTCGTGATGAACCCCGACCGGATGGTCATCAAGGAGTCGATGCGCACCTTCACCTACCTGAACCTCTACGGCTACCTCACCGACGCCGTGGTGGTGAACCGCGTGTTCCCGGCCGACGTGGACGGCGGCTACTTCGAGGGCTGGCGCGCGGTGCAGCAGGAGCAGATGGAGCTCGTGCGGTCGGCGTTCGCGCCGGTGCCGATCCTGGTGGCGCCCTACTTCGCGGAGGAGGTGATCGGCGAGCGCATGCTCGAGCGCCTGGCCGGCGAGCTGTTCGGCGACGGCGACGCCGGCGCGCTGCTGCACGACGACCTCGCGCAGGAGCTCGTGACCGACAACGGCACCGCCGTGCTGCGGCTGCCTATCCCGTTCGTGGAAAAGGCCGACATCGGGTTGAAGAAGATCGGCCTGGAGGTCGTGGTCCGGGTCGGTGGCCAGAAGCGGACTATCATCCTGCCCCCGTCGCTGGCGGCCTACAGGCCGCGCTCGGCGCAATTCGAGGACGGCGCGCTGAGCGTGCGGTTCGAGCGGACTGACGATGGATCAACAGGAGACGAAGCCGCCACCTCGAGCTGATCCCCCGGACTGGGACTGGGCCGAGCAGTACACGGCCCCGCACCGCCCGAGCGGGCCCGACCTGTCGGCGCTGATCGCCCTGCTCGACTCGCTGCGGCGCCTGATCCCGCCGGAGCTCCAGGAGCAGTTCAACGCGCTTCAGCGCGAGCTGCTGCTCACCGTCCGCGGACTGATCGACTGGCAGCTCGAGCGGCTCGAGGCCGGCAAGCCGGAAGCGCAGGTCGAGGAGATCCCGATCGACTAGCGGCGGATGTCGATCGCCCGGATCGAGTGCTCGTCGGGCAGCTTGGCGAGCACCTCGCGGACGATGTGCTGGACGTCGCGCTCGTCGTGCCCGAGGTCGTCGAGCAGCGAGTGCAGCGCCGTGTGGACGATCTTGAGCTGGCCCGGCGTGAGGTCGAGCCGGAAGGCCACCTCGTCGGGTCCGATCAGGTGCAGTTCCTCTTCGTCGGCCATGGCGCGAGCATAGTCGGCGCCGCCGACCACAGGGGTAGCCTTTTAGCGATGGAGCAGCGTGTCCCCAAGATCTGGGTGCTCACCGGATCACTCGACAACTTCCGCGCGACGGCGGAGCAGGACTTCCGCGTGATCGGGATGAAGGAGCGCCGGCGGCGCCTCGCGGAGCAGGTCGAGGAGGGTGACGTGATCGTCTTCTACGTGACGGGCGTCCAGGCGTTCGCCGGCACGGTGCGCGTCACGGGCCCGATGTACGAGGACCGCTCGAAGATCTGGCCGGGCAAGCCGCGCGCGCCGGACCCCTACCCATGGCGCTTCGAGACCCAGCCCGTGATCATCCTGGCCGAGGAGGAGTTCGTCCCCGCGGAGGAGCTCGCGCAGCAGCTCGAGCATGTGCGCAAGTGGCCGGCCGAGCACTGGCATCTCGCCTTCCAGGGCCAGCTGCGGACGATCTCCAACGAGGATGCCGCGGTGATCGGGCGCGCTCTGCGGGATGCCGCGCACTACAGCGACGCGGCGTGAGCACGGAGCGCGTGAGGACGCTGCTCCTGCGCGGCGACAACGTGTTGAAGAGCGCCCAACCCCATAGCTTCGGCCGCGCTCTCGCGACGTTCGAGGAGGCGCGCGAGGCGGCCGCCGACCCGTCGGTGGACCCGCGCGTGCGCGAACTCGTGGAGCGCCGGATCGAGGCGCTGCACGAGCTCATGGAGGGCGCTGGTGAACCATGAGCGCCACTACAGCGTGGAGCAGGCGAACGCGGCGCTCGACTTCGTCGGGCAGCGGATCGAACGGCTGCGCGCCGCGCGCGTCCAGCTCAGCGACGAGGAGGCGCGCGCCGCTCTGACCGACGCCGGGCCGACCAACGGCGGCGGCAGTCCGGGCCGCGTCGTGTCGGAGGCCTTCCTCGAGCTCCAGCGCTCGCTCGCCGACCTTCAGGCGATGGAGATCGTCCTGCGCGATCTCGATCGCGGGCTCGTCGACTTCCCGGCGCTGCGCGAGGGCGAGGAGGTCTACCTCTGCTGGGAGGAGGGCGAGGACGAGATCGCCTTCTGGCACGACACCGAATCGGGTTATGGCGGACGCGAGCCGCTCTGAGCTGCCGCGGCGCGTCGCGCTCGGGGTGGCCGGCACGTGGCGACGGCTGAACTTCGAGCAGCGCGTGGCGGGCGTCGGCGCGCTGCTGCTCGTGGTGAGCACGTTCGGCCCGTTCTCGTTCGTCGAGGCGGCGATCGTGCTGATCGGGCTGTCGGTGCTCTACCTGCTGCGCAAGCGCGCCGAGGACCGCGAGTTCCACGTGCCGTTCGGCGACGGCGCGGTGATCGCGGCGGCCGGCGCGTGGTCGGGCCTGTTGATCCTCATCCGCCTCTTCGACCGGCCGCTCGGCCAGGGGCTGCTCGCGCTCGTGTGCGCCGCGCTGCTGATCGTCGCGGGGCTCTCGGAGCGGCGCAAGCGGCCCCCCGACGATCTGGCCGCGGGCGACGCCGCCACGCGCCAGCGCGGATCCGGCGACGTCCCGGCCCGGCGGCGGCGCCCGCGCGCGCCGGCGCCCGTGCGCGAGCAGCTGTTCGACCCCGAGAGCGGCGCGATCGACGAGCTGCGCTCGGTGCACGACGAGCCGACCGAGCCGCTCGCTCCGCCCGAGTACGAGCCGCCGACCCGGCGACCGCCCTCCTAGGCCGGAAGCCGCATCATCCCGGCGCCCGGCAGCGCGTAGTAGACGGCGAGCGCGCCGATGATCACGAGGCAGACCGGCGCGCTGAAGAGCGCGACCACCAGCGCGACGACGTACAGCGGTGCTCCGATCGTGAAACGGAACGTGCGCCGGCGGATCTCGTCGTCCGTCAGGTCCGCGCCGAGCAGCCGGCGGTCGCGCGACGCGTACGTCCAGAGCGCGCCGAAGCTCACTCCCATCAGCGTCATCGTGGCCGCGTAGACCACCGCCGCGACGCGCTCGCCCTCGCCGCCCTCGCGCATGTACGTGGCCATCAGGCTCGTGGCCCACGGGATCAGCACGATCCACAAGAGCAGGAACAGGTTGTGCGCCATCAGCCGCCGGTCGACGCGCGCGAGGTGCTCGAAGACCGCGTGGTGGTTCATCCAGATCACGCCGATCACCGCGAAGCTCACGACGTACGACGCGTACGACGGCCACTGCTCGCCCAGCGCATGCGCGAGCTTGCCGCCGGCCACCTCCGGCACCTTGATCTCGAGCACCAGCAGCGTGATCGCAACTGCGAACACGCCGTCGCTGAACGCCTCGAGCCGGCTCTTGTTCATGCGGGCGCTCCCACGATCGCCCAGCGGCGGCCGAGGAAGCGCGCGCCGGTCGTGACCACGCGCGCCGCGATCAGCGCGAGGATGCCCCACCAGACGCCGGTGATCCCCCAGCCGAAGTGCAGCGACGCCAGCGCGATCGGCACGTACACGCCGACGGCGGAGCCGAGCATCGACCACATGAGGAAGCGCGTGTCGCCGGCGCCGATCAGGATCCCGTCGAGGGCGAACGCGATTCCGGCGAGCGGCTGCATGAGTGCGAACAATGGCCACACCGCGTGCGCGCGGTCAAGCACGGCCGGGTCGTCGCTGAACGCGTGCGGCAGCACCCCGATCAGCGCGAGCATGAGCGCGCCGACGAGGGCGCCCACGGCCGTCGCCCAGCCGATCACGCGCAGGGACGCGTCGTAAGCGGCCTCGGCGTCGCCGCCACCGAGCGTGCGCGCCACCAGCACCTGCGCGGCGATCGCAACGGCGTCGAGCACGAGCGCCAGGAAGGTCCATAGCTGGAACGCGATCTGGTGCGCGGCGAGCGAGGCGGTGCCGATCCGCGCCAGCACCGCACTCGCCACGAGGAACGACGCGTAGAGCGCGGCCGTGCGCACGAAGATCTCGCCGCCGATCCGCAGCAGCGGCCGCATCAGCTCCGGACGCGGGCGCCGGGTCCACGCCGGCGCGCGCAGCAGCACGACCGCGAACGCCGCGCCCATGCCCGCCTGCGCGATTGCCGTCCCCCACGCCGACCCCGCGATTCCCCAGCCGAAGCCGTAGACGAACAGCAGCTCGAGCGCGACGTTCACCAGGTTCGCGATCACCACGATCCGCAGCGGCGTGCGCAGGTCGGACATGCCGCGCAGCCAGCCCTGCCCCGCGAGCGCGATCAGCGCGAACGGGAGGCCGATCGCGGCGATCCGCATGTAGACGACCGCGAGGTGCGCGGTGTGCCCCTGCCCGCCCATCAGCGCGACCGCCGGTTGCGCGAGCGCCACCGCGATCACCAGCAGCGCCACGCCGATCCCACTCGCCAGCCACAGCGCCTGCGCGCCGAGCGTGCCCGCGGTGGTCCCGTCGCCGGCGCCGTGGAGGCGCGCGACCTGGGCGGTCGTGCCGTAGGTCAGGAAGTTGAACAGCGTGAACGCGCCGGTGAGCAGCGTGGCCGCGAGCGCGAGCGCCGCCAGCGGCGAGGTGCCGAGGTGGCCGACGATGGCGGTGTCCACGAGGATGTAGAGCGGCTCGGCCGCCAGCGCGCCGAGCGCGGGCAGCGCGAGCCGCAGGATCTCGCGGTCGTGCGTGGAGCGGCGGCTCAGAGCTCGTCGGGCGAGCGCGGCCCCGGGCCCACGTACGCCGCCGTCGGCCGGATCAGGCGCCCCTCGCGCTTCTGCTCGAGGATGTGCGCCGACCAGCCGGCCACGCGCGCGCAGGCGAACATCGGCGTGAACAGGTCGGCCGGCACGCCGGCGTAGTCGAGCACCACCGCCGACCAGAACTCCACGTTGGTGGCGAGCACGCGGTCCGGCCGGCGCGCCTTCAGCTCCGCGAGCGCCGCCTGCTCCAGCGCCTCGGCCACCTCCACGCGCGGCGCGCCGATCTCGTGCGCGGTGCGCCGCAGCACGCGGGCACGCGGGTCCTCGGCGCGGTAGACGCGGTGCCCGAAGCCCATCAGGCGATCGCCGCGGTCGAGGATCTTCTTCACGTACGCCTCGGCGTCGCCCTCGCGCGCGACGTCGTCGAGCATCGTCAGCACGCGCGACGGCGCGCCGCCGTGCAGCGGCCCGGACAGCGCGCCAACGGCGGCCGACAGCGCGGCCGCGACGTCGGCGCCGGTCGACGCCACGACGCGCGCGGTGAAGGTCGACGCGTTCATGCCGTGCTCGGCCGCGGAGATCCAGTAGGCGTCGATCGCCTTGACGTGGTCGGGATCGGCCTCGCCGCGCCAGCGCACCAGGAAGCGCCCGGGGATGGTGGTGGCCTGGTCGATGTCGGCCTCCGGCACGGGCGGCTTGCCCTGCCCGCGCGCCGACTGCGCGACGAACGACAGCGCCATGACCGATGAGCGTGCGAGGTTGTCGCGCGCCTGCTCGTCGGTGATGTCGAGCAGCTGGCCGAAGCCCCACGACGGCGCGAGCTGAGCGAGCGCACTCTGAACGTCCACGCGCGTGTCACCCGTGCGCATCGGCAGCGGGTACGGCGTGGCGGGCGGCATGCCCGGCTCGAACGTCCCGTCCACCAGCAGCCCCCATACCTTCTCGAACGGGACCTTGCCGACGAGGTCGTCGATGTCCACGCCGCGGTATCGGAGCGACCCGCCCGCCTTGTCGGGCTCGGCGATCTCCGTCGCGAACGCGACCACGCCCTCGAGTCCCGACTGCACCTCGGCTGTCGCCATTGCGGCTCTCCTCTTCTCCCAGAAAGTTTTCTGGATCGAGAGGTTATTAGCGGCGCACTACAAGCTTCGCGTGCATCCCCAGCTTGCGGTGGTTCGCGCGCGTGCAGAGCAGGTAGTAGGTGCCCGGCCGGCGCAGGTTGGCGCGCACCGACGCACGGTTGCCCGGCTCCACGTCGGGCCCCTTCACGAGGAAGTGCTTCGGCCCCTTGATCACCAGGTTGTGCGTGTCCTGGCCGAAGTTCGTGACGTTGAACTTGACGGGGCCGCGCCTGACCGAGTCGGCGTAGGTGGAGATGCGGAACTCGCGCTCGGCGATCCCGAGCGTGACCGGGCCGCGAGCGGTGGCGGCCGCCGGTCCGAGGACGGCCAGAGCAACGAGCGTGGCCGCGGCGATGCGCCGCCTCATGCCGCCACCTGGAGCCGGCCGAAGGAGCCGGCGTTGGGGATCACGGCGGCGGCGTCGGTGCCCATCCACTGCTCGAGCACCGAGCTGTAGACGCGGCGGAAGTCGAGCGTCACGGCGAGGTTGTCCTCGCGGTCGAGCTTCGAGAGGTCGGGGTAGTCGCTGAGGATCCCGGCCTTCGCCCGCCTGCCCATCACGAACGCGAAGCCGCCGGCGCCGTGGTCGGTCCCGGCCGACTCGTTCTGCTTCGGGCGGCGGCCGAACTCGGACCAGACGAGCGTGAGCACGCGGTCGCCGAGCCCGCGCGCCTCGACGTCCGCCTGGAACGCGGCCAGACCCTCGCTCACCTTCTCGAGCGAAGTGCCGAGGTCCTCGTTCTGCTTGTCGTGGGTGTCGAAGTCGAAGTCCGCCTCGACGGCCGCGACGCGGATGCCCAGCGGCTGGGCGAGCAGGCCGGCGAGGTTGCGCAGGTTGTCGGCGAAGTCGTTGTCCTGCGGGTAGGCGATCGTTCCCGCCAGCGGATCGACCCCGGTGTCGTCGTCCTTCTGGTACGGCTCGAGCGTGTCGGCCACCTTCTTCGCGAGCCGCGAGCTCTGCGTGGCGGCCGCCGCGCCGGGACCGGCTGTCGCGCGCGCGGAGACCTCCTCCCACGCGCCCATCGCGTAGTCGAAGGCCTTGCCCCACACGCCGGGGATCCAGAACTGCGCGTCGCCCGGCGACGACACCGCGGCGACCGGCGCC
This sequence comes from Thermoleophilaceae bacterium, assembly GCA_025937135.1. Taxonomy (GTDB): domain Bacteria; phylum Actinomycetota; class Thermoleophilia; order Solirubrobacterales; family Thermoleophilaceae; genus JAICJV01. The sequence continues at coordinate 34,603 of JAICRZ010000001.1, forward strand.
GCGGCCGAGCGCAGCGTCGGCGAGAGAGCGCCGGTCATCGACACGCCCTGGAGCGGGTTGTTCGGGTCCCCGCTGCGGTCGAGCAGGCGACCGAGCCAGCCGGTCGCGCTCGCGGGGGTGATCAGCCCGGTCTCCCAGAAATGGCGCGAGTGGAAGTGCGACATGTCCGGGTTGGCGTAGTCGATGCCCGGCATGAAGCCGACCTTGCCCGCGTCGAAGAGGCCCTTGACGCCGCCGTTCAGCCCCGAGGCCAGCGCCGGGTTCACGCCGAGCCCGGTCGAGCCGAGGGCGAGCGCGCCCTTCTGCTTCGTGTCCGGCCGCAGATCGGCGTAGCGGCCGAAGCGGTCCAGGGGCACGAGCGTGTCGAGCAGGTCGCAGCCGCCCGGCAGGAAGACGCTCACGAGGATCGGGGCGTCGGGGGCGGCGGCGTGCGCGGCCTCGGCGGCGTCGAAGATGTTGGCGATGTTCATCGCGCGCGCGGCGTAGACGGTCAGCCCGGCGGCGATGCCGCGGCCCACGAGCTGGCGGCGGGTGAGCGTGGAGTCGCCGAGGAACGAGCGCCGGGTGGCCTCGCTGGTCGCGTGGAAGTCGTCGCAGGCGCGGTGTGCGTTGGGTCGGGGCATCAGTGGAGGTGAGCGTCGGGGCCGGAGAGGAGGAGATGGCGGAGGACGCGCTCGCGCTGGTCGGAGCGCTGCTGCCAGCCCCAGGTCTGCCGGGGGTTGAAGTCGGCGAAGAAACCCGAGCTGAGCCGGTCGAGCGCGGCATCGGTCTCGGGGCTCGTCCACGGCTGGCCGGTGGCGGCGCGCGAGCGCGCGATCGCCTCGCCCGCCGGCCCGTTGACGGGCGCGGCGCCGTCGGCCACGGCGAGCGGGCCGTCGTCGCTCATCAGGTAGGTGATGGCCGTGAAGCGCGCGTGGACCGTGTTGGTGGACAGCCATGCGGGGCCCCAGTCCCAGCCCGCCACCGACGGCGGCGCGAACGGGTACTGGCCCATCTCCTGGAGCAGCCACGACCAGCTGTCGCGCTGGATGCCGCCGCCCACGGCGCGGAGGGCGCCGGCCAGGAAGACGACCGGGCACTTGACCATGTCCGGACGGTCGAGGTCGGCGTACAGCGCCGGATGGCGCAGGATCTTCTCCACCACCGGCTTGATCTTGTGGCCGGAGCGGCGATAGGTGTTCACGAGCGACCTGCGCGTGGCGGCGTCGAGCGGCGTCGTGACGAAGTAGCCCCAGAGCTTCTCGGTGATGAACGGGGCGTGGTGCTTGTGCTTCGTCACCAGGCGGACCACGTCGCGCCAGTCGAAGCGGCCGTGCTTGTGGAAGATGCGCTTGACGCCGCGGTCGTGCCAGCTGCGGTCGTAGAAGATCCCGCGGAAGCCGGAGTCGGTCCAGCGCGCACGCCAGCCGGTCAGCGCGCGCGCGATCTCGCGGATGTCGCGCTCGGTGTAGCCCTTGCCCAGCGTGAACAGCTCCATCAGCTCGCGCGCGTAGTTCTCGTTGGGCGCCCACTTGCTCGAATCCGCGAGCGAGAGGAAGAGCTGCATGGCGGGGTCGGTCGTGACCTTCGACAGGAGCGTGTCGAAGTCGCCGAGGCAGCAGCGCCGCAGCATCCGGTTCTGGCGCAGCATCCACGGCGTCTCCTGGTCGCGCGTGGCGAAGTGGTTGTGCCAGAAGAGCGTCATCTTCTCCTCGAGCGGGCGCTGCGTGCGGACCATGCGGTCGAGCCACCAGAGCACGTCGTGGCCCCACTCGTTGACCGGGTCGAGCGGCTTGCCGTCCACGCTGGGGGCGGGGCCCACGAGCTGCGTGCCGCCGCCGCGGTTGACGAGCCACTTGACGGTCGCGTCCTGCCCGAGCGCGGCGAACTTCTGCGCCTCCTGCGGGGTGGCGCCGAAGCCCGCGCGCCAGAAGAGGCGGCGGACGTGCTGCTCGGACCAGGGCATGAGGTTATGGATCGGCGCTGCCCCAGTCGGGCTTGAGCCACCACAATGGGGATATGAGGGCGATCTGGACACTCGCGCTGGTCCTCGCCGCCGCAGCGGCGCCCGCGCACGCCGCGACGAACGTCTCGTTCGCCGTGAAGAGCCATTACGCCGGCCGCACGCTGCACGAGAGGGCGGTCGTGCCCGGGCCGGGACAGCGGCCGTTGCTGCTGTGGCTGCACGGCCGTGGCGGGCACCCCGGCGACGTCTTCTGGCCGCAGTTCTACGCCGAGCTCCACCGCCTGGGCCCGCGCGCGCCCGTGGTGCTGGAGGTCGACGGCGGCAACCACGGCTACTACCACGACCGCCGCTCCGCGCGCTGGGGCTCGTACGTGATGCGCGAGGTGCTGCCGGCGGCGGTCCGGCGGCTGCCCGTGGACCCGCGTCGCGTGGCGATCGCCGGCGTCTCGCTGGGCGGCTTCGGCGCGCTCGATCTGGCGCGGCTGCACCCCGGCCGCTTCTGCGCGGCCGGCGGGCACTCGCCGGCGATCTGGACGCGGGCGGGCTCCACGGCTCCGGGTGCCTTCGATTCGGCGGCCGACTTCGCGCGGCACGATGTGTACCGCTACGCCCGCGGGCACGCGCACCCGTACGGCCGCATGCCGCTGTGGATCGACCGCGGCTCGCGCGATCCGTTCGCCCCGGGCGATTCGGCGCTCGTGTCGGCGCTCCGCGCGCACGGCGCGAACGTCACGAGCCACGTCTGGCCCGGCGCGCACAACGGCGCCTACTGGCGCGCCCACATCGCGCGCTACCTGCGCTGGTACGCGGAGCGGCTGGCAGCGAGCACTTGCGGTTCCGGATAGTTTGCGGCCGTGAACAACCAACTGCGCCGCCGGTCGGTCGGAGCTCCCGCTGCGAGGTCGATGCTGCTGACCATCCTCGGCGAATACGTCCTGGGCTCGAATCCCGGCGTATGGCAGGAGACGCTCGTGGACGCTCTGGGCGCGCTCGACTACCAGCCGCAGGCCGCCCGGCAGGCACTCACGCGGAGCGTGGCCGCGGGCTGGTTGCAGAAGGAGCGCCACGGCCGGCGCGCGCGGGTCTCCCTCAGCGCGGAGACCGAGGAGATGCTGCGCACCGGCAGCGAGCGGATCTACGGCTTCGGCAAGGCGCCGGAGTGGGACGGCGGCTGGCTGCTCGTCCTGCTGCGTGTGCCGGAGGAGCGCCGCGACGTGCGCCACCAGCTGCGCACGCGGCTCGCGTGGGCGGGCTTCGGATCGCTCGGAGGCGGGCTCTGGATCACGCCGCACGTCGACAGGGAGTCGGAGCTCACCGATCTCTCCGTGGACGGGACGGCCGCCGAGATGCTCTCGTTCCGGGCCGGCCTCGGCGAGGTGGGTGAGCCCGAGCGCGTGATCACGGCGGCGTGGGACCTGGACGCCGTGGCCGACGCCTATTCGTCATTCATCTCGCGCTTCGCCCGGCTGCGCCCGAAGAGCCTCGAGGCGGTCTTCCGGGCGCAGACACTGCTGGTGCACGAGTGGCGCAAGTTCCCCTTTCTGGATCCCGACCTCCCGGAGCTGATGCTGCCCAAGGGCTGGGCCCGCACGCGCGCCTACGCGCTGTTCATGGACCGGCACGCGCAATGGCAGGACGGGGCGCAGGAGTACTTCCGCTCGCTCGAAGAGCGAACCCCGTTGAGCACCCGCGCCTGACCCCGCCGGCGGGGCTTGACTGGCGCAGCTGGGACGGTAGACTCACGCCCGTCGTGGAATTGTCGTACGACGTCGCGCTGGACGAGCTCCGCGAAGTGGTCGGAGCCGAGGCTGTCGTGGACGAGCGCGACGCTCTCCTGCCCTACGCGGTGAGCCTCGATCCCGCCGGCGACGTGTTCCCGGCCGCCGTCGTGCGCCCGGCGCACACGCAGGAGGTGCAGCGCGTCGTCGAGCTCGCGAACCGCCACAGGCTGGCGCTCCATCCGATCAGCCGCGGGATGCAGCACGGGCTGGGCATGGCCACGGCGGTCGAGCCCGGCAGCATCACGCTCGACCTGTCGCGCATGGACTCGATCCTCGAGTACGACGAGGAGCTCGGCTACGTGGTGCTCGAGCCGGGGGTCACGTTCACCCAGCTCCACCAGTTCCTCGAGGAGCGCGGCGGCCGCTACTGGTGCAGCCCGACGTCGGGACCCGTCGATGCGAGCGTGATCGGCAACGCCCTCGACAAGGGGGCGGGATACACGCCGGTCGGCAACCACTTCGGCAACCTCATCGGGCTCGAGGTGGTCATCGGGGACGGCCGCGTGCTCGTGACCGGCGACGGCGCGCTCGTCGGCGCGAAGACGCTCTACACGCACAAGGGCGGCTGCGGCCCGATGCTCGACGCGCTGCTCGCTCAGTCGAACTACGGCATCGTGACCAAGGCGGGCGTGTGGCTGATGCCGGCGCCCCCCGGCGCGCGCGGGTTCCTCTTCTCCTTCCCCGAGTACGACGACCTCGGCCGGGCGGTCGACGTGTCCAACCGCCTCAAGCTGACCGGCGCGATCCCGAGCACCGTGAGCATCGCCAACGACGCCTTCTGCGTGGCGGTCGAGACCACCACGCCGCGGCCGGTGGGCACGCCGGGCGACCCGCCCATTGCCGACCACGAGCTCCCGGAGCTCCGCGAGGCGCATGGTGTGGGAGCGTGGAACGTGGTCGGCTGCGTCTACGGGCCGCCGGCGGACCTCGAGGTCCGCGTGGAACGGCTCGAGGAGGCGTTCGCCGCGACCGGGCCGGTCAGGTACACGCGCGAGGAGGAGGCTCAGGGGCGCAAGGCGTTCGGCTACCGCTTCGACATCGCCAAGGGAGTGCCCAACGAGACGGAGCTCGACGTGTACAACCTGCACGCCGACGGCGCGTCCCTGTACTTCCTGCCGAGCGTGCCCTTCCGGGGGCGCGACGCGCTCGAGGCGATGCGGCTCTCGCGGCAGATCTGCACGGCGCACGGCTTCGCCTACACGAACCAGTTCCTCTGCTCGCCGCGCAGCATGCGCAACACTCAGCCGATCATCTTCGACAGCGGGTCCGCGGGTGCCGCGGGCCGGGTCATGGCGTGCTTCGGCGAGATGGTCGACCGCTTCGCCGACGCCGGCTACCTCGTGTCGCGGCCGCCGACGCACTTCCAGGACCACGTGATGGGCAAGCTCGGCCTCCATGCGGAGCTGGCGAGCGGGGTCAAGCGCGTGTTCGACCCCAACGGCGTGCTCGATCCCGGCCGCTACGGACTGCGAACGGAGACCGCATGAGCGACGGCTACCTGTGGGGCCAGATGACCTGGCCGGAGATCCGCGCCGCGGCCGAGCAGGGGCGCGTGGCGCTTCTGCCGGTGGGCGTGGTGGAACAGCACGGCTACCACCTGCCCACGCGCGTGGACACCTTCCTCGCCGAGAGCATCTGCATGCGCGCGGCGGCGGAGATGCCCGATCGCGCGATCGTCGTGCCGCCCGTGGTGCACGGCTTCGTCCCCCACCACATGGACTTCCCCGGCACGATCACCGTGCGCGGCCCGGTCTTCATCGATTACGTGGTGGACGTCTGCAAGTCGATCGTCTCCCACGGCTTCGACCGGATCCTGATCCTGAACGGTCACGGCGGCAACACGTCCGTGCTCGACATCGCGGCGAAGGTCGTGACGCTCGACACCGGAGCGTTCTGCGCGTTCCTCTCACACTGGGAGCTGGAACCGGTGAAGCGCGTCGTGGCCGAGCTGCGTGAGTCGCCGCCGGCCGGGGGGATGCTTCACGCCGACGAGTACGAGACCTCGGTGTACCTGGCCTTCGACCCCGACGGCGTCCAGATGGACAAGGCCGTCAAGGAGTACGAGGTGCCGGAGTCGCGCTACTTCTGGATGGACATGTTCGGCGGCGGCGACCGGATCACCGCGGCGCGCTTCATCCAGCCGTGGTCGAGCTTCACGGAGTCCGGCGTGGCCGGCGATCCGACGGTCGCGACGCGGGAGAAGGGCGAGCGGTTCGTCGCCGCTGCCGTGGAGGGACTGGTCGAGCTGGTGGACGAGATGCGCGAGCGGCCGATTCGCAAGGCCGTGGACAGACACGGTCGTCAGGACAGCCGCATCGTGGGCGACGACTCGCGAGTAGGACCCTGGTAACCCGGAAGGGGATGAGATGGATCTGAAGCGGCACCCGATCGGACGCGCGGCTGTTCCCGAGGGCGCGTGCACCCACCGATGGGAGGCGGACGTCGTCATCGTGGGCGGCGCGGTGGCGGGCGCGTCGATGTCGCACGCGCTGGCCGAGTACGGAATCAGCAGCGTGCTGCTGGAGCGCGGCGACGACTTCCCGGAGATCAACCGCGGGGACGCGATCCAGCCGCTCACGTGGAGCTTCTTCGAGCGCTGGGGCGTGCTGCCCTACATGGAGTCCTTCGGCGCCTACAAGCTGCACGAGTGGGACTTCATCAACCCGCGGGTCGGCTATCTGGGCACCTGGAGCTTCACCGACCTCCCGTTCAAGTTCAACCACTCGGTGATCCTTCGCCACCGCAACATCCATCGCGCCCTCTACGCCGCGATGGAGCCGCGGCGCGACCTGATCGACCCACACCGCGGCGCGATGGTGACCGGTGCCGTCGTCGACGGGGCAACCGACCGGGTGGTCGGGGCGGTGGGCACGATCGGGGGCGAGACCTTCGAGGCGCTGGGGAAGGTCGTTGTGGCGGCCGACGGCCCACACTCGAAGCTGCGCGAGTTCGTGGGGATCGGCGTCGAGCAGCGCTACACCTACGACGAGGGCTACCTGATGCTCACCATCCCGAAGCCGGACGTCCCGGAGCTCGACGGGCGCGGCATCCGGTACGTCGGCCGGCACGGGCTCATCGTCCTGATCCCGCTCGACGGTGGCGAGGACATGCGCATCCCCCTTCAGATCCCGAAGGGCAGCGTGGGCGAATGGCGCGCCATGAGCGGCGGCGAGCTGCGTCACCAGCTGCTGGTCCGCGCGCCGATCCTCGAGCACGCCGACACCGGCGCGGCGCTCGGCAAGCTGAGCCACTTCTACAACGTCGCCTGGCAGCACTCCGATGCCTATGTGCGCAACAACGTGTGCCTGATCGGCGAGGCGGCGCACACCATCCATCCCACCACCGCACAGGGCATGAACATGGCGGTGCTGGACGCCGAGGTGCTGGCCGCGGTGATCAAGCGCTGCTTCGACGTCGACGGCGTCTCGGACGAGAGCCTGCGGCGCTACGAGCAGGGCCGCCGCGACACCAATGCCACCGTGATGGAGACCAGCCACAGCCAGGGCCTCCACCACACGGGCTCCGGCCTGTGGCACGACATCTGGGGCGTGCGGGTCTACCGCTGGCTGGAGGATGAGGAGACCAAGCGCGAGCTGTCGATGCGGATCGCGGGCCTGCGCAATCCCACGTCGAAGGACATGAACATCCTGGACTACGACCTCGAGGCGGTGCGCTGACATGGCGGTCATCAACGACGACATGCGTTCGATCGTCGCGTCGTGCGGCCTGGGCTACGCCGCGACGGTGACGCCCGAGGGGGCACCGAACCTCTCTCCGAAGGGCTCGCTGGCGGTGTGGGACGACGACCATCTCTACTTCGCCGACATCGCGTCGCCGCAGACGATCGAGAACCTCCGGCACAACCCGGGGATCGAGGTGAACGCCGTGGACATCGTGAAGCGCCGCGGCTACCGCTTCCGCGGGACCGGCGAGGTCGTGAGCGACGGCCCGGTGTTCGACAAGGCAGCCCAGGTCCTGCACGAGACGCACGGCCCGCAGTACCCGTGCAACCACGCGGTGCTCATCCACGTCGAGGAGGTGCGGCCGCTGCTCTCGCCGGCGTACATGTTCAACGAGACGCCCGTCGCCGAGGACGACCTCGCCGCCGTCTGGCGCGGCAAGCTCGGCCTGGCCGGGGACGGTGGGCTCGCGCGGCGTGCGGCTGCCTACGAGAAGGTCCTGAGCGCGATCCTGAACTTCCGCTCGGTGGAGGAGGTGCGCGACGTCTTCTCCCGCGAGGTGACGCAGGAGGCCGCGGAAGGCTTCGCCGACGCGCTCAACCAGGTGCGCGATCGCGGGCAGCCCGACGAGTACGCGATGGCCGACGCGATCGAGCACGTGATCATCCTGCGGTCGGCCGAGAACGACGTGACGCCGGAGCAGCTCGAGCGCCTGTTCAACGATCCCGACCACCACGAGATGCCGTCGGAGGAGATCACCTCGCGCGTGGTCGCAGTGTGGGAGCGCACGGCCGGTTGACGGCTCAGAGCGCGCCCGCGGCCACGCGGCCGTCGACGTAGGCCGCCACCACGCGGGCCCGATCGAGCGCGGCCGGCGACTCCGTGGGGTCGCAGCTCAGCACGACGAGGTCGGCGCGCAGGCCGGGCGCGATTCGGCCGCAGTCGTCCTCCAGACCGCACGCCGCCGCGGCCTCGGCGGTGTACATCCGCAGCGCGTCGGCGGGCGAGACGGCCTCCTGCGGCTCGACCTCGCCGCCGGCGTGGGTCCGGCGGTCGACGGCACTGCGCATCACCGCCAGGGGATCGAGCGCTCCGCCGCACGGGTTGTCCGAGCTGGCGGCCACGCGCACGCCCGCGTCGATCATGCTGCGAACAGGGAAGAGCTGGAGCGTGCCGTCGTGGCGGCCGCGCCAGTCGTCGAACAGCTCACCGAACGCCGCGCCGAGCCCCGGCTGCGACACCAGGGAGACACCGAGTTCGGCCATCCGCTGGGCCTGCGAGCTGTGCGCGATGAACGCGTGCTCGACCCGCAGCCGCAGGTCCCTGTCCCCGTGCAACCGCCGGACCGCCGCGAACGCCCCGAGTGCGTGGTCGACGGCACGGTTGCCGCCGCAGTGGATGACCACGTCGAGGTCGGCCTCCGCTGCCGCCAGCACGAGCGCCTCGACCTCCTCCGCCGAGTAGTTCGTGTGGCCGGCGTGCTCGATGCACCCCGGTCCGCAGGGCCGGTCCACGGCCGGGCTCGGATAGGCCGGGTCCATGAAGATCTTGACCGCGCCACCACGCAGGCGCGGTCCCTCCGCCCGATGGATCTCCGCCGCCGATTGCGCGTCGATTCGAGGTGGCGCGAAGAACGTGCGTCCGCCGTGGATGCGGACCACCGTGAGCGGGAGGGCGTCCGCTCGCGCGGCGTCGGCATACAGCTGCGCACCGTCCGGCGTCACGAGCGCGTCGCCCACCGCGGTGATGCCGAGCGCGAGGTGCCGCTGCCCGGCCGCCGTCAGCAGCTCGATCCCGTTGTCCGGCGCCCGGCGCAGCAGCTCGCGCACCGACTCGCTCTGGGGCAGGTCCGAGGCCGCCTCGAGCAACGTGCCGGTGGGCTCGCCGCGGCGGTCGCGCTCGATCGCCCCCCGCGGCGGGTCGTGCGTGTCCCGCGTGATGCCGGCGATGGCGAGCGCAGCGCTGTTCGCGTAGCCCGCGTGGTAGCTCGCGTCGACGACGAAGACCGGGTTCTCGGGACAGGCCTCGTCGAGCTCCTGGCGGGTCGGGTTCCGCTGCTCGCGCACCTGGGACTCGTGGAAGCCCCAGCCGCGGATCCAGGCCGCGGGCGGCGCCGCCGCAGCGGCGGACCGCAGCAGGTCGAGCACCTCTGCCAGCGACTCGAGCGGCGGCGTGCGGCAGTCGACCATCCGTGGCTCGAGCGCCGCGAACGAGAAGTGGTTGTGCGGGTCGACGAAGCCGGGCGCGAGCGCGCGCCCGTCGAGCTCGACGACGATCGCGCGCTCCGCGAGCGAGGCGAGCGCAGGTCCCGCCATCCCGACCTCCGCGATCCGCCCGTCGCGCACCAGCACGTGGTCGGCGACCGGTGTGCGCGGGTCCATCGTCAGGATCGGACCGCCGCGGAAGAGGAGGTCCTGATTAAGAAGACAGTTCGACAACTGCCGCAAAGCTAACGTCTCACCTAGATCTGTTCAAGGCGCTCGGCGGCAGGCGCTTGACGTGGGCACACATGTGACGTTAGAGTCGACGCCGATTCGGAAGCTGTCATATGACAGCGCTCGGCTGCGGGTCGGGGACGCGCAGCATTCAGGCAGTGAAAGAGGAGAACGTGATGCGGATCGGTCGACGCGGGACGCTCGCCCTCAGCGTGGGCTTGAGCGCAATGGCGCTCACTGCCTGTGGCTCGAGCGGGAAGTCCGACTCGGGGAACAAGAGCGCCGGCTCGGGGGCCTCCGGCAAGAAGCTGGCCTGGATCTCCGAGAACACGAAGAACGACAAGTCGTTCGGCCAGGCGAGCTTCACCGGCGCGCAGAAGGCGGCGAATCAGTTCAACCTGAGCTTCACCGCGGTCGACGGCCTGATGAACAAGCCGCAGCAGGCGGAGAATGCGATCCTGAATGCCGCGCGCGACGCGGACCTGATCGTGGACGGCGCCACCACCACCTACAACGTGCTTCCGCGCATCGCCCAGCAGCACCCCGACGTCCAGTTCGGCGTCGACTCGATCCCCATCAAGGGGACGCGCGACAACCTCCACTATGCGGTTCAGGACTGGTATTCGCTCGGCTACCAGAGCGGCGTCGCGGCCGCCAGCGCCTCCAAGAGCGGCGTGATCGGCTTCATCGGGGGCGGCGAGATACCGCCGACGATCGCGGGCCGCAAGGGCTTCGAGGCCGGTGCCAAGTCGGTGAACCCGAAGATCAAGGTCGTCAGCACCATCACGGGCGACTTCAACGACGCCTCCAAGGGCAGCAACGCCGCCCAGGCGCAGATCGCGCAGAAGGCCGACGTGCTCTTCTCGTTCCTCGACGCGGGCCACGAGGGCGTCGTCAAGGCGGCGAAGTCCGCCGGCAACGTCAAGGTGATGGGCGTTGTGGTGCCGAAGTGCAGCATCTCGAGCGGCGTGGACATCGGCGACGCGATCGCCAGCGAGGACACCCTCGTGTTCCGCCTGGTCCAGACGATGGCCAGCGGTCATCCGAAGAACCTGATCTTCGGCATCCAGGATCCGAAGGTGGCCGGCTTCAAGTACTGCCCCGGGCACGCCAACCCGAGTGTCCAGCAGAAGCTCGACCAGGTCCGGGAGAAGTTCACATCAGGGCAGCTGAAGTCGCCGGCCGGCGGCTGAGCCGCGCGTGAGTCAAGGGGTGGGCGACGGCGAACACGTGAGCAGCACGCTCGCGAGCGAGCCGGCGTCCCCCCCATGCGCGCTGCGGCTGACCGACATCACCAAGCGGTTCGGCGACCTGGTTGCGAACCGCGAGATCTCGCTGGCCGTGCAGCCGGGCGAGATCCACGCTCTGCTCGGTGAGAACGGCGCCGGCAAGACGACCCTGATGAATGTCGTGTTCGGCCTGCTGGAGCCGGACGGCGGCGTCGTCGAGGTGGCGGGGAAGCGAGTGGAGATCCGCAACCCGCGTGATGCTCGCGCCCATGGCATCGGGATGGTGCACCAGCACTTCAAGCTCGTCCCGGACATGACGGTCGCCGAGAACCTCGCGCTCTCGGCCGGCAACAGCGGGCTCGGCACTCTGCGGCTGAGCGACGTCCGGACGCGAGCGAGCGCGATCGCCGGGCGCTTCGGCCTCGGCGTCGACCCGGACGCGGTGATCGAGAACCTCTCCGTCGGCCAGCACCAGCGCGTCGAGATCCTCAAGCTCCTCTACGGCGGGGCCAACCTGCTCATCCTCGACGAGCCGACCGCAGCGCTGACGCCCGGCGAGTGGGCGAGCCTCTCCGAGGTGCTGCGCGCGCTCGTGGCCGAGGGCAAGGCCGTCGTCTTCATCAGCCACAAGCTCGAGGAGGTCATCGGCATCGCCTCCCGCTGCACGGTCCTGCGCGACGGCCAGGTCGTGGGCACGCGCGAGATCGCGGCCACCACGAAGGAGGAGCTCGCGCTGATGATGGTCGGGCGCGAGGTGGCCCTGCGCGTCGTGCGCGACCGCTGCGAACCGGGACCGGCGGTGCTCGAGGTCGCGGGCCTCACGGTCGAGCGCGACGGGCGCGATGTCGTGTGCGACGTGTCGCTCGAGGTGCGCGAGCAGGAGGTGCTCGGCATCGCCGGCGTGGACGGCAACGGCCAGTCCGAGCTCGTCGAGGCGCTCATCGGAGTCCGCGACCGGACCGCCGGCACCGTCACGCTCGACGGCGTGGCGACGGACGCGATGGCCGATCACCCCGACGTGGGCGTCGTGCCGGAGGACCGCCACCTGCGCGCGGTCGCCGCCGAGCTCAGCGTGGCCGACAACCTCATGCTCAAGGACTTCCACCGCGCGCCGTTCGCGCGCCGCGGCCTGCGCGACCACCGCGCGGTCCGCAAGCACTGCGAGGAGCTCATCACGCGCTTCGACATCCGGACGCCCGGCCTCGACCTCCCGCTCCGCCAGCTCTCCGGCGGCAACCAGCAGAAGGTCGTGCTCGCGCGCGAGCTCGCGCGCGAGCCGCGCCTGCTGATCGCGGCGCAGCCCACGCGCGGTCTCGACGTGGGCGCGATGGAGTTCGTCTACACGCAGCTCGCTCGGTTCAAGCGCCGCGGCGGCGCGACGCTGCTGATCTCGACCGAGCTCGAGGAGGTGCTGTCGCTGTCCGACCGGATCGCGGTCATGGTCGGTGGCCGCCTCGTGGGCGTGCTCGACGCCGACGATGCGGACCTCAACGTGATCGGCATGCTCATGGGCGGTGAGGGCGCCCGGCCCCCGGAGGCCGCGACGGCATGAGCGACGTGTCGGTCCCGGCACCGGTGCGGCCGGCGATGAGGCGGCGCCCGCGGGTCGCGCTCCGGCCGCTCCTCATCCCGCTCGGAGTGACGGCCAGCGCGCTGTTCGTCTCGCTGCTGATCATCGCCGCCACCGGCTATTCGATGAGCGCGACCGCATCGGCGTTCGTCGACGGCGCCTTCGGCGACAGCCAGGCCATGGCGGCGACGGCGAAGACGATGATCCCCTACACGCTGATCGCGCTCGCGTGGATCGTCGCCAGCTCGGGGCGGCAGCTCAACCTCGGACTGGAGGGGCAGATACTCGTCGGCGGCCTCGGCGCGGCGCTCGTCGGCATGTCGTTCCCGAGCCTTCCCGGCGGCCTGCATCTGGCGCTCGCGGTAGTCGCGGGGGCGGTCGCCGGTGCGCTCTACGCCGGCCTCCCCGCCCTGCTCTACCTGCGCCGCGACGTGAGCGTGCTCCTGTCGAGCTTCCTGCTCAACTTCGTCGCGCTCCTGCTGGTCGCATGGCTCATCCGCGGGCCGCTCCAGGACAAGACGGCCCCGTCGCTGCTCCAGAGCAAGCCGGTGGTGGTCGATGCCATGTGGCCGATACTCGGGAGCTCGGGACTGACCTGGGACGTCGCCCTCATCCCCGTCGGGATCGTCGTGCTGATCTTCATCCAGCGCTGGACGTCGATCGGCTTCCGCCTGCGGCTCATCGAGGGCAACGAGGACGCTGCGCGCTTCAGCGGAATCGCGACCCGGAAGATCGGGATGTGCGCCCTGCTGGCCTCCGGTGCGATCGCCGGCGTGGTGGGCAGCTCGCTGATCCTCCACTCCCTGGCAGGGACCGTGTCCGACGGTTTCTCGTCCCAATACGGCTACCTCGGGATCGCCGTGGCGCTGCTCGCCAGGAACTCGCCCCTCGGCTGCCTCTTCGCCGGTCTGCTGTTCGCCGCGCTGGAGCAGGGTGGCAGCCTCGTCGAGACGCGCATCGGCGTCCCGTCCACCATCACGACGGTCACGCAGGGACTGGTGATCGTCCTGGTCGCCGGCTCGACGTGGCTGCTCCTGCGCCAGAGCGGCCACCTGCGGCTCGGCCGCCGCCTGCGCCCTGAGGGGAGGGTCGATGGGCCCATTTGACGGACCCTGGTTCATCGCCGCGATCGGCCTGACGGTTCCCCTGCTGTGGGCGGCGCTGGGCGAGCTCGTCTCCGAGCGCGCCGGCGTGCTCAACATCGGGCTCGAGGGGATGATCCTGGGCGGCGCGTTCAGCTCGTTCGCCGTGACGTCGGCAACGGGCAGCCCCTGGCTGGGCATCCTCTCCGGTATCGCGGTCGGCCTCCTCCTGGCCGCGATCATGGCCTTCTTCTGCATCAACCTGGACGCCGACCAGATCGTCGTGGGCCTCGGGCTCTTCATCCTCGCCGGCGGCGCGACGGCCTTCGCCAACGAGCGTCTCTTCTCCGGGACCACGAGCGTCACCACCGACACGCTGAACCCGATCGCGATCCCCCTGCTCGTGCACATACCCGTGATCGGGAAGGCGTTCTTCGACCAGACCATCCTCGGGTACGGCGCGTTCGTGGCGGTGCCGCTGGTCTACCTGCTGCTGTGGCGGACCAACTGGGGGCTCGCCGTGCGCGCGATGGGCGAGGCGCCCGAGGCCAGCGAGGCCGGCGGAATCTCCGTGCAGCGCGTCCGCTGGGCCGCGACGCTCTGCGCCGGCGTCGGCGGCGGCCTCAGTGGCGCCGTGCTCACGACGGGGTCGATCGGGGTCTTCGGCGACAACATGAGCGCCGGGCGCGGCTTCATCGCGCTGGCCGCCGTGGTGTTCGGCCGCTGGCGGCCCGTCGGGGTGCTGCTCGCCTGCCTCGTGTTCGGCGCGGCGGACGCGCTACAGCTCCGCCTACAGGCGATCGGCGGCGTCCCGCAGGCGGTCTGGATCGTGGCGGCGCTGATCGTGGCCTTCACGCTGGCCATGCGCATCCGTTCGCAGCGGCGCCCGGCGCCGCGCGGGATCGCGATCGGCGTGGTCATCGTGACCGGCGCGATCGTCCTCGCGGTCCTCAGCCCCGCCTGGCACATCCCGGCGCAGCTGTGGCTGACGCTTCCGTATGTCCTTACGCTGCTCGTCCTGGCCGGTTCGGTCGGGCGCACGCGCATGCCCACGGTGCTGGGCCTCCCCTACCGGCGTGCCTGAGTCGTTCGTTCACCCGCTCGACCCGCTCACCGCGGACGAGATCGCCGCCGCGCGCGACATCGTGCGCCGCGATCTGGACCTTCCGTCCACGACCCGGTTCGTGACCGTGCGCCTTCAGGAGCCGCCCAAGGACGTTGTCCGCGGGTTCTCCTCCGGCGACCCGATCGAGCGGCAGGCGTTCGTCGCCGTCATGGACCGCGCCGCGAAGACGTTGCACGACGGCGTCGTGTCCATCTCCGGCGACGCGATCGTGGCCTGGCACGAGCGGCCCGAGCTCCAGGCGCCGCTGATCATGGACGACATCCTGGTCGCGCAGCGCGTGGTCCGCGAGGACTCGGGCTGGCAGGCCGCCGTTCGCCGCCGCGGCATCGACGACCTCGACCTGGTGCACGTCGACCCGTGGATGGTGGGCAACTTCGGCGACGCCGAGGAGCAGGGCCGGCGCGTGGTGGCGTCGCTGAGCTACCTGCGTGAGAACCCCGCCGACAATCCCTACGCGCGCCCGATCGAGGGGGTCGTCGCGTACGTCGACCTGGGCGAGGAGCGCGTCATGCGCCTGGTCGACACCGAGCCGGTGCCGATCCCCCAGGACCCCGGCCGCTACGACGCCGAGTGGGTCGGCGCGCCGCGCGAGGACCTGCGGCCGATCGAGGTCGTCCAGCCGGACGGGCCGAGCTTCGAGGTGCGCGGGAACGAGATCCGCTGGCAGCGCTGGCGCTTCCGCTTCTCCTTCAACGGCCGCGAGGGACTGGTGCTGCACACGCTCGGCTACGAGGACGGCGGGCAGGTGCGCCCGATCCTCTACCGCGCATCGCTGTCGGAGATGATCGTGCCCTACGGCGACATCAGCCCGTCGCACTTCTTCCAGCACGCGTTCGACCTCGGGGACTTCGGCGTCGGACGCGGCGTCAACTCGCTCAGGCTCGGCTGCGACTGCCTCGGCGAGATCCGCTACTTCGACGCGGTCATGAACGACGACGACGGCAACCCCATGACCGTCGAGAACGCGATCTGCCTGCACGAGGAGGACGCGAGCATCCTCTGGAAGCACTGGGAGTTCCCGGACGGCGGCACCGAGTCGCGCCGCTCACGCCGTCTCGTCATCTCGTCGATCTGCACGAACCTCAACTACGAGTACGGCTACTACTGGTACCTCTACCTCGACGGCACGATCGAGTACGAGGTCAAGCTGACCGGGATCCTCCAGACGGCGGCGGCGGCGCCCGGCTCCGACCTCCCCCACGCCACCTGGGTCGCGCCCGGGCTGTCGGCGCCCCACCACCAGCACCTGTTCAACGTCCGCCTCGACACGGAGGTCGACGGCCCGGAGAACACCGTGAGCGAGGTGGATCTCGTGGCGGCGCCGCCCGGCCCGGATAACCCGTACGGCAGCGCGATGACCACGCGCGTCACACCGCTTCGCCGAGAGAGCGAGGCGCGGCGCCGGACCGACCCGAGCGCGGCGCGCACATGGGTGATCTCCAGCGAGTCGGAGAACCGGCTCGGACAGCCGACGGCGTATCGGCTGGTGCCGTCGTACACCCCGGTGCTCCTGGCGGCGCCGGACTCGGCGGTCGGCAGGCGCGGGACCTTCGCCCAGTACAACCTCTGGACCACCGCCTTCTCCGAGGACGAGCGTCACGCCGGCGGCGAGTACCCCAACCAGCATCCCGGCGGCGCCGGGCTGCCCGAGTGGACCGCGGCCGACCGACCGATCGAGTCAGCCGACGTCGTGGTCTGGCACACCTTCGGCGTGAGCCACGTGGCGCGGCCCGAGGACTGGCCGGTGATGCCGGTCGAGCACGTCGGCTTCATGCTCAAGCCGTGGGGCTTCTTCGAGCGCAACCCCGCGCTGGACGTGCCCGCCACCGAGGCGCGCCACTGCCACTGACGCGGTGAGCGTCTACTCCGTGTCGAAGTCGCTGCGGACGGCCTCGAAGTAGCTGTTGCACGCATCGCAGTGCCACTGGGCGGTGATGAGCTGCCCGCCGACGGCCGACAGCAGCCGGATCCGCTCGCGCTCCCGGCAGTAGGGACACGCCGGCCGCTCGGTCATGCCGCCCAGTCCTCGGCCAGCGGCGTGCCCGCCAGCGCCGCGGAGACGCTCGCGCGGGTGCCGGCGATCAGGTCGTCGGCGCTGCCCGCCACGACTCCCGCCGCGGCCAGATCCGCGTACTCCGCGGCATCCGGGACCCAGCGCTCGGCGAGCGTCCAGCAGGTGGCGAGGGCGTCGCGGAAGGCCGGACGCTGCGCGTCGTCGCGCGCCAGCCGCCGCGCCCAGGCGGCCGCGTGGGCGCGGTGCGAACGCTCCTCCTGGCGGATCTTGCGCGCGCGCTGGGCAAGCGGAACGAACGAGCTGTCCACCGCCGCCTCGACGAAGCGGGCCAGCAGGCCGTCGATGACGAGGTTGGCCGCGATGAACGTGTCCCAGTCCGGCAGCGGGCCGTCGAGCAGCGGCATGGTGCTGTGCACGTCCATGTGGTCGTGGTCGTCGTCGTCGGCGCCGAGCTGCTTGAGCAGCGGGAAGGTCGAGCGCGCGTGGCCGAGCTCGTCCTGAGCCATGGCCGCGGCCGCCACCGCCGACTCGAGCGTGGGTGCGCTCACCGCCCACTCGCCATAGCGGCGGCCCATGACCGCCTTGTCGCAGGCCAGCGCGCTGATCAGCTTCGCGAGGGCTTCGCGGTTCGCATCGGAGATGGAGACGTCGGGAGCGAGCGTCATGCGGCGATCGCTTCCCGCACCTGGTCGCGGGGCACGATGACCATGTGGATCCAGGGCCACTCGTCGTAGATCGCCCGTGCGGCGATCAGCGCCAGGTCCTCGTCGTCCTCGCGCACCGCGCCGAGGTGATGCAGCGGCTCGTCGTACTGGAGCCGCGCGAACACCTCCCACGTGCGGATCGCGCTCATACGGCGATCCCCAGCTCGCGCATCGCCTCCCGCGCGTCCGCGCGCAGGCGGTCCTTCGTCCAGACCGGGTCCCAGACCACCTCTATCGCCACCTCCTCCACGCCGTCCACGGTGAGGCAGGCGGCGCGGATGTCGTCCTCGATGAACTCCATGGCCGGGCAGCCCATGGCGGTGAAGGTGATCTGGAGGTCGGCGCGCCGCGCGGGCTCGTCGTAGTCGACCGAGACGATCAGGCCCATGCCGATCACCGAGATCGGGATCTCGGGGTCCTCGACGTGGCGCAGCGCCGCCCAGATCCCGGCCTTGACCCGATCCGGCGTCATGCGACCGCCGCGGCGTGCATCGCGCGATAGCCCTGTTGCAACGTGGCCACGTACTCGCGGTTCATCTCGCCGCGCGCCCGCCAGCGCTCGAGCACGTCGTCCCAGCTCACCGCGCCGGCGGCCAGGTCCCACTCGCGCTTCTCGGGGTCGAAACGGGCCGGGAACGGGCAGTCGATGACCCAGCTCTCGCTCTCCTCGTCGCGGTGGGCCGGGACGTCGATGCCGATCTCCTCCATGAACGGGACGACGTAGCCCATCCAGTCCTGGCGGAGCTCGTCGTTGGTCTTGCCCTTGAAGCCGTACTCGAGCTGGATCGTGTGCCGCTTCTGCGCGTCCGGCAGCCCGAACCACTCGAGCGTGAGGATGAACATCCAGTCCACCGCCGCCTGCACCTCGGCCTTGCCGCCGGGGTCGGCGCAGAGCTTCTTGAGCCAGGTGCGGCCGTGGCGGAGATGGAAGGTCTCCTCCTTGTCCACCTTCTTGAGCGCGCGCTTCCACGGCCCGAAGGTGCTGGACGCGTGCACGTCCGACAGCAGCACGTAGCCGGCCTGGTCGTAGAGCGCGTTCGCGCAAACCAGCTCCACCCACGAGTTGAGCGGGACGTCGAACGCGTAGGGGTACTTGAACTCGGCGGCCGGGCGCTCGTACATGAGCCACTCCATGTCCACGCCACAGTCGTGGAGCAGGCGGTAGGCGATGTGCGCGTGGGCCAGCTCGTCCTGGACGATCGACATGGCGGAGCCGAAGTTGTTGAGCGCGGGCGCGTGCCGTGCGGCGCGGAGGTACGAGGGCGCGCTCACGAGCTCGGTGTCGGCGGAGACGGTGAGGATCCGGCGGATGCCCTTCAGGTACTCCGGCGACATGTGCTGGAGGCCCTCCACGAGCTTCGCCTTCGACAGGTGCTCGCGCACCTCGTCCTCGGTGCGCTGCGCCAGCTCTTCGACCGGGAAATCCCTCGGGCTCATCGGGTCGCCCTTCGTTGACGTACGACACTTGACTTACGAGCGTGAATGTATAGTCTCTCGCCCGTGGGGTCAAGCACGCTGCGCCAGGAGGTCTCGGACGGGGTCGCGACGTTCACGCTCTGCCGGCCCGACCAGCGCAACGCGATCGACTCCGAGCTCCGCGACGCGCTGGCAGGGGGCCTGGACCACGCGGCCACCTCGGCCGATGTCCGGGCGGTCGTCATCACCGGTGCCGGCGGCACCTTCTGCGCGGGCGGCGACCTGGCGCGCTTCGACGAGCTCCACGACAGCCGCGCCTATCGCTGGGTCTCGCACCGCCTCTCGGCGCTGATCGAGTCCGTGGAGCGGCTCGAGAAGCCCACGATCGCGCTCGTCGACGGCGTGGCCACCGGCGCCGGCCTGGCGCTGGCGCTGGCCTGCGACTGGCGGATCGGGACCACTCGAACGCGCCTGCTCTACCGCGAGGGCCGGCTCGGCCTCGTGGCCACCCACGGCGGCTGCGCCCGGCTCGTCAAGCTGCTCGGCCTCGCGCGGGCGCGCGAGATCATGCTCGGCGGCGACGACCTCGACGCCGCCGCCGCGCTCTCCGCCGGCCTCCTCACCGAGCTGGCCGACGGCGACGGCCTGACAGCCGCGCACGCGCGGGCGCACACGATGCTGGGCCGCGCGCCGCTGTCCTACGGCGCGGCCAAGCGCCTGTTGCTGATCGCCGCCGACAGCGACACCCGCACCGCCATGGCCGCGGAGAGCCTGGCCCAGACCGCTCTGCTGGCCAGCGCCGACCACCACGAGGGCCTCGCCGCCGCACGCGAGCGGCGCGAGCCGGCGTTCACGGGCCGCTGATGGCGGTGCTGGTGGACCTCGATGGCCGGCGGCCGACGATCGGTGAGCGCGTGTTCCTCGCCCCCACCGCGGTTCTGATCGGCGACGTCCGCGTCGGCGACGACTCCAGCGTCTGGTTCGGCGCGGTGCTGCGCGGCGACTTCTCGCACATCGCCGTGGGCGAGCGCACCTCGATCCAGGACAACGCCGTCATCCACTGCGCGGAGGACCTGCCCACGGTCGTGGGCGATGGCGTCACGGTGGGCCACGGCGCGATACTCGAGGGATGCGTGATCTCCGACGGCGCGCTGATCGGCATGGGCGCCATCGTCTGCCAGCGTGCCCGGGTGCGTGCCGGCGCGCTCGTGGCGGCCGGCGCGGTCGTGAACGAGCGCGCCGAGGTCGAGGAGGAGATGCTCGTGGCCGGAGTTCCGGCCCGCCCCAGGAAGCCGCTCGACGGCAGCGCCCGCCGCTGGACCGACACGGCCGCCACGACGTACGCGCAGCTCAAGGACCGCTATCTGCAGACCGCAGCCCCGATTGAGGAGATCCCCCAATGCCCGAGATGATCATCGGCGGCGAGGCGCGCGCGTCCGTCGCGAGTGGCGACATCGAGGTCGTCAACCCGGCGACCGAGGAGGTCGTGGACACGGTGCCTGCGGCGACGCCCGAGGATGTCGACGCCGCCGTCGACGCGGCGGCACGCGCGTTCCCCGCGTGGTCCGCGACGGACACCGAGAAGCGCGCGGCGATCGTGGCCGCCGCGGCCGACCTGATCGCCGACCGGGCCAAGGACCTCGCCCCGCTGCTCACCGCCGAGCAGGGCAAGCCGGTCGCGGAGGCGATCGGCGAGATCAACCACCTCGTGCACGGGCTGCACTACTACGCCGAGGCGGCGACGAAGGTCCAGGGGACCTACCAGGATCTGCCGTCGACCTTCGGCCCGTCGTACGGCATGGTCATCCGCCGCCCGCTGGGCGTGTGCGCCGCGATCACGCCGTACAACTTCCCGCTGACGCTGCTCGGCACGAAGATCGGCCCCGCGCTCGTCACCGGCAACACCGTCGTGGCCAAGCCGGCGGCGACCACGCCGCTCGCCACTCTGCGCGTGGCCCAGCTGTTCGTGGAGGCGGGGCTGCCCGCCGGCGTGCTCAACGTGGTCACCGGCCGCGGCTCGGACATCGGCGACGCCCTGGTCACGCACCGCGACGTCCGCCGCGTGGCGTTCACCGGCTCCACGCCCGTCGGCAAGCACATCATGTCGCTGGCCGGGCCCGACCTGAAGCGGATAACGCTCGAGCTGGGCGGCTCCGACCCCGTGATCGTGTGCGAGGACGCCGACGTGGACGCCGCCGTCAAGGCCGTGATCATCGGCCGCTACTGGAACGCCGGCCAGGCCTGCCTCGGCTGCAAGCGGGTCTTCGTCCACGACGACGTCTACGACGCATTCGTCTCGGCGCTGGTGGACCGCGTGGGCCGCTACGAGCCGGGGGACGGCACCGTCAAGGCGGAGAAGCCGAAGCTCCGGATGGGGCCGATCCACACCAAGGCAGGCCGCGACGAGCTGCTCGAGCAGCTCGAGGACGGCGCGTCGAAGGGCGGCGAGGTCCTGATCGGCGGCGGCAGCGGCGGCCACGACCAGGGCTGGTTCCTCGAACCCGCCGTGGTGGCCGATCCGGCCGCGGACTCGCGCCTCGTGACCGAGGAGGTCTTCGGGCCCGTGCTGCCCGTCTTCCGCTACACCGACTTCGACGACGCGATCACGCGCGCGAACGCCACCAGCTACGGGCTCGGGTCGTCACTCTGGACCCACGACGTGCGCAAGATCCACCGCGCCGCGCGCGACATCGAGTCGGGCATGACGTGGGTGAATCAGATCCACTACGGCTACGACGAGCTGCCGTTCGGTGGCGTCAAGGACTCGGGCTTCGGCAAGGAGCACGGCCTCGAGGCGCTCGACCACTACGTCGAGCTGAAGTCGGTGGTCGTCGGAGGGCTCGCCTGATGGCCGTCTCGTTCGAGGCCCGGGACGGCGTCGGCGTGATCACGCTCGACCACCCGCCGGCGAACTCCTACGACCTCGCGTTCATGCGCGAGTTCGGGTCGTCCGTGGACGAGGCGATCGACGCCGGGGTCGGCGCCGTGATCGTGCGCAGCGCCAATCCGAAGTTCTTCTCCGGCGGCGCCGACATCAAGCGCTTCCTTGAGGGCGACACCGCGAGCAACATGGAGATGATCCGGACGAGCCACGCGGCCTTCGACCGGATCGCCGCCGCGCCGGCGGTGTTCATCGCGCACGTCGCCGGCCACGCGATGGGCGGCGGCCTCGAGATCGCGCTCGGATGTGACATCCGCTACGCCAGCCAGGGCGGCTACCGGCTCGGCACCCCGGAGGTCACGCTCGGGCTGCTGCCCGGAAACGGGGGCACGCAGCGCATCGCGCGGCTGCTCGGCCCCGGCCGCGGCCTCGAGTTCCTGCTCACCGGGCGGGCGATCGGCGTCGACGAGGCGCTCCAGCTCGGAATCGTGAGCGCGGCCTTCCCCGCGGACGAGGCCGAGGCGGAGGTGCTCAAGATCGCGCAGCGCTTCGCATCCGGACCGCGGCTGGCGCAGGCGCACATCAAGCGGGCCGTGCACGAGGGCCTCCAGCTCCCCCTCGCGGACGGGCTCGGGCTCGAGCGCGACCTCATCGAGGAGCTCTTTGACACCGCCGACGCCCGCGAGGGCCTGACCGCGTTCGCCGAGAAGCGCACCCCGACCTTCCAGGGATCATGACCAGCGAGACGATCACCACCCACCCCGGCTCCTTCATCGACGGCGCCCCCCACGAGAACCGCGGCGCGCCGATCGCGCTCGTCAACCCGGCGACCGGACAGGTCTTCGCCGAGGTGCCCGGCGCGACAGCGGCCGACGTCGACACCGCCGTGTCCTGCGCGCAGCGTGCGTTCGCGGACTGGTCCGCGCTCGGCACGGCGCAGCGCGGCGAGATCCTCGGCCGCGCCGTGGCCCACGCGGAGGAGCACGTCGACGAGCTTGTCCGGCTGCTCGTGCGCGAGCAGGGCAAGACGATCCGCGACGCGCGCATCGAGATCCCCAAGGCGCTCGACACGCTCACGCACTACGTGGGGCTCTCGAAGGCGCTGCGCGGCGCGCATACGCCGATGCTCGCCCCGGGCGTCGACGGGTACGTCCTGCGGCGGCCGCTGGGAGTCGTCGGAGCGATCGTCCCGTGGAACTTCCCGACCACGCTGCTGGCCAACAAGCTCGCGCCGGCGCTCGTGGCCGGGAACGCCGTCGTGGCCAAGCCCGCCGGCACCACGCCGCTCACCACGCTCAGGCTCGCGGAGCTGCTCGGCGAGGGCGGGCTGCCCGCCGGGCTCTTCAACGTGGTCAGCGGCCCCGGCGCCAGCGTCGGCGAGGCGATGGTCACGCACCCGGGCATCCGCAAGATCGCCTTCACCGGGTCGACTCCGGTCGGCGAGCACATCGCCGCCCTGGCCGCGAAGGGCACCAAGCGGGTGACGCTCGAACTGGGCGGCTCGGACCCGATGATCATCTGCGACGACGCCGACGTGACCGCCGCCGCCAGCGCCGCGGCGATGGGCCGCTACTACAACTGCGGGCAGGCCTGCCTCGCGATCAAGCGCGTCTACGTCTTCGACTCCGTCGCCGACGAGGTCATCGAGGCGATCACGGGCAAGGCGAAGCGGCTCAAGGTCGGACCCGGCGACGCGGAAGGCGTCCAGCTCGGCCCGCTCCACACGGCGCGGCAGCGCGACGAGGTCGCGGACCAGGTCGAGCGCACGCTCGCCCTCGGAGGCGAGCTCACGGCGGGCGGCTCGGCGCCGGACGACCCCGAGCTGGCGGACGGCTTCTTCTACCTCCCCACCGTCGTCGTCGACCCGCCGGCGGGCTGCCCGATGGAGACCGAGGAGGTGTTCGGGCCCGCGCTGCCGATCTGGCGCGTGCGCGATTTCGACGAGGCGATCGAACGGGCGAACGCGTCGCCATTCGGCCTCGGCTCGTCGGTGTGGACCCGCTCGCTCGCGCGCGCCCGCCAGGCCGCGGAGCGGATCGAGGCCGGCTACACGTGGATCAACTCGCGCACCAAGGTGTACGACGAGCTGCCGTTCGGCGGCTGGAAGTCGTCCGGCTACGGCAAGGAGCACGGCGAGGAGGCGTTCGACTACTACACCGAGTCGAAGTCGGTCGTCGTCGCCGGCAGGGAATGAGCCGAGCGGCGATCGTCGGAGCCGGGCCCGCCGGGTTCTACGCCGCGGAGCAGCTGCTGGCAGCGGGCGACGCGGTCGACCTGTACGACGCGCTGCCCACCCCGTTCGGGCTCGTGCGCGCGGGCGTCGCGCCCGACCACCCGAAGATCAAGTCGGTCACCCGCATCTACGAGAAGACGGCGGCGCGTGACGACTTCCGCTTCTTCGGCAACGTCGAGGTTGGCGCCGACGTCTCGCGCGAGGAGCTCCTGGCCCGCTACGACGCGATCGTCTACGCGGTCGGCACGGCGCTCGACAACCGGATGGGCGTGCCCGGCGAGGACCGCCCCGGCAGCGTGCCGGCCACCGAGTTCGTGGCCTGGTACAACGGCCACCCCGGCTTCGCGGACCGGCAGTTCGACCTGAGCGCCGACCGCGCCGTGGTGGTGGGCAACGGCAACGTCGCGATCGACGTCGCGCGCATGCTGGTCCTCGGCGACGACGAGCTGGCGCCGACCGACACGGCGGACCACGCGCTCGACTCCTTCGCGGGGTCCGGGGTGCGCGAGGTCGTGATCCTCGGGCGCCGCGGGCCGGCGCAGGCCTCCTTCACGAATCCCGAGCTGCGTGAGCTGGGCGAGTTGCAGCGGGCCGACGTGGCCGTCGACCCCGCCGCGCTCGACGCCGTGACCGGCACCGAGGACCTGACCCCCACCGCGCAGCGCAACGTGGAGATCCTCCGCGAGTACGCGCAGCGCGAGCCCAGCGGCAAGAGCCATCGGATCGTCCTGCTCTTCCTGCGCTCGCCGCTGGAAGTGGCCGGCGACGGCGAGAACGGCGCCGTCGCGGGCCTGCGCGTGAGCGTCAACGAGCTCGACGCCGGCGGCAGGCCGGTGCCGACCGAGCGCGAGGAGCTGATCCCGTGCGGCCTCGTGGTCCGCGCGATCGGCTACCGCGGGCGCCCCATCGCGGGCGTGCCGTTCGACGCGACGCGAGGACTGATCCCCAACGACGGCGGGCGCGTGACCGGGCCGGACGGCGAGCCGCTCCCGGGCGAGTACGCGGTCGGCTGGGTCAAGCGCGGCCCATCCGGCGTGATCGGCACGAACAAGAAGGACGCGGCGGAGACCACGGCCAGGCTCGTGGAGGATCGCGACGCGGGCCGCCTGAACCGGCCGTCGGAGGAATCGTCGCCCGACGCGATCGAGGCCTGGCTGCGCGAACGCGTGCCGGGCGTCGTGTCGTGGGGGGGCTGGCAGCGAATCGATGCGTACGAGGCAGCGGCCGGAAAGACGGCCGGGCGCACCCGCAGGAAGGTCGTCCGGATACCTGAGATGCTGACCCTTGCGGAGGCGGAAGGAGAGAGCGAATGGCCCCCGATCGCTACAACGCGAGCCTGATCCTCGACGCCCAGCTCGAGGCTGGGCGCGCCGGGAAGACCGCCGTGCTGACGCCGGAGGAGGAGCTCACCTACGCGGAGCTCGCCGCCCTCACCGCACGGACCGGCCACCTCCTACGGGAGCTCGGCGTGGGCCGCGAGCAGCGCATCCTCATGGTGCTCGACGACCGGCCCGCGTTCGTGGCCACGTTCCTCGGCGCGATCCGGATCGGCGCCGTCCCGGTGACCGTCAATCCGCTCGACCGCGTCGACAACTTCGCGCACTACCTCAGCGACAGCGAGGCGGTGCTCGTGCTCGCCGAACCGGCGCTGCGCGAGACGTTCGAGGGCCTGGGCGCGTCACGCGTCGTGGACGCCGACGAGGTCGTCCGCCTGGGCACGGACCTGGCGGCGGAGCTCCCGCCGGTCGACACGCATCGCGACGATCCGGCGTTCTGGCTCTACAGCTCCGGCTCGACCGGCCTGCCGAAGGGTGTCGTACACCTCCAGCACGACATGCAGGTCACCTACGAGACCTACGCGCGCTCGATCCTCGAGATCAGCGAGCAGGACGTCTGCTACTCCACGACCAAGCTGTTCCACGCGTACGGCCTCGGGAACGCGCTCACGTTCCCGCTCAGCGCCGGCGCCACGAGCGTCCTGGTGCCGTCGCGCAGCACGCCGCCGGGCGCCCTCGCCAACGTGGAGCGCTTCCGCCCCACGCTCTTCTTCAGCGTGCCCGCGCTCTACCGCGCGATGCTCGCCGAGCCGGCGGCGGACCTCTCGTCCGTGCGGCTGTGCGTGTCCGCGGCGGAGGCGCTCCCCAGCTCCACCTCCGAGCGCTGGACCGAGCGCTACGGCGTGGAGATCGCCGACGGCATCGGGTCGACCGAGATGCTCCACATCTACTGCTCGAACCGGCCCGGCCAGATCCGCGCGGGCACGAGCGGCACGCCGGTCCCCGGCTACGAGCTGCAGATCGACGAGACCACCGGCGAGCTGCTCGTGAAGGGCGACAGCTGCGCGATCGGCTACTGGCGCCAGCACGAGAAGACGAAGCGCTGCATGCGCGGCGACTGGTTCGCCACCGGCGATCGCTACCACGTCACCGAGGACGACCACTACGTCTACGAGGGACGGATCGACGACATGTTCAAGGTCGGTGGCCTCTGGGTGAGCCCGGCCGACATGGAGGACTGCCTGATGCGCCACCCCGGGGTCTCGGAGGCGGCGGTGGTGGGAGTGCACATCGACGACGTGAGCCGCGTGGCCGCCTACATCATCCCGTCAGCCGACACGCCGCCCTCGGACCAGCTCGCCGACGCGCTGCGGCTGTGGTGCAAGGAGCATCTGCGCCGCTACGAGTACCCGCACATCGTCGAGTTCGTGAAGGACTTCCCGCGCACGCTCACGGGCAAGGTCCAGCGCTTCAAGCTGCGCGAGCAGGCGCAGAGCCGGCCAGTCGCCTGACCGCGTCGACCACCGCATCCGGGTGATCGACGTGCGGCCAGTGGCC
>JAICRZ010000087.1 GCA_025937135.1 Thermoleophilaceae bacterium
CGTTTCGATCGTGCCCGAGCCGGTCCGCGAGTCGCCGTTTGAGAGCTGCGTATTCGCGGGCGTCGCGGGGGTGGGAGCGCAGGTAGTCGCGGAACGCGAGCTCGTCATGGAAGCGCCGCGACCCGGCCGGCACGAGGTGCAGATGGTGGGTTCTCCGGCTCGGATGCGGCTTGCAGAACCAATGCATCTCGTCAGGGCGATAACGCGCATACAGGTAGCCCAGGCGCGCGACCGCAGCGAAGCAAGCGCGCGACGACTCGAGGTCGTGAACACCGGCGAGGATGTCGATGACCGGTTTGGCGGCGAGACCGGGGACGGCCGTGCTGCCCACGTGGTGGATGCCGCCCACAACCCATTCCGCGATTGCACTCTGGAGCTGGCTTCGCTCCTTCTCGAAGCGCCGCGGCCAGCTCGGGTCGTAAGGAACGATCGACACCGGCTCGTCGCGCGCGGTCTCCAGCGGCACGTCGCCGATGTCTCTAGTCGCGTTCGCGCTCGAGTGCGCGGATGTCGTGCGCCAGGCGCTCCGGCGTCACCTGCGACGCCGGGAAGCCGATCCGCTGCATGCCCTTGCGGTCGATGAGCACGATCCGCGCCATGTGCTCCTGGTCGGGCGACTGCGGGATGATCGCGAAGCCCTTCCAGAGGCGCGAGAGCTGGCTCTCGTTGCCGAGCACCCAGCGCAGCCGTCCGGTCATGCCCTGTTTGGCGTTGAAGTGCCTGACGCTCTTCGGCTTGTCGCCCGGGGGATCGACCGAGATCGAGAGAGCGGGCACGTCGTGGCCGAGGTCGTCGAGGGCGCCCTTGATCTGCTGCGCCTGCACGGGGCAGGTGTCCTTGCAGTGGCTG
This sequence comes from Thermoleophilaceae bacterium, assembly GCA_025937135.1. Taxonomy (GTDB): domain Bacteria; phylum Actinomycetota; class Thermoleophilia; order Solirubrobacterales; family Thermoleophilaceae; genus JAICJV01. The sequence goes on from JAICRZ010000087.1 coordinate 850, forward strand.
TAGAGGAACGTGACCACGACGACCTTGCCGCGGTACTCCTTCATCGTCACGCGGCGGCCGTCCTGGTCGCGAAGCGCGAAGCCGGGCGCGCGGACGTTCGGCGGCAGCAGCGCGCCGTCGAACCTGCTCGGCGGCGGCGCCTGGAGCGTGGGCGCGCCGCTCTCGCCGCTCGCGCCGACGATCGCGAAGATCATCACCGCCAGGGCCACGGCGGCCACCGAGAAAAGGATCGCGATCCGACGGCGGTCCATCACCAGGCAGGCTAGCGAGATGGGGTCCTCACCCTATGCGGCTGCGACGTGGGCCTACCGATCTATGGGATGAGCAGCAGTGGTCTTGGTCTTGAGCGAGGCGCCCCCGGGGCGCCTCGTTTTTTTGGCAGCTACTCTGGAGAACTCCCCGGCGACGGCGTGCCAGCCATCGCTATACTTTCTGAAGCGTAATCCCCTCGGGCTTTTAGGAGTTTCTGGAAATGGCGACCGGCGCGGAGCTCATCCGCAAGATCAAGGAGCAGATCCGGGAGGTGGACCCCAAGGAGGTCCACGAGCATCTGCACCACAACGGCAGCGGAAACGGCAACGGCCACGTCGAGCCCGTCATCGTGGACGTGCGCGAGCAGCACGAGTTCGAGGAGGCGCACCTTCCCGGCGCGATCCATGTCCCGCGCGGCCACCTCGAGTCGCGCATCGAGGGCAAGGTCACCGACAAGTCGGCGCCCGTCGTCCTCTACTGCGCCTCGGGCCAGCGCTCGGCGCTCGCCGCCAACACGCTCCAGGACCTGCTCGGCTACGAGGACGTGGCCTCGATGACCGGCGGCATCACGCTCTGGAAGGACCGCGGCTACGAGGTCGAGACGCCGATCTCCCTCACGCCGGAGCAGAAGAGCCGCTACTCGCGTCACCTGCTGCTCCCCGAGGTCGGTCTCGAGGGCCAGCTCAAGCTTCTGAACGCCAAGGTGCTCCTGCTGGGCGCCGGCGGCCTGGGAGCGCCGACCGCGCTCTACCTCGCCGCGGCCGGCGTCGGCACGCTCGGCATCGTGGACGACGACGTCGTGGAGGTCTCCAACCTCCAGCGCCAGGTCATCCACAACGAGGACACGCTCGGCATGCCGAAGGTCGACTCCGCGGAGGAGGCGATCCGCAAGCTCAACCCCGACGTCGAGGTGAAGAAGTACGCCACGCGGATGGACGCCTCGAACATCATGGAGATCATCGAGGGCTACGACGTGATCGTCGACGGCGTGGACAACTTCCCCACGCGCTACCTCCTCAACGACGCCACGGTGCGCCTGAAGATCCCCGTGATCTCGGCGTCGATCCTCGGCTTCGACGGCCAGCTGTCGGTCTTCGCCCCGTACGAGGGCCCGTGCTACCGCTGCCTCTACCCGACGCCGCCGCCGGCCGAGCTCGCTCCGTCGTGCGGTGCGAACGGCGTGCTCGGCGTGCTGCCCGGCACGATGGGAATGCTTCAGGCCACCGAGGTGATCAAGCTCGTCATCGGCGAGGGCGATCCGCTCATCGGCCGGCTGCTGCTCTACGACGCGCTCGCCACGACCTTCACCGAGCTCAAGGTCCGCCGCGACCCCGACTGCCCGATCTGCTCGCGCGATCCCGAGTCGATCAGCGACGAGGAGATGGGCGTCTTCCCGGACTACGAGGCGTTCTGCGCCGCGGCCGGGTAGGCGCTACCGTTCCCCGCCGCATGCCGACGATCAAGATCCCACCGGTCCTCCGCTCGTCCACGGGCGGCGTCAAGGAGGTCATGGCCGAGGGTGACAACGTGGGGGAGGTCCTCCGCAAGCTCGCCCAGGAGCACCCGGCCACCGAGAGCCAGCTCTTCGGCGACGAGGGCCAGCTCAACCGCTACGTGAACGTCTACCTCAACGACGAGGACGTGCGCGTGCTGAACGGCCTCGACACCGAGGTCGGCGACGGCGACACGCTCGTCATCCTGCCGGCGATGGCCGGCGGCTCGCGTTAGCGCGCGTTAGCGCGTTAGTACCGGAGCGCCCCGGACACTACAATTTGTGAAGTGGACCTTGGGCTCCAGAACCGCCCGTGCGGTGGCCGCTACGGCGACATCGTCGAGGCGATCGGCAACACGCCGCTCGTCGAGCTGAAGTGCTTCTCGCCGAAGCCGGGCGTGCGCATCTACGCGAAGCTCGAGAGCTACAACCCGACCGGCTCCGTCAAGGACCGCGTCGCCAAGGCGCTGATCGAGTCGGCCGAGGAGCAGGGGCTGATCGCCCCCGGCCAGACCATCTTGGAGCCCACCTCGGGCAACACCGGCATCTCGCTGGCGATGATCTGCCAGCGCAAGGGCTACCCCCTCAAGGTCGTGATGCCCGACAACGTGACCCAGGAGCGCACGCAGCTGCTGAAGATGTACGGCGCCGAGATCGTCTACTCGCCCGGCGAGCAGGGCTCGAACGGCGCCGTCGCGCTGGCTCTCGAGATGGCGGAGCGCGACGCCTCGTACTACATGCCCTACCAGTACGGCAACGAGGCCAACCCGCGCGCGCACTACGAGGGCACCGCGGTCGAGATCCTCGAGGAGCTCGACGACGTCGCGGCGTTCGTCGGCGGGCTCGGCACCGGTGGCACGCTCATGGGCAACGGCCGGCGGCTCAAGGAGGAGAACCCGGACACGCTGGTCGTGGCAGCCGAGCCGCTTCAGGGCGAGCTCGTCCAGGGCCTGCGCTCGCTCGAGGACGGCTACATCCCGCCGATCATCGACCTCGCGCTGCTCGACCGCAAGATCTTCGTCTCGAACGAGGACGCGGTCATCTGGACCAAGCGCCTTCTCGAGGAGGAGGGCCTCTTCCTCGGCGTCTCCAGCGGCGCGATCGCGCGGATCGCCGTGCGCGTGGCGGAGGACCTCGACGAGGGCAACGTCGTGTTCGTCGCCCCCGACGACGGCTGGAAATACCTGAGCTCCGGCGTCTACACGAAGCCGCTCGACGAGCTCGACCTGGACTCAGCCTCCTTCTGGTAGTCCTCCGCCGTTCGCGGCGGTCTCGAGCTGGAGCTGGTCCGCAGCGGGCGCCGTCCCGCGTGCCTTGTCGATCATCGGTGTGATCAGGTCGATCGGCACCGGGAAGACGATCGTGGACGCCTGGTTCGAGCTGATGTCCTGGAGCGCCTGGAGGTAGCGGAGCTGGATCGTGACCGGGTTGGGCCGGATCACGTCCGCCGCCTCCGCGAGCCGCGCGGACGCCTGGAACTCGCCCTCGGCGTTGATCACCTTCGCGCGCCGGTTGCGCTCGGCCTCGGCCTGGCGCGCCATCGCGTGTTGCATGCGCTCGGGGATCTCGACGTCCTTGATCTCCACGATCGTGACCTTGATCCCCCACGGCTCGGTCTGCTCGTCGATGATCTTCTGGAGCGCCTCGTTCAGGTGCTCGCGCTCCGACAGCAGCTCGTCGAGCTCCGCCTTGCCCAGCACCGAGCGCAGCGTGGTCTGTGAGATCTGGAGCGTCGCGGCCTCGAAGTCCTCGATCTCGATCACCGAGCGCGTCGGGTCGATGACGCGGAAGTACGCCACGGCCGCGACGCGCACCGGCACGTTGTCGCGCGTGATCACCTCCTGCGGCGGGATCCGCAGGGTGATCGTGCGCAGGCTCACGCGCACCATGCGGTCGAGCGCGGGGATCAGCAGAACGAGGCCCGGGCCCTTCTGCTCGAGCACGCGGCCGAGGCGGAAGATCACGCCGCGCTCGTACTCGCGCAGCACGCGCACCGACGCGCCGGTCAGCGCGAGTCCGGTGATGACGATCGCGGCGAGCACGATCACGATGACGGTCACGACCATTGCGACTCCCATTCCTCGGCCTTGCGCACACCGAGCGTGAGCCCGGTGACGCGTTCGACGACTACCTCGTCGCCCTCGTGAAGCGTGGCTTCCTCGGGCAGGCTCGGCCGGGCGCGCCAGAGCGCGCCGTCGACCAGCACCTGTCCGTCGTTGCCGGCCCATCTGCGGACCGTTCCGACCCGTCCGCTCATCGCCTCGCGCCCCGCGCTGGTCTTCAGGCCCTGCGCCGCGAGCGCCCCGCGTGCGGCGATCGCCAGCCAGAGCGCGGCGATCGCGCCGGCGCCCGCGGCAACCGGCAGCGCCAGCAGCAGACCCGCGCCGGTGCCGGCGATGGCGATCGCGGCGCCGGCCGCGAGGCTGATCCCACCGCTCACGCCGAGCACGCCGGCGGGCAGATGGGCCTCGGCCACCAGCAGAACCACTCCGACCAACACGAGCACTACACCGACGACGATCATCGAATCGCCTCCTGAGACGAGTCTACGCCTCGAGGTAAGCGGGCTCTAAGCGTCTTTGGGCTCGTCCTTGCGCTCGTCGTCGCCGTCCGGATCGTCGAGCGCGCTGCGGAACTCACGCATGCCCTTGCCCACCGCGCGGGCTGCGTCCGGAAGGCGGGCGGGGCCGAGCACGAGCAGGGCGATGATGCCGACGACGAGCAACTCGAGTGGACCGACCTGGAACACGCCTCGGAGTCTAGACCCGCTCAGGGGCTGCGTCCCGTCTCTATCGCGTGGGGAAGGGGATCCTCACCGACGACCTGGCGCAGGATCACGACCTGCTGCGCGTCGGTGCCCATCGCGCCCGCGCTCACGCGCATGACGTTCGAGTCGGTCAGGTCGCGCAGCGCCGTCTGGTACGCGGCGATCGTCCGCAGCTCGAGGTCGATCGCGAAGCGCGCGGCGGCCGGGCGGGAGCGCAGCGCCTCCTCGAGGCCCTGGATGTCGGCGCGCCGCGGCGGGATCGGCGCCTTCGCGCCCATGCCGTCGAGCGCGGTCTGGAGCTGCGCGACGTGCTGGCGCTCCTGGTCGAGGAACCCACGCAGGACGTCCTTGAGCACGCCGCTGTTGGCGATCGCCTCGTAGCCCACGAGCGCGGTCTGCTCCAGCCGCAGGACCGCGACCAGCGCGGCCTTGGCGCGGTCCTGGTCGGCGTCTGCGAGCGCAACCGCGGGTACGGCGAGCGCGGCGCCCGCGGCCAGCAGCGCCTGGCGCCTCGTCGTGCCCATCAGCCGGAGCCCTGCGCGGGCGGGCCGGTCACGAACGCCTGCGGCGCCTGCGGCCGCCCGAGCCGGCCGAGCACCACCGCCGCATGCTCGGCCTCCGTTGCCAGGATCGCCGCGAGGCGGCCGCGGACCGAGTCGGTCACGACCTTGCCGATCGCGTCGGCGTAGGCGCCGATGGCGGTGTCCTCCACGTCGAGGGCGAAGCCGAGCGCGGTGCGGCGGTCGCGCAGCGCCGGGAAGGTGGCGGCGTACTCGGCCCGCGACTTCGAGGGCTGCGGCTCCAGGCCGAGCGGCGGGATCAGTTTGCGCAGCGCGTTCGCGTGGGCCTGTTCCTGGCCTCTCAACCGGCGCGCAAACACGGCGTCGCTGCCGGAGAGCTTGCCGGCAACCACGTCGTAGGCCACGATCGCGCTCGACTCGAGGTCGAGCAGCGTGTTGAGGATCGCCGCGTCGTCCTGCATCTGGATCGTGCTGACGGTCTCGGTCGACTTCGTCTTCGATCCGCCGCCGCCGCAGGAGGCGATCAGAGCCGCCCCGGCACCGCCCGCGAGCGCGGCCGATGCGATCAGGATCTCGCGCCGGGAGCTGTCGTTCGCCATGCGGGGGCGAGAGGCTAGCCTCTTCCGCGATGGTGATCGCACAGGCCCAGTGGGACGCCCTCGTGGCGCACGCGCAGGACGAGGCGCCCAACGAGTGCTGCGGCTACGTCCGGATGACGGACGGCCGCGTCGACGAGGTGTTCCGCGCGAAGAACCTCCGCGCCTCGCCGTACGGCTACGAGATCGACCCGCAGGCGCTGCTCGCGGCGAACGACCTCGACGACGACGGGCACGGCGTCGCGATCTACCACTCGCACCCGCGCAGCCCGGCGGAGCCGTCGCAGACCGACATCAACCTCGCCTTCTACCCGCACTGGCGCTACCTCATCGTCTCGCTCGCGGGCGAGCCGGACGTGCGGGCGTGGCGCATCGAGGAGGGGAATGTCAGCGAAGAGGAGATCGTCGTCGAGTAGCACGCTGGCGTGCCCGGCGTGCGGCCTCGAGCATTCGGCGGACGAGCGCTTCTGCCGCGATTGCGGCATGCCGCTCGTAAAGGAGGGTGACGAGGAGCCGGTGCGCGACGACGCGCACGCCCGCGCCCGCAAGATCCACCCGGAGTACACGCACGGGCCGCTCGCGCGCGTGGCCGGCGGACGCAATCAGGCGGAGGCGGAGCTGATCCAGAACATCCTGCTCGAGGAGGGTGTGCCGAGCGTGCTGCGGCGCAGCCCGGGATCGGACGTGCCGGACTTCCTCGCCGCCGGCTCGCGCGACGTGCTCGTCGCGGAGTCGGGTTACGAGGCGGCGCGTGCGGCGCTGTCGGCGGCCGACATCGAGCCGGCGCCGATCGGCTCGTGCGGGCCGACCCCGATGCTGGCGCTGTGGATCTCCGTCGCGCTCGTGGCGATGGCGCTGGTGGCGGCGCTCGTCGCGTGGGCGATCACTTAGAAAAGCCGCAACTCCGGTTCACTAGCCGGGTTCGGCTAGGTGATGCAAGGGATCAGCGGAAAGGCAGTTGCGTGGACCTGGGTGATCGCGATCGCAGTCGCCGTTGTCTCTTCCTTGGCGCATCTCTGATCGTCGCGCTCCCGCTCGTCGCGCTGGCTGACGCCGGCGCGGCACGCTCGAGTTGCGCGCCGGCCGGATCGAGGACCGTGGTCGCCGCCAAGGATGCCCGCGTGTTCCGCTCGCGCGGAGGCGCGTACTACGGCTGCCTGCTCACACGCGGCAAGCCCGTCTTCCTCGCCACGCGCACGCTCCCGTTCGGCACCCCGCGCGCCGCGGGCCCGTTCGCCGCGTTCTCGCTGCCCGCCCATCACGACGGGGCGCTCGACGACGACGTTCCCGCCATCGTGCTGTCGATCGGACTGTGCCGCAGTGACGCCAGGCGCTTCAAGTACAACGCCGCCGCCGGCGGCAGGGTCAGCGACCTGGTCCTCTCGCGACACGGCGACATCGCGTGGATCGCGCGCCAGGGCGGCGGCTACCGGATCCTCAAGCTCGACGCGACCACGGGGCGCGACAAGCCGGCGACGGTGGCTCGGTCGGCGACGATCGCGGGCCGCTCGCTCACCCTGAAGCGCGGCCGGCTGCGCTGGCGCGACGGTGCTACCCGGCGCTCGGCGCGACTGAAGCCGCTGCCGTCGACGTGCCATCCCTGACGACGCACTCGAAGGCCTCGACGACCATCGGGTCGAACTGCGTGCCGGCGCACGCGCGCAGCTCCGCGAGCGCGGCCTCCTCGCTCATCGCCGCGCGGTAGGGGCGCGAGGTGACCATCGCGTCGAAGGCGTCGCAGACCGCGACGATGCGGCTGGCCAGCGGAATCTGCTCGCCGGCGATCGCGTCGGGGTAGCCGCCGCCGTCGAAGTGCTCGTGTGAGGAGCGCACGAGCGGGGCGACCGGCGCGAGCGCCGGGGCCGCGCGCAGGACGCGCTCGCCGATCACGGTGTGCCGGCGCACGAACTGCCACTCGTCCTCGGTCAGTGGACCGGGCTTGGACAGGATCGCGTCGGGGATGGCGAGCTTGCCGATGTCGTGCAGCGCGCCCGCGCTGCGGAGCGCCGGCAGCTCGCCGTCGTCCATGCCGAGCCGCCGGCCGACGGCCACGCACAGCTCGGCCACGCCGTCGATGTGCTCGCCGAGCACCGGGTCGCGCTCGTTCAGCACGCTCAGCAGGACGTCCGCGCTCTGGCGCCCGGCGGAGGTCCGGCCGAGGTTCTTGCGCGCGTACATGCGCGTGTCGGCGATGCGCAGCGCATCGTGCGGGTCGGCCGTGTCGGCGGGGAGGAGGACGGTGCCGCGCGAGGCGCCGATGGAGAAGCCGTCGCCGTCCTCGCTGAGTGCTTCGCTCGCGGCGTCGACCAGCTCCATCGCGCCAGCCGTGCTCACGGCCGCCAGCACGCAGAACTCGTCGCCGCCCATGCGGTACGCGCGCCCGGCTGTCCCGACGGCGGCGTCGAGGCGGTGGGCGAGCCGCGCGAGCACGGCATCGCCGGCGGGGTGGCCGAAGGCGTCGTTGTAGGCCTTGAACCCGTCGAGGTCGAAGAGCGCGAGCATCAGCGGCTGCTCCTCGCCGGCGCGCGCGGCCTGCTGTTCGAGGTCGGTCATCAGCGCGCGGCGGTTGCCGAGCCCGGTGAGCGAGTCGGTCTCCGCGGCCTCGCGGTGGGCGGCGCCCTGCTCCTCCAGCGACACCCGCTGGTCGCGGACGCTCTGCATGAGCACGCTGCCGACGCACGCGGCGCCGACCGTGATCAGCACCTGAAGGGCGGCGTCCGCGAGCTGGCTCGAGTCCCACGGCCCGTACGCGAACGGCGCGGCCACCGCCAGGAGGTACAACGGGAGGAAGGCGGCGAAGCGTCGCGGCGGGTGCGCGAGCGCCACGTTGAAGATGGTCAGCATGAAGATCTGGTGGTACGGCGAGCTGCGGCCGCCTGCGAGGAACTCGATCGTCGAGACGCCGGCGAGCGTCACGTAGGAGTACGCGAGCAGCTCGTTGTGCGACACGCGGTTGCTGGCCACCGCAGTGCGCGCCGCGCTGCCGAGCGATCCGACCACGAGCCCGACCGCGATGATCCACCCGGCGGCGCCTATCGCGTGGGTGGGCGGCGCGAGCGGAAAGGCGACGCAGGCCAGGAGCGCGCCGAATATCCGCATCGCCGAGGCGAGCCGCGCGGAGCGGACAAGGTCCGCGCCGGCGTACGGGTCCTCGCGCCGGCGCAGCAGGCCGCGCAGGCCGCTGCCCGCCGTCGTGTCCTCGGGTCCGCCCATGGGTCCCCCGTCTCATCGGACGGGGCGCTCCATGCCTGTAGCGCGGGCGTGTAGCTTTCCGGGCGTGGACTTCGCAGCCTCAGAGCGCGTCGAGCGGCTCCGCGAGCGGATCGAGGCGTTTCTCGACGAGCACGTCTACCCCGTCGAGCTGGAGACGCTTCAGGCGCTCGACGAGGAGGTCACGGTCGACACCGGCATCGCATACCCGCCGATCCTGGTGGATCTGCGCGAGCGCGCGAAGGCCGACGGTCTCTGGAACCTCTTCCTCCCGGATGAGGAGCACGGCGGCGGCCTGACGAATTGGGAGTACGGGATGCTGTGCGAGTCGATGGGGCGCAGCCTCGTCGCGCCGATGGTCTTCAACTGCTCGGCGCCGGACACCGGCAACATGGAGATCCTGCTCGAGCACGGCACGCCGGAGCAGCAGGAGCGCTGGCTCCAGCCGCTGCTGGACGAACACACGCGCTCGTGCTTCTCGATGACCGAGCCCGAGACGGCCGGCTCCGACCCGACCGGCCTGCGCGGGCGCGCCGAGCTCGACGGCGACGAGTGGGTCATCAACGCGCACAAGTGGTTCACCTCGGGCGCGGTCGGCGCTTCGATCGCGATCGCGATGGTGGTCACCGACCCCGACGCCGCGCCGCACAAGCGCGCGTCGATGATCATCGTCCCCACCGACACGCCCGGCTTCAACCTGATCCGGCCGGTCTCGGTGATGGGCCACGCCGGCGGCCCCGGTCACTGCGAGATCCGCTACGAGGACTGCCGCGTGCCGAAGGAGAACGTGCTCGGCGAGCGCGGCGCCGGCTTCAAGATCGCGCAGGACCGCCTCGGTCCCGGCCGGATCCACCACTGCATGCGTGCGATCGGCGCGGCCGAACGGGCGCTCGAGCTGATGTGCAAGCGCGCGCTCACGCGCGACGCGTTCGGCGGCAAGCTCGCCGAGAAGCAGTTCGTCCAGGACTTCATCGCCAAGTCGCGGATCGAGATCGACGGCGCGCGCCTGATGGTGCTCAACGCCGCCTGGCAGATGGACGCGTACGGCAAGCGCGAGGCACGCCAGGCCATCTCGATGACGAAGGTCGTGGCCGCCAACGTGGTCATGGATGTGCTCGACCGCGCCATGCAGGTGCACGGCGCGCTCGGCGTCTCCGACGACACGCCGCTGGCCGTGATGTGGCGCTCGCTGCGCATGCTGCGCCTGGCCGACGGGCCGGACGAGGTGCACAAGATGGTGATCGCGCTGCGCGAGATGAACCGCTGGGCGAACGACCCGTCGCTCGAGTCGTACCGCGGGCCGGCCGAGATGCAGCCGGCGGCGGCCTCCTGACCGCGTGGCCGACGCTCTGACCCACGAGCAGGAGGACTTCGTCCGGGCGATCCGCGACTTCTGCGCGCGCGAGCTCACCGACGAACGGCTGCGCGAGCTCACCGGCAACTACGAGGACGGGCACTCGGACGAGCTTGCGCGGCAGATGGCCGAGCTCGGCTGGTACGGGCTCACGATCGACGAGGAGTACGGCGGGTCGGGCGGGACGTTCCTCGACGCCACGCTCTTCCTCGAGGAGACGGCGCGCGGCCGTGCGCCCCTCGGCGGCTACGACGTCACGCTGATCGTGGTCGGCGCGCTCAACCGGTTCGGCACCGAGGAGCAGAAGCGGGACCTGTTCGGGCGCGTGACCAAGGGCGGCACGCTTGCGATCGCCATGTCGGAGCCGGACTCCGGGTCGGACGTCGCATCGCTGAAGACGCGCGCCCGGCGCGAGGACGGGGAGTGGGTGCTCTCGGGCGGGAAGATGTGGTGCTCCTACGCGCACAAGGCCAGCCACATCCTGATCGTCTGCCGCAGCGGCGAGCCGGGCGGCAGCCCGCACGAGGGACTCTCGATGATCCTC
>JAICRZ010000152.1 GCA_025937135.1 Thermoleophilaceae bacterium
GCTCTTGTTGTAGATCCCGCCGCCGTCGTCGTCCTGCGCGGTGTTGCCGTCGACATGGCTGTCGGTCACGGTCGTGTCGCCGCCGTCGGCGTAGATGCCTCCTCCCTGGTCGTCGTTGAGGGTGTTGTCGCTGACGCTGCTTCGCACGACGTCGAGGGTGCCGCTGTGGTTGTCGATTCCGCCGCCGTAGTACTCGGCGACGTTGTCGTCGATCGCCGTGTCGGTCGCGCTCACCGAGTCACCCTCGTTGTAGACGGCGCCGCCGCTGTCGTCATCGGCTGCGTTGTCGCTGACGCTTGTACCCGTCAGGACCAGCGCACCCGCCGCGTTGTAGACACCGCCGCCATCGCCGCCCGCCGCGTGATTGCCGTCGACCGCACCTCCGGAGATCGTGACGCCGTTGCCCGCATAGACGCCGCCGCCGTCGGTCGCGGCGTGGTTGCGGTCCAGCTTCGATCCGTCGATTGTCACCGTGGTGCCGGTGTCGCTCCAGATGCCGCCGCCGGCCTCGTCCCCCGCGACGTTGTCGACGACGCGATCGTTCACGAGCGCCAGCGTCGCGTCGCTGTCGACAGCGACGCCACCGCCGTTGTCGTCGTCGGTGAGGCCGTCGGTGACGGTCACGTTCCGCAGTGTCGCGTTGCCGCCGGAGAGGACCTCGAAGACGCGGTCGTAGCTGCCGCCACTCGGGACGGCGGCCGAGATGACGGTGTCGGACGCGTCACCGGTGCCCCCGACGATCGTCAGCGTGCCGCTCGTGGCGGCGTCGTAGATGTCGTAGTCGCCCGACTGGTTGGCGTCCTCGTAGCTGCCGTCGAGCGTGCGCGTGTAGCGCCCGGCGGGCACGTCGATGGTGTCGTCGGCCGGCTGGGCGTTGGCTTCGTCGATCGCGGCACGGAGGGTGCAGTTGCCAGCGCTGTCGGCGCACGTGCCGTCGCCGGGCGTCGCGTCGACCGTGTCGGCCGTGCTGTTGACCGTGTAGGTCGCCGCTTGGGCGGCCGTCGCCATCGCGAGCAGCGCAAAAAGCGCAGCGGCGAGGGCGAGGATTCGTGTCCTCGTCGAGCCCCTCATCTGCAGTTCCTCCGTGAGCCTGGGTCCCTCTTGGCCTATCCCGCACGGCCGGGCGCTGTCAATTAACAAAGCGCTTATTTGCAGCGAAATGTCAGAGCGGCGACAGGTGGACCTCGCCCGCATCGAGGGCTGCGACCGAGCCGTCGTCGCGCTGCACGAGCAGCGCCCCCTCGGTGTCGACGCCGGCGGCGAGACCCTCGCCGCCGGACCAGCGGATGCGCTCCCCCCGCAGTGCGTCGCGCGCCGTCCACGCGTCCAGCACGTCGCGTGCGGGCGCCGCAACCCAGCGGTCGAGCCGCGGAGCCAGCTCGGCGAGCACCTCGTCGGTCGTCGTGGCCGCGCCGGCGAGCGCGAGCGACGTGGCGATGTCCTTCAGCTCGTCCGGGAATTCGCGCGTGCGCACGTTCAGGCCGATCCCCAGCACCGCCCAGCCCTCCTGCGGCCGTCCCTCCAGCAGGATGCCGGCGACCTTGCGGCGGTCGAGCCAGATGTCGTTCGGCCACTTGATCCGCGCGGCATCGCCGACCGTCTCGGCCACCGCCACGGCGGCGGCCAGCGGGACGATCGGGTCCACGTCGCGCAGGACGACCGACATCAGCAGCGCCTCGCCGGGCGCCGCGAGCCAGGTCCGGCCCTGGCGGCCGCGGCCGGCGGTCTGCTCGTCGGCGGTGACGAGCGTGCCGTGCGGAGCGCCCGCGGCAGCCAGTTCGCGGGCACGCGCGTTGGTGGAGTCGATCGTCCGGAAGTGGACGCGCGGCAGGCCGATCATCGGCGCTTGATGCGCACCTCGGAGTCGCGTGTCGAGCCGAGCGCCTTGGCGGCGTCGCCGCGGTTCACCGCCACCGCCACGGCGCCCCACGCGTCCTCGTAGAGCAGCATCTCGCCCGGCGCGACGTCGGCGAACGTCTGCACCACGACCGCCTCCGAGCTCAGGCCGGGCCCGGCAATCTCCACGCGCTCGCCCAGCGTCAGCCCGAGTTCCATCAGATGCTGGTGGGTGAGGTCGAGGCTGACGTTTCCGTAGCCGTCGACCAGCAGCGCGTGGGCGGTCGCGCCGTCCTCGTCCACGATCGGCCCGGGCAGCTCGAGCAGTGCCAGCTCGTCGATGCCGAGCGGCTGCCCCGCCTCGCGCAGCTCCGCGCCCGCGGCCAGGTGCGCCGCGACCGGAACGAACACGTCGCGCCCGTGGAAGGTCGCGGACACGGGCTCGAGCCGGTGCTGCGAGCGCGTCACGTCGAACGCCTCGGCCACGCCGCCGGCGCGCTCCCACGCCAGGCTCAGGACTCCGTTGTCGGGCCCCACCAGCACGCGCCCGTCCTCGCAGCGCACGGCGACCGCGCGGCGCTCGGTGCCCACCTGCGGATCCACGATCGCCACGTGCACGCCCACCGGCAGGTAGGGCAGCGCGTTGCGCAGCGAGATCGCGCCGTGGCGGACGTCGTGGCGGCTGATGCCGTGCGTGACGTCGACGATGCTGGCGTCCGGCAGGATCTTGCGGATCACGCCGTGGCAGACGCCCACGAACTCGTCGTGTGGGCCGTAGTCGGTGAGCAGCGTGATCGTCATCGCGCGGCGTCGTTCAGAAGCGCGTCGATGACGCCGCCGATGTCATGGGGGTCCGCCTCCACGTGCACCTCGAGACCGTGCTCGCGCGCGGTCGCGCTCGTGATCGGGCCGATCGACACCACGCGCGCGCCACCGGGGAAGTTGCCGTCGATCCCGTCCATGAAGAACCTGACGGTCGAGCTGGAGGTGAAGGTGACGTAGTCGGCCTCGGCGGCCGCCGCCAACGAGTCGCCGACGAGCGGTTCGGCGACCGTGTCGTAGAAGGCCACCACGTCGACCCGCGCGCCGCGCTCGGTGAGCGCCTCGGGTAGGACGCTGCGCGCCTCCGACGCGCGCGCCACGAGCACGCGCCGCCCCTCGACGTCCACGTCGCGCAGTGCCTCCACCAGCGCCTCGGCCACGGCCTCGTCCGGCACGATGTCGGGGGCGATGCCGCGCCGACGCAGCTGCGTGGCCGTCGCAGGCCCGATCGCGGCAACGGTCGCGCCGGCCAGCGCGCGGGCGTCGCGGCCCGTGCGCTCGATCGCGTCCATGAGCAGCGTGGCGCCGTTCGGGCTCGTCAGCGCGACCAGGGCGTAGCCCTCGATCTCCGCCACGTGCGGGTCGACCTCCGCGGCCGGGCGCGGCTGGATCCGGATCGCCGGCGCCTCGATCACGCGCGCGCCCAGCTCCTCGAGCCGCCGCGCCAGGCCGCTCGCCTGCGCGCGGGCTCGCGTGACCACGACAGAGCGGCCGAACAGCGGGCGCCGCTCGATCCATGCGAGCCGCTGGCGCAGCCGCGCGACGGGCCCCACGAGCGTGATGGCGGGCGGCCGGACTCCCGCCTCCGCGACGCGCTCGGCGATGTCGGCGAGCGTACCCTCGACCGCGCGCTGGCCCGGCAGTGTGCCGCGCTCGACAACGGCCACCGGCTCATCGGGACCGCGCCCGTGTGTGACCAGCTGCTGCGCGATCGCCGGCAAATTCTTGATCCCCATGTAGAGCACGAGCGTGCCGGGGAAGCGCGCGAGGGCGTCCCAGTCGAGCGCGCTCTCCGCCTTCTCCGGGTCCTCGTGGCCGGTGACGAACGCGACGGCCGACGCGTCGTCGCGGTGGGTCACAGGGATCCCGGCGTAGGCCGGCGCCGCGACACCCGCGGTCACGGCGGGCACGACCTCGAAGGGCACGCCCGCCTCGGCCAGCGCCTGCGCCTCCTCGCCGCCGCGGCCGAAGACGAACGGATCGCCGCCCTTGAGCCGAACGACCGCGCCGCCCTCGCGGCCCAGCTCCACCAGGAGCGCGTTGATCTCGTCCTGCTCCATCGCGTGGCCGCCCGGCTGCTTGCCCACGTAGCGCAGGTCGGCCCCGGGCCGCGCGCCGTCGAGCGCGCCCGGCGGGATCAGCCGGTCGTAGAGGATCACGTCGGCGCGCGCGATCAGCTCGACCGCCCGGCGCGTCATCAGGCCGGGGTCGCCGGGCCCGGCTCCCACGAGATAGACCACGGAGCGAAGCCTAATGTCCGGGCAACTCCGCCAGCGCGGCGTACAGCTCGCGTGCCGAAGCCTCGCCCAGGCGCAGGCTCTCGAGCCGGTACGACTCGTTCGGGGCGTGGATCGCGTCGTCGGCCAGCGCGTAGCCGCCGACGATCGTCGGGATGCCCGCGGCGGCCAGCTCCGCCACGATCGGGATCGAGCCACCGCTGCGCTGGAAGACCGGCGCGGTGCCGGTAGCGCGCTCGATCGCGGCGGCGGCGAGCTGGAGCACCGGGTCGCCGACGTCGAACAGCGACGGGTCGGCTCGATGCGTCGCGAAGGTGACCTCGGCGCCGTCCGGCACCGGCGCGCGCAGCAGCCCGAGCAGCGTTTCCTCCATCTCGTCCGCGCGCTGGCGCGGCGCCAGCCGCAGCGACACGACCGCGCGCGCGGTCGCGGGAACGACCGTGCGCGGCTCGCCGCCCGTGACCATGTTCACGTCGAGCGAGGCGTCGGCGCCGTTGCGCCGGTAGTAGTCGGCGCCGGCGTCGTGGCTGACAGGACGGCCACCCACCTCCCCGAGCACCTCGTTGCCGGAGCGCAGCCGCTGCCATGACTCCAGCTCGGCGCGCGCGGGATCCTCGATTCCGGCGCGCAGTTCCCCCCGCAGGCGCCCGTCCGGGCCGGGCATCACCTCGGCCAGCATCGCGTGCAGTACGTGCAGCGCGTTCAGCACGCTGCCGCCGTAGATGCCCGAGTGCAGGTCGCGCTCGCCGACCGTCACCTCGATCTCCACCTGGACCATCCCGCGCAGCCCGACGGTGATCGCCGGCGTGTGCTCGTCGGCCATGTCGGAGTCGAAGACGATCGCCGCGTCCGCACCGCGCTCGTCGGCGCGGATCCACTGGTTCACGGCGCTGCTGCCCGCCTCCTCCTCGCCCTCCACCACCACGCGCACGTTCACCGGCAGCTCACCGGCGCTCGCCAGCTCGCACGCAACGTGCAGCAGCGGCAGGAAGTTGCCCTTGTCGTCACAGGCCCCGCGCGCATAGATGCGACCGTCGCGCACGCTCGGCTCGAACGGCGGCGACTCCCACGCGTCCAGCGGGCCGGCCGACTGCACGTCGTAGTGGCCGTAGATCAGGACGGTCGGTGCGCCGTCGCGGTTCGCGCGCAGATCGCCGACGGCGATCGGGTTGCCGTCGCCCACCACCACCGGCTCGCATTCGCCGCCCGCCGCGCGCACGCGCTCGCAGACCCAGTCGCAGGCGCGCGCGATGTCGGCGGGATCGCCGCCGCCGGTCGAGATCGACGGGATCCGCAGCCAGTCGGTCAGCTCGCCGAGGAGGTCAGGCACGGCCCGCCAGCCTAGTTGCCTCCTCGAGCAGCTCGCCCGCGCCCGCCGCCAGCAGGCGCTCGCCCAGCGCGGTCCCGAGCGCGGCGGGCTCGGACGGGTCGGCCACGGCGGCGTCGCGGATCCAGTGCGACCCGTCGGGCAGGCCCACGAACGCCGCCAGGAAGAGGCCGTCGTCGCCGAGCTCGGCGTAGGCCCCCACCGGCGTGTCGCAGGTCGCGTCCAGGCGCTCGACCAGCGCGCGTTCCGCGGTCAGCCGCACGAGCGCGTCCTGGTCGGTCACGGCCGCCGCCAGCGCCGCCGACGCGTCGTCGTCGCGGCGCGCCTCGAGCGCCAGGCAGCCCTGCCCCGGCGCGGGCGTCAGCTCGATCGCGTCGAGCGGCGCGGCCCCGTCGTCGCGGCCGAGCCGGCGCAGCCCGGCCAGCGCCAGCACGATCGCGTCGTGCTCGCCGTCGGCGAGCTTGCGCAGCCGGGTGTCCACGTTGCCGCGGAGCACCTCCACGTTCAGGTCGGGCCGGAGCGCCAGCAGCTGGGCGCGGCGCCGCAGGCTCCCGGTGCCCACGTTCGCGCCCTCGGGCAGGTCGTCGAGCGACCCGGCGCCCACCAGCGCATCGCGCGCGTCCTCGCGCACCGGCACGCCCACGATCGCCAGCCCGTCCGGCAACTGGCCCGGCACATCCTTCGCCGAGTGCACGGCCAGGTCGACCTCGCCGGCAAGCAGCGCGGCCTCGATCTCCTTCACCCAGCGCGACTTGTCACCCTGCCCACTGCCCACTGCCGACTGCCGACCCGCGTCGCCGGACGTCCGGATCTCGACCAACTCGACGTCGACCCCGAGCAGCTCGGCGACATGCCCCGACTGCGTCAGCGCCAGCGCGCTCCCCCGCGTCCCGATGCGGACGGTCAAGCGTCGCGCCGGCGGCGGCGCTCGTCGAGCGAGGCGACGTCGGCGCCGGCATCCTCGCCGAGAGGCTCGGGATCGAGCCCGAACAGCTCGCGCAGCGCCTGTACGTAGACGTACGACGCACCGTCCACGCTCGCGCCCTTGAGACGCAGCGTCGGCTCGTGCAGAAGGCGGCTGACCACGGCGCGCGCGAGCAGCTCGACGCGGTCGCGGTCCTCGTCGCTCAGCGCCGTCCAGCGCCCCGAGTTCTCGCGCAGCACGTCCTCGACGATGCGGTCGCCGCGCTCGCGCAGCGCACTGATGGTGGGCACCACGTCGAGCGACGCGCGCCACTGGGCGAAGCGCTCGGCCTCCTCCAGCACGATCGCGCGCACCCGCCGCGCCTCGGCCTCGCGTGTGCCGAGGTTCTGGGCGATCTGGCGCTGGAGGTCGTCCATGTCGAAGACGGTCACGCCTGTGAGGTCGCGGACGGCGGGATCCATGTCGCGCGGTACCGCGATGTCGATCAGGAGCAGCGGGCGCCCGCCGCGCTCCTCCATCACCTCGGCCAGGTCGTCGCGGCCGACGATCTGGTGCGGCGACGCCGTCGAGCTGACCACGATGTCGGTCTCGATGAGCTGGGGCAGCATGTCGTCGAAACGCACCGCGGTGCCGCCGAAGCGCTGCGCCAGCCCGATCGCGCGGTCGTAGCGGCGGTTGGCCACGAACACGGCCTGCACGCCGCGCTCGTGGAACGCACGCGCCGCCAGCTCGCCGTTCTCACCCGCGCCGATCACGAGCACGCGTCGTTGCTCGAGGTCGCCGAGCGTCGCGCGCGCGAGCTCCACCGCGACACTCGATACCGACGTCTGCGCGCGCGAGATCGCGGTTTCCGTACGCGCGCGCTTGCCGGTGGCGAGCGCGTCGCGGAACAGCCGATTCGACACCGGCCCGGTCACGCCCTCGACCAGCGCCAGCTCGTACGCGCGCTTCACCTGGCCCTGCACCTCGGCCTCGCCCACGATCATCGAGTCGAGCCCGGCCGCGACCTCGAACAGGTGGCGCACGGCCTCGTCGTCGCGCAACGAGTAGATCGCGCTGACGAGCTCGGTCGGCGGTATCTCCGCGTGCCGCGCCATGCTCGAGAGCGCGGCGCTCTCCGCCTCGACCGGGTTGCCGGTCACGAAGTACATCTCGGTGCGGTTGCACGTGGAGATCGCGACCGCCTCGTGGATCTCCGGATGCCGCACGATCTCGCGCAGCACCGACGCC
>JAICRZ010000155.1 GCA_025937135.1 Thermoleophilaceae bacterium
CCAGTTCCGGCGCGCCGACCTGATCTTCGTCGCGGTGCCGTCGAAGGGGCTGAGCGAGGCGCTCGCCGAGCTGCGGCGTCAGGGAGTGGCCGCCGACGCCGGGATCGTGTCGCTCGCGAAGGGCCTCGTCCCGCCGGACGGGACGCCGCCGACGGTCGCACTCGAGGAGCTGTTCGGGCCCGACCGCGTGGCGTGCGTCGGCGGCCCCGCGCACGCGCGCGAGATGGTCGACCACGGCGCCGGGCTCGTGGTGGCGTCGCACGCGGCCGCGCTGGCCGACCAGATCGCCGAGACGTTCCGCTCGGCCGGAGTGGTCTGCGAGGCGTCATCGGACCCGGTCGGCGTCGAGCTGGCGGGCGTCGCGAAGAACGCCGCCGCGCTCGCCGCCGCGGCAGCCGAGCAGCAGGGCCGCAACGCCGCCGGGATGGCGGCCGCCGACATTTTCACCGAGGTGCTGGCGCTCGCCAAGCTGCGCGGCGCGCGCTCCCGCACCTTCGTGGGCCGGGCGGGGGTCGGCGATCTCGTGGCCACCGCGCTGGCGCCCAGCTCGCGCAACCGCAGCGCCGGCGAATTGCTGGGCCAGGGCGTGCCCGGCGCCGAGATCCCCGACCGGGTGGGCCAGGCCGTCGAGTCGCTCGAGACGGTCCCGCTCCTGGCCCGCGCGATCGAGAACGCGGGGCTCGAGGCGCCCATAACGGCGGCCCTCGCGCGTCTGATCGACGGCACGCTGCCGCTCGAGCAGTGGATCCAGCGCGTGCGCGTCTCACAGCCCGAGCCGCCGCGCGGTTCGCGCTTCATGCGCTGGTGGGCCCGCTGGCGCGCGCGCCAGCGCTCCCGCAGGCGCTAAAGCACTCTCCAGGAATGCCGACCTTCTTGCTATGGAAGTGGCTTCCACCACGGCCCCTGCCATCGTTCCCGACGCGCTCGACGAGGTCGCCGAGCCGCGCGAAACCGGTGGGGTCACCACACAGCTCATCCTCGATTACGTCGCGCGCGAGGGCGGTCGCGACGCCGTCGACCGGCTGCTGAGGGAGACCGGCCTCCAGGGGCGCGAGGCGGAGCTGCACGACGAGCGCAGCTGGTCCTCGTTCGCCACCAAGATGAAGCTCCTGAACGGCGTGGCGATGGTCTTCGACGACCCGCACGCGGCTCGCCACATCGGGCAGGCGGCGATGGACTTCAACGTCGCGCCGGCCCTCAAGATCTCGCTGCGCGCGCTCGGCAGCGTGCGCCTGCTCTACAAGAACATCGCGCGCACGTGCTCGAAGTTCACGACCACGCACCGGATGGAGGCGATCGAGGTGGGCAGCCACCACGCGCGCATCGCCTACACCGACGTGTCCGGGACGGGCTACCACTTCCAGGACTGCGAGCTGAACATCGGCTTCCTCTCCTGTGCGCCGCTCGTCTTCGGCCTCCCGCTGGCGCGCATCAGCCATCCCGTCTGCGCGCGCGACGGCGGCGACACGTGCATCTACGACATCCGCTGGCAGCCGGGCGCGTCGCGGCTGCGCACCGTGATCGCATCGGTGCTGGCGGCGACCGGCGTGGTCGCGACGGCGCTGGCGCTCGATCCGCCGCTGCTGCCCGAGGCCGGCGTCGCGGCAGCGGGCGCCCTGGCGTACGCCGCCGGCGGCGAGCTCGGCTTCCGCCGGCGCCGCTGGAAGACGCTCCAGAGCCACGCCGACACGCAGGCCGAGGTCGCCGAGCGCCTGGCCGGCTCGCTCCAGGACCTGGTCTCCGAGCTACGCCTCGACGACGTGCTCTCGAAGATCACCAAGCACGCGCAGAACGCGGTGGGCGGCAAGGAGTTCATCCTGCTCACCGACGACGGCGACGGAATGCACTGCCGCCGCTCGTCGATCCTCCCGGCCCACTTCATCGAGGCGATCGAGTCGTGGGCCCGGGCCTCCGAGTGTGTGCGCAACGAGGCCACGGTGCTCGACGACCTCGCCGAGGTGCCCGCGCTCCGCGCGCTCCCCGAAGACCGCGCCCTGCCGCTGCGCTCGCTGTGTGCCGCGCCGCTCGTCTACCGCGGCCGCTCGCTCGGCCTGCTGGTCGCGCTCGCCAATTCCGCGGACGGCTTCCTTCCGCACGACGTCGACCTGATGCAGTCCTACGCGGCGCAGGCCGCGATCGCGCTCGCCAACGCGCGGCTCTACGAGGCGCAGGAGCAGCTCGCCACGAGCGATCCGTTGACCGGGCTGTTCAACCACCGCGAGTTCCACGAGGCCGTCGCGCGCGAGCTCGACGTCTGCCGCCGCGGGGGCGGCGCGATGAGCGTGGTCCTGCTCGACCTCGACGGCTTCAAGCAGGTCAACGACACGGCCGGACACGCCGCGGGCGACCGCGTCCTCGTCGCGGCCGCCGACGCGCTGCGCTCGTGCTGCCGCGAGACCGATCGCGCGTTCCGCATCGGCGGCGACGAGTTCGCGCTCGTGCTGCACGGCACCTCCGCAGGCGGCGCCGAGCCGGTGACCAAGCGGGCCGCCGCCGCGCTCGCCGCCCTCGACCGCCGCGTCGGCGTCTCCTACGGGATCGGCGAGTGGCCGGCCGACGGCCCGACCAAGGACGGCGTCCTGTCGAGCGCCGACGAGCGCCTCTACGCGATGAAGCGCACGGTGCGCGCGAAGGCAGCCGAGCGCGTGGCCGGCAGCGCGGGCGCCGGGCGCCAGCGCGATCGCCTCGCCTGCGCCAGCCGGCTGTCCGCCAAGCTGCTGCGGCTGGCCGACCCGGTGGAGATCGCGGCAACGACTGTCGAGGAGCTTCACGCGACCTTCCGCTACCACCTGGTCGTGATCGACCGCCTCGACGATGGCACCATGCTGCGCCCGGCCGCCGCCGCCGGCCCGCTGACCGGCAAGGTGAACTTCGACGACTGGGAGCAGCCGGCGGATCAGGGCGTGCTCGGGCGCGTCGTCCAGACCGGTGAGCCGTCGCTCGTGCTCGACACGGCGACCGATCCGGACTTCATCGGCGTCGACCAGCCGATCCAATCGGGGTCGGAGCTCACCGTGGCGATCCGCGTGAACGGCGAGACCTGGGGCGTGCTCAACATCGAGCACCTCGACACGCACGCCTTCGACGCCGACGACGTCGTGTTCGCCGACCTGGTGGCGGCGCACGTGGGAGCCGCGCTCGACCGCGCGCGGCTGCGCGGCGAGCTCGAGAGCACCTTCATGACCACGCTGGCGGCGCTCTGCGACGCGCTCGAGCAGAAGGACGCCTACACCGCCGCGCACGCGCACGACGTGGCCGACCTGAGCGAGGGCGTGGCCGCGCGGCTCGGGCTGAGCGCCGAGGACGTGCGCACGGTGCGCTACGCCGCGCTCCTGCACGACATCGGCAAGATCGGGATCCGCACCGAGATCCTGAACAAGCCTGGCAAGCTCACCGAGGACGAGTTCGCCGAGATGAAGCAGCACACGCTCATCGGCCAGCGCATCCTCGAGCCGATCCCGTTCTTCTCCGGCATCCACCGCCTCGTCCGCTGGGCGCACGAGCGCTGGGATGGCGGCGGCTACCCGGACGGCATCGCGGGCGAGGAGATCCCCCTCGGCGCGCGCATCATCTGCGCCTGCGACGCCTTCCACGCGATGACCTCGGACCGCCCCTACAGGGGCGCGATGCCGCTGTCGGACGCGCTCGCCGAGCTCGGCCGCCACGCCGGCACGCAGTTCGATCCCAAGGTCGTCGAGGCGCTCGTCTACGAGGCAGTCGAAGCTGGTAGCCGAAGCTAGACTCAGTTACGTGAAGACAGAAATTCATCCCCAGTACCAGGAAGCTCACGTCCGCTGCACCTGCGGGAACGAGTTCACCACGCGCTCGACCCAGGGCGAGATCCACGTCGAGATCTGCTCCAACTGCCATCCGTTCTACACCGGCCGTCAGAAGCTGGTGGACACGGGCGGCCGCGTCGAGCGGTTCCGCCGCCGCCAGGCCCGTCGCCGGTCGTAGCGGCGACTGAGCAACTTCGCTCCCCGGCCACTGTTGGGAGGCGATACATGCGCTTCCGCCTCATATCCGCCTCCGCCGTCGTCGCGGCGCTCGTTCTCGTGCCCGCGACGGCAGCGCTGGCCGCGGCGCCCACCTCCCTGAAGGTGCGCTCCTGCCAGGTCGGCAACAGCGCGAAAGAGCGCCAGGCGACCTTCTACGGGCGCATGCGCTCGGTGGCCGGCGCGAACCGGATGATGATGCGCTTCACGCTGCTCGACCGCGCCGCCGACGGCAGCGCGCCGGTGCCCGCCCCGCAGCTTGCGCAGTGGCGCCGCTCGCGCCCGGGGGTCAGGACGTTCGGGTACGCCCAGACCGTGACCGGATTGGCGGTCGGCGGGTCCTACGCCGCGCTGGTCGACTACCGCTGGGTCGGCGCGAACGGCAAGACGATCAAGACCGCGCACCGCACCTCTGGCGAGTGCCGCCAGGACGGCAAGCTGCCCAACCTGGCGATCACCCGGGTCGCTGCCCGCCGCGGCGACGCCGGCGGCACGACCCTCTACAGCATCGACGTGACCAACCTCGGCGCCGCCGAGGCGAAGAACGTGCTGGTGGACCTGTTCGTGGACGACGGCGCGGCCGACGGCGCGCGCGTGGACTCCGTGAAGCCCGGCGCCACGGTCACCGTGCGTGTCAGTGGCCCGGTCTGCGAGCGCCGCCTGCGCGCAGTCGTGGACCGGCTCGACACGATCCACGAGACCACCGACGACGACAACGTGCTCCGCTCCCGCTGCCCCGCAGTGGGCGCATGAAAGCTCACGCCGCGCCGCCTGACCGCCGATACAGTGGGCACATGAGCGAGGCCGCGCCACCACCCCGCACGCGCGACGCCCCGATCGGTGGCCAGGCCGTCCTCGAAGGGGTGATGATGCGCGGCGTCTCGACATGGGCGGTCGCCGTGCGCAAGCCGTCGCCCGAGCAGCTCGCCGACGGTCACGCGATGGAGCCGACCGAGGCCGCCCTCGGCGAGATCGAGGTGGTCTCCGAGCCGCTCGTCTCGATCGTCAAGCGCCACCGCATCCTGCGGCTGCCGCTGATCCGCGGCGTGGCCGCGCTGGGCGAATCGCTCTCGATCGGCTTCAAGGCGCTCGGCATCTCCGCGAACGCGCAGGTCGTGTCCGAGGACGACGACGAGCAGATCGGCAGCGGCACCTGGGCCGGCACCGTGATCTTCTCGGTGGTCCTCGCGATCGGGCTCTTCTTCCTGCTGCCCGCCGGACTCACGAGCCTGCTGCGCGACCAGCTGCCGAACGGCTTCGTCTTCGTGGTCGTCGAGAAGGTCATCCGCATCTCGATCTTCCTCGGCTACCTGTGGCTGATCTCGCGCATGCGCGACCTACAGCGGGTGTTCGAATACCACGGCGCCGAGCACAAGACGATCTCCTGCTACGAGGCGTCGCTGCCGCTCACGCCGCAGAACGCCCAGCAGTTCTCGCGCCTGCACCCGCGCTGCGGCACGTCGTTCCTGCTGATCGTCATGGTCGTGGCGATCTTCGTGTTCGCGCCGTTCGGCAAGCTGCCGCTGCTGTGGCTGTTCATCACGCGCGTGGTGGGCATCCCGCTCGTGGCCGGCATCGCCTTCGAGATCATCAAGCTGTTCGGCAAGCACCGCGACAAGCGCTGGGCCCAGATCCTGATGTGGCCCGGCATGCAGCTCCAGCGGCTGACCACGCGCGAGCCCGACCTCACGCAGCTCGCCGTGGCGATCGCCGCGCTCGAGGCCGTCCTGGCCGTCGAGAACCCCGACCAGGCTTCGGAAGAAGACAAGGTCGGGATGGAAGTCGTGGCCTGAGCCTAGACTCGGGCTCGTGATCGAACAGCTCGTCGAGCAGATCGAAGCCCGCTTCCGCGAGCTCTCGGAGCAGATGTCCGATCCCGAGGTGATCGGCGATCGCGAGCGCTACGCGGACGTCGGCCGGCAGTACAGCGCGCTGGAGCATGCGAACGAACTGGCGCGCGAGTACCGGGATGCCGCCAGCACCGCCGCCGGCGCGCGCGAGCTGATCGCCGAGGGCGAGGACGACCCGGAGATCCGCGACATGCTGCGCGAGGCCGAGCAGCGCCTCGGCGACCTCGAGGAGGAGGTCCGGCTGGCGATGGTCGAGCCCGACCCGAACGACGAGAAGAACGTGATCATCGAGGTGCGCGCCGGGACCGGGGGTGAGGAGGCCGGGCTGTTCGCCGGCGACCTGTACCGCATGCTGACGCGCTACTCCGAGCGGCGCGGCTTCAAGGTCGAGCCGCTGTCGATCTCCGACGGCGACTACACCTTCGAGATCAAGGGCAACGGCGCCTACAGCGTGTTCAAGTACGAGGGCGGCACGCACCGCGTCCAGCGCGTGCCCGAGACCGAGTCGCAGGGGCGCATCCACACCTCCACCGCCACGGTCGCGGTGCTCCCGGAGGCCGAGGACGTCGACGTGCAGGTGGATCCGAACGACCTCCAGATCGACGTCTACCGCTCGTCCGGCCCGGGCGGCCAGTCCGTGAACACGACCGACTCGGCGGTGCGCATCACGCACAAGCCGACCGGCCTCGTCGTGTCGATGCAGGACGAGAAGTCGCAGCTCCAGAACCGCGAGAAGGCGTTGCGGGTCCTGCGCGCGCGGCTCTACGAGCAGCAGCTGGCGGCGCAGCAGGCCGAGCTGTCGGCCGAGCGCAAGGCGCAGGTGGGCAGCGGCGAGCGCTCGGAGAAGATCCGCACCTACAACTTCCCGCAGGACCGCGTGACCGACCACCGCGTGAAGCTCACCCGCAACAACATCCCGGCGATCCTGGCCGGCGACCTCGACGAGTTCACCCGCGCGCTCGAGGCAGACGAGAAGCGCCGCAAGCTGGAGAGCGGATCGCTGGCGGTGGGGTGATGGCCGCGGCGGTCGCGCGGCTTGCGGACGCCGGCTGCGACACGCCCCGGCTCGATGCGGAGCTGCTCCTGGCCGACGCGCTCGGCATCGACCGGCTCGACCTCTACACGCGCGATCGCGACGAGCCGCCGCCCGGCTTCGCCGACCGCGTCGCGCGGCGCGCGGCCCGCGAGCCCGTCGCCTACATCACCGGGCGGCGCGCGTTCCGCAACCTCGACCTGGCGGTCGACCGACGTGTGCTGATCCCGCGCCCGGACACCGAGACGCTCGTGGAGGTCGCGCTCGCGCTGCTGCCTGACGGCGCGCGCGTGCACGACGTGGGGAGCGGCTCGGGGGCGATCGCGCTCGCCCTGAAGGACGAGCGCCCGGACCTGGTGGTCAGCGGATCGGACGCGTCGCCGGACGCGGTGGAGGTCGCGCGCGCAAACGCGGACCGATTCGGGCTCGAGGTGTCGTTCGCCGCCGCGCGCGGGCTGCCGCCCGGCGACTATGACCTCGTCGTGGCCAACCTGCCGTACGTGCGCGAGGACGAGTGGG
>JAICRZ010000259.1 GCA_025937135.1 Thermoleophilaceae bacterium
CGAACGCCGGCCCCCACACCGGGTCGACGATCGACGCGTCGCCCAGCCGCAGGCTCAGCGCCCAGGTCGCGAGCATGAGCGCCGCGACGGCCACGGCCGCCGCCGGCAGCACGTGGCCGGGTCCGGCGAACGTCGTGCTGATCAGGGTCACGCCCCTCTGTACGGGCGCGCGCGCCGCTTGGTCCACTACGCCGGTCACGCCGCGGCGACCGCGCGCCGCGAGAGCGCGACTAGAGTCGGCACCGGATGAGCACGATCACCGCCGGCGACGCCTTCCCGAATCTGCGGCTCGCGACCGTGGACGGCGTGGTGCAGCTGCGCGACCGCTGGCGGGATGGACCTCTGGTGGTGATGTTCATGCGGCACTTCGGCTGCGCGTTCTGCCGCGAGCAGCTCATCCGCGTGGGCGGGGCGTTCGACGAGCTCCGGGAGGCGGGAGCCGATGTGGTGGCGATCTTCCAGTACACCGCGGAGGCCACGCACGACTTCTGCGCGAGCCGGGAGGTGCCGTTCGACTGCCTCGCCGACCCGTGGCACGAGGCCTACGCCACTGTGAGCCTCGGCCGTGGCACGCGGCGCACGCTGCTCGGCTGGCGGGTGGCCAAGCGCTACCCGGAGGCGATCCGCCTCACCGGCTCGCCGGGCGGGGGCCCGAAGGGCGGGGACATGGCCCAGCTCCCGGGCACGTTCGTGATCGACCGCTCGGGCCGCGTGCGCCTCGCGCACTACAGCGAGAACTCAGCCGACAACCCGCCCGTCGCGACCCTGCTCGACGTCGTCCGGGCGGTGGCATAGCGCCGGGCCGGCCGCGTCCGCGGCGGCGCGCAGCCAGGGCGTCAGCACCTCCACGGGCTGTGGGCGGCTGAGGAAGTAGCCCTGCGCGAGGTCGCAGCCGAGCGCCGCGAGCTCGTCCCAGGCCTGTTGGTCCTCGACGCCTTCGGCGACGACGGAGAGCCCGAGGTTGCGCCCGAGCTGCACCGTCGAGCGGACGATGACCGAGTCGCCGCCGCCGGTGTGCATGTCGAGCACGAACGACTTGTCGATCTTCAGCGTCGTGACCGGCAGGTCCCGCAGCCACGCGAGCGAGGTGTAGCCCGTGCCGAAGTCATCCACGGCCAGCCCGACGCCGAGGCGGCTGAGACGGGCCAGCACGGCCTTGGAGCGCGGCGGGTCCGCCATGATCGTCGTCTCGGTGATCTCGAGCTCCAGCCGCTCGGCGGAGACGCCATGGGCGGCGAGCAGCTGCTCGACCGTCTCCGGCAGCGTCAGGTCGAGCAGGTTGCGGGTGGAGATGTTGACGGCCACGCCGAGGTCGAGCCCTGCGTCCGCCCAGCTCCGGCACTGGCGCAGGGCGGCGTCGAGGATGTGCAGCGTGAGCGGGCGCATGAGGCCCGTGTGCTCCGCGAGCGGGATGAACGCGTCGGGGTACAGGAGCCCCTGCTCCGGGTGCTGCCAGCGCACGAGCGCCTCCACGCCGGTGACGCGGCGCTGGGCGAGCGTCGCCTTGGGCTGGAAGTGCAGGACCAGCTCGCCCGCGTCGATGGCGCGCCGCAGATCGGCGATCAGCTCCAGCCGCTCGCGGGAGTACGCGTCGACGTCGCCGGAGTAGATCGCAGCGCCGGCGTGCGCGCGCTTGGCCGCGTACATGGCCACGTCGGCGCGCTGGAGCAGCGTCTCGGGATCCGACCCGTGGTCGGGATGCAGCGCGATGCCGACGCTCGGCTCGACCTCGACGCCGATGCCCTCGAGCTCCAGCCGGGCGGCGACGGCCTCGTGCAGCCGGCGGGCGGCGTCGCGGGCGTCCTCCGGTCCGTTCACGTCGGCGAGCAGCACGGCGAACTCGTCGCCGCCTAGCCGGGCCACCGAATCGCCGGCGCGCACCGTGGTGGCGAGCCGGTCGCCGACGACGTGCAGCAGGAGATCGCCGTTGTGGTGGCCGAGGGTGTCGTTGACCTCCTTGAAGCGATCGAGGTCGAGCAGCAGGACGGCGACGCGGGTGCCCGCGCGTTCGGCGCGAGCGATCGCGTGGTGGACCCGGTCGTGGAACAGCACCCGGTTGGGAAGCTCGGTGACGGGGTCGTGCAGCGCGGCGTGCTCGCTGCGCCGCGCCTGCAGCTGCGTGCGCCGCGCGCCGCGAACGGTCCAGCGCAGGAGGGCTGCGTACATCGCGGTCAGCGCGACGATCGGGGCCGCCCAGCCCGCGGGCGCGAGCACAGACGCCGCGACCGCGAGGCCGAGCGCCACGATCATGCCGGCCCACGCGATCCTCAAGGCGGGCGTCTCCACGTCTGGAAGATCGGTCGGCCGGCGTGCGGGTTGAGCGCGCGGTGTCTCTTCGCGGTGCCCGGGGTACCGGACCGTCATGCCACCACGTGGAGTCAAGAAGGGCACCAAGCGCGCCCGCCAGTACGAGCACATCAAGGAGTCCGAGAAGGACCAGGGCCGCTCCGAGGGCCGCGCGGAGGAGATCGCCGCCCGGACGGTCAACAAGGAGCGCGCGCGCTCCGGCGAGTCGCGCACGCGGTCGCGGACCTCGACGCGCGATATGTCCTCGAGCCGGCGCGGCGGTCAGC
>JAICRZ010000002.1 GCA_025937135.1 Thermoleophilaceae bacterium
AGCGTGACGAGCGGGCCGGCGGCCGAGATCTTCAGGTCGATCCAGGGGGTGGGGGAGTCGCGCTTCATCCGCGCGAGCCCGCCGAACATCCACAGCTCGATCCCGCTGATCCCCACGCCGTTGCGCAGCGCGGTGACCGCGTGCCCGAGCTCGTGCAGCAGGATCGAGAGGAAGAACGCGAGCGCGAACACCACCGCCAGCACGAACGCCCGGTTGTCGTGGCCGGGGAACTGGTCCTTGTACGCCTCGGAGCGGAAGTAGATGACGACGAACAGGAACAGGAACCAGCTGACGTTCACGCCGATCGGTATCCCGAACACGCGCACGAGCTGGATCGAGCGTCCTCCTCCGAGCATCCACCCATGGTAGGGCGGCACCGGCGGACCCCGGATGGACGCCGACCGCGATAATGCCCGGCTCTCAGACGAAAGGATCGCAGTGGCTCATCGCGTCACCTTCATCCCGGGCGACGGCACGGGCCCCGAGATCGCAGAGGCAACCCAGCGGGTACTCGAGGCGACCGGGGTCGAGTTCGAGTGGGACTTCCAGGACGCCGGCGCCGACGTGTACGAGGCCGAGGGCACGCCGCTGCCCGACCGCGTGCTCGACTCCATCAAGGAGCGCGGCCTGGCCATCAAGGGCCCGATCACCACGCCGGTGGGCTCAGGCTTCCGCTCGATCAACGTCGCGCTGCGCAAGGAGCTCGACCTCTACGCGTGCATCCGGCCCTGCAAGGCGTACGAGGGCGTGCGCACGCGCTTCCCGGAGACCGACGTGGTCGTCGTGCGCGAGAACCACGAGGACCTCTACGCCGGCGTCGAGTACGAGGAGGGCAAGCCCGAGACCCTCAAGCTGCGCGAGTTCATCAAGGAGACCGAGGGCACCGAGCTGCGCGAGGACATCGGCGTGACCATCAAGGCGATCTCGGTCTTCGGCACCCAGCGGATCGTGCGCGAGGCGTTCGAGTACGCGAAGGCCTACGGGCGATCGAAGGTGACCGCCGTGCACAAGGCCAACATCATGAAGCACTCCGACGGGCTGTTCCTGCGGGTCGCGCAGCAGGTGGCCGAGGAGGAGTACGGCGACTCCGGCATCGAGTTCGAGGACCGGATCGTGGACAACCTCTGCAACCAGCTCGTGTCACGGCCCGCCGAGTACGACGTGCTCGTGCTGCCCAACCTCTACGGCGACATCGTGTCCGACCTGTGCGCCGGCCAGATCGGCGGCCTCGGGCTGGCGCCGGGCGCGAACATCGGCGACGACTACGCGGTGTTCGAGGCCACCCACGGCTCGGCCCCGAAGTACAAGGGCAAGAACAAGATCAACCCGACCGCGCTCATGCTCTCGGGCGTGATGCTGCTGCGCCACATCGAGGAGACCGAGGCGGCCGACCGCCTCGAGGGGTCGATCGCCGCCGTGATCAAGGAGGGCGAGAACGTGACCTACGACCTCAAGGAGGATCGCGACGACCCGAGTGCAGTGGGCACGAAGGAGTACGCCGGCGCGATCATCGACAAGATCGAGGAGGGGGTCAGCGTTTAGCTGGCGCTGTAACCCTTGCCCTGCTTTTGCACCGCACCGTCCTCCGTCAGGTTGTGAAACACCCGGTAGAGGTAGTTCTTCTGCGTGTACCCGAGCCGGTCGCCCACCTCGGACACCGTGATGCCCGGGTTCTGGCGGACGACGTCGAGCACCTTGTCGGCGGCGGTGCCGCCGCTGCGGCCGCGGCGGCGCCTGCGGCGGCCGTTGCCCGAGCTCGTGGCTCCGGAGCCGCGCGGGCGGCCGGGTCCGCGGCGCGCCGGCGTGCTGTCCATGCCCGCAAGCGCCTGCTTGGCCTTCTCGAGCTTGAGGAACTCCTCGTGAAGCGGGCGAAGCTCCTTCAGCCGGTCGTCGATCTCTTGAAGCTTCTCGGCCAGGAAATCGGCCATCAAACCCTCCGTGGAAAGGTGAATGTGTAATGAACCGTAAGAAGATAACCGTAGTCGGTGCAGGCAATGTCGGTGCAACGTGTGCACAACGGCTTGCAGAGCGCGACTATGCGGATGTTGTACTGGTGGACATTGTTGAAGGATTGCCGCAGGGCAAGGCGCTCGACCTGAACCAGTCCGGACCGGTGGTCGGATACGAGGCTCAGGTGACAGGAACGAACGGCTACGAGGAGACCGCGGGCTCGGACATCGTGGTGATCACCTCCGGCTCGCCGCGCAAGCCGGGCATGAGCCGCGACGACCTGCTCGAGATCAACAAGTCGATCGTGGGCGACGTGTCCGAGCAGGTGCGCGACCGCTCCCCCGACGCGATCGTGATCGTGGTGACCAACCCGCTCGACGCGATGTGCCACGTGGCGCTCGACACGACGAAATTCCCGCGCCAGCGCGTGATCGGCATGGCCGGCGTGCTGGACTCGGCCCGCTTCCGCACCTTCCTGGCCTGGGAGCTCGGCGTGTCGGTGCGCGACGTGACCGGCTTCGTGCTCGGTGGCCACGGCGACACGATGGTGCCCGTCGTCTCCTACACGAACGTGGCCGGCATCCCGATCCGCCAGAAGATCGAGGACGGCCGCCTCGAGGAGATCGTCCAGCGCACCCGCGACGGCGGCGCCGAGGTGGGCAAGCTGCTCCAGAAGGGCTCGGCGTTCTACGCGCCGTCGGCCGGCGTGAGGGAGATGGTCGACTCGATCGTGCTCGACCAGAAGCGCATTCTCCCGTGCGCGGCGCTCTGCCAGGGCGAGTACGGCGTCGACAACCTGTTCGTGGGCGTGCCGGTCAAGCTCGGCCGCGACGGCATCGAGGAGATCGTGCAGATCGACCTCGAGGACGACGAGAAGGAGCAGCTACAGCAGTCCGCGGCCGCTGTCAAGGACCTGGTGGACGCAATGGCAAACCTGGGCTAGAAGCCTGGACAACGACCGGGCGCGCCCGCACAATCTCGACGTGGCAAGGAAGCTCTGCCGGGCCGGGATCGTGCTGGCGCTGCTCGCGTGCGTGTACGCGGCGCCGGCCGCTGCCGCAACCACCTACGGGCACGACAACGCACGCACGGGCTGGTACCCAGACCAGGACACGCTGACGCCGCAGCTCGTGACCGGCGGGACGTTCGGCAAGCTGTTCGACACGGCGATCGACGGCCAGGTATACGCGCAGCCGCTCGTGTCCAACGACACGCTGTTCGTGGCCACCGAGTCGAACAACGTCTACGGGATGAACCCGCGGACCGGGGCGGTGCGCTGGAGCCGCCACGTCGGTGGCACGCCGTGGAACGCGGCGGATCTGAGCTGCGCCGACCTGACGCCCTCGATCGGGGTCACGGGCACCCCGGTGATCGATCCGAGCGGGACCGGTACCGCCTACTTCTTCGCCAAGTCGTACGTCTCGGGCGGCTCCGGCGCGGCGCGCTGGGACGCGCACGCCGTGGATCTGTCGACGGGCGACGAGCGTCCCGGCTTCCCGGTGCAGATCAGCGGGACCGCGGACAACAACCCGCTCACGAGCTTCAATGCGGCGCACGAGATGCAGCGGCCGGGGCTGCTCCTCATGGACGGGGTCGTTTACGCAGCGTTCGGCGGCCACTGCGACCGCGCGCCGTTCCAGGGCTGGGTCGTGGGCGTCTCGACGGCCGGGCAGGTGAAGGCGAAGTGGGTGGCGCTCGGCGGCCAGAACGGCGCCGGGGCGGGCATATGGCAGTCGGGCGGTGGCATCGTGTCGGACGGCCCGGGGCGCCTGTTCGTGGCCACCGGCAACGGCGGCTCGCCACCGGTCGGAACGCCGGGCACGAGCCCGCCGTCCAACCTCGGCCAGTCCGACATCCGGCTCGCGGTGCAGCCCGACGGCACGCTTGCCGCGGCCGACTTCTTCGCGCCGTACGACGCAGCGAAGCTCGACGGCTGGGACGCGGACCTGGCCTCGGGCGGGCCGATCGCTCTGCCCGCGCAGTTCGGCAGCCAGGCGCACCCCAAGCTCCTGCTCCAGTACGGCAAGCAGGGCTACATGTACCTCGTCGACCGCGACGACATGGGTGGCATCGGCATGGGCCCGAACGGGGCCGACAAGGTGGTCGCGCGGCTCGGAAACTACGGTGGCATCTGGTCGACGCCGGCGATCTGGCCCGGCGATGGCGGCTACATGTACGTGCCGACGACCTCGGGCGCGACCGAGACGGAGGTCTTCGGGGGCAGCTTCCGCACGTTCAAGTTCGGCACCACGCCCGGCGGTCAGCCGACACTCAGCCCCGCGGCCGAGTCCACCGACACGTTCGGCTTCGGCTCCGGAACGCCTGTCGTCACCTCGAGCGGCACGACCTCCGGCTCCGCGCTGGTCTGGATCGTGTGGACGGGCGCCGGCAACGGCGTCGGCGCCCAGCTGCGCGCCTACGCGCCGGTGCCGCAGAACGGGCGGCCGGTCCTGCTCTGGAGCGCGCCGGTCGGGACGTCCTCAAAATTTGCCGCCCCGGGTGTGGCCGGCGGGCGGATCTACGTCGGCACGCGCGACGGGCACGTGCTGGCGTTCGGCTCGCCCGTCACCCCGCCGCTCACCGCGCCGAGCGCCGCCTTCCCGACCACCACGACCGGCTCGAGCTCGCAGCGCACAGTGCACCTCACGGCGGCGCACGCGGTGACGGTCACCGGCGTCTCGACCACGCCGTCGCAGTTCAGCGTGCAGCAGCTGGCCGCCCCGGTGACGCTCGCCGCCGGGCAGTCCCTCGATGTCCCGGTCACGTTCACGCCTGCCGCCGCGACCACCTACGGCGGCACCCTCAAGGTCACCACCGCGAGCGACGGCGACGTGACCGTCGGCCTGTCGGGAACCGGCGCGGCGGCCGCCGCGCAGCTCAGCGTCGATCGCCAGGCGATCAGCTTCGAGGGCACGCGTGTCGGCGGTCAGGTGAACGACGCCTTCACGATCTCGAACGTCGGCGGCCAGTCCCTGACGATCAACTCGATGACCGAGCCCCAGGCGCCCTTCTCGACCCCCGCCAGCCTCGACGGCGATTCGCTCGGCCCCGGCGAGAGCGTGACCGTCGAGGTGGACTACGAACCGAAGAGCGCCGGGTCCTTCGCCCAGGACATCACGATCGATACGACGGCGGGCGACGAGCTGGTCGGCCTGTCCGGCACGGCCGCCGACGGCCCCCACCTCGACATCACGCCACTCGAGATCGACTACGGCGACGCGCTGCCGGGGAGCGTGGTCACCCGCTCGTTCACGCTGCGCAACAGCGGCGGCACGACGGCCACGATCATGAAGTCCAAGCCGCCGGTAGGCGGGGTGTTCGTGGCAACGAGCCAGCTCGACGAGACCACGAAGCTCGGCCCGGGCGCCGAGCGGACGCTCACGGTGGAGTTCCGGCCGGCCGCCGCGGGCGCTGCGTCCGATGCGTGGGACATCACCGCCGACGACGACAGCGGGCCGCAGCAGGTCAGCTTCCGCGGGCGCGGGGTCGCGCCTCCCGCCGACTCGCCGTCGCAGACGCAGGCCCCCGCACAGACGCGCGTGAGCCCCCCGCCGGTCGCGCCTGTTCTGCTGCCGGCGATCGCTCGCGACCCGCTCGCCGTCACGCTCACCCGCCTGCGGCTCGACGCACGGCACCGGCGCGTGTCGTTCCGCCTGAGCCGCGCCGCGCACGTCGTGCTCAGGATCGAGCGGCTCGTGCGCTGCCGGTCGGCGATCGGACGCTGCTTCGACTACGCGAGGGCCGGCCGCGCGGTCAAGGTCAGGGGGCGCGCCGGCAGCAACGCCGTTCGTCTGCCGCGCCGGCGGCTGCGGGCCGGCCGCTACCGGCTCAGCGCGGCGCCGGCGGGCGCGCGGCCGCGCGCCGTGGCCTTCCGCGTCCGGCGCTAGTTCGAGCGCTTCTCGACCAGCTTCTTGAGCTTCTTCAGCGAGCGATCCGCCTCGCCGCCCGACGCGCCGGCGATCGCGCGTCCGGTGATCCTGCCCACCGGACCCCCGGGCAGGTCGTACTCGTTCACGTAGTTGAACGTG
This sequence comes from Thermoleophilaceae bacterium, assembly GCA_025937135.1. Classification (GTDB taxonomy): domain Bacteria; phylum Actinomycetota; class Thermoleophilia; order Solirubrobacterales; family Thermoleophilaceae; genus JAICJV01. The sequence goes on from JAICRZ010000002.1 coordinate 5,979, forward strand.
CAGCCCTCGCTGCCGTTCTGCGAGATGACGTAGGTGGCGCGCGCCTTGGTGCCCATCGGGCCCGTGCCCGTCCAGACCACACGGCTCGGGCGGCTCGCCTCGTCGACGTGCCATTTGATCCGGAACTTCTTACCGGCGATCTTCATCCGCTGCACGATCGTGTCGCCCTTCTCCACGTTCCCCGGCGGCGCCTCCTCGATGCCGTCGTGCACCGACACCCACTCGCCGAGGCAGCGCGGGTCGGTCAGCTTGTCGTACACCGCCTCCGGCGATGCGTCGATGTGGATCTCGCGTTCCAGCTTGCTCATCGTGCGGCCAGCTCCTCGGTCGCTTCCCATTCTCGCAGTGCGTGCTCCACGGCCCGGTCGAAGCCGTGCGGGCGGAGGTCGAAGATGCGCTGCGCGTCGCGATCGCGCGGCAGCAGGTCGTACTCCAGGCTTTCCATCAGCGGGCGCACCAGCTCGACCGGCTGGCCGACGACGGCCGCCACCACCGCGCTCGCCGCCGGCGTCTGCGTGAGGCCCAGCCGCAGTGGCACGCGCGCGACTCCCATCGCGTCGGCGATGCGCTCGATCATCGCCCCGTAGGTGAGGACGTCGGGCCCCGCGACGTCGAGCGAGCGCCCGGCCGCATCCGGCGTTTCCGGCGTCCGCGCCAGGTACTCGATCGCATCGCGCTCAAAGACGGGCGCCGTGCGGTTGTCGCGCCAGGCGGGGAACGGGAGCACGCGCAGGCGCTCGACGAGGCGCACGAGCAGCCGGAACGACGACGAGCGTGCGCCCACCACGATCGACGCGCGGAACGCGGTCGACCCGGGCACGGCGTCCATCAGGATGTTCTCGACCTCGAGCCGGGAGGCGAGGTGCGGGGAGATCGCCGTCCCGTGCGGCACGATTCCGCCGAGGTAGACAATTCGCTCGACGCCGGCCGTCGCGGCGGCGCGCGCGAAGTTGCCGGCGGCGGCGCGGTCGCGGGCGCCGAAGTCGCCGTTCGCGTCGGCGGCGCGGGCGGGCTCCATCGAGTGGATCAGGTAGTAGGCGGTGGCGACGCCATCGAGCGCCGCCTCGAGCCCGCGGCCGGAGAGCACGTCGGCGGGCACGGCCTCGACCCCGTGGAGCGGCGCGAAGCGCTCGGGCCGGCGCGCCATCGCGCGCAGGGGCCGCCCCTCCGCGCGCAGCCGCTCGATGAGCCGCCCGCCGATGTAGCCCGTCGCTCCGGTCACGAGATCCATACGTGAAGGCATACCCACGGGCTTCGCCAGGCAGACCACAGCCGACAGCCGACAGCCCACGGAGGAAAAAGCCGCAAACAGCAGGCGGTCTGATGAACACCCTGCAATTAGCGGGGTTTCCAGATATGTGAAATTTGCGGGAAAACGGTGTGCACGGGGCGCCCGGATGAGGCAGGATCGTCGTCGAGCAGCAACTGGCCGAAGTAACGCGAAGGGGAGTCGTGGCGACGAAGAAGACGAAGTGCCTCAAGTGCGAGGACTGCTACTTCAGGACGAACATGCTGTGCGCGCTCAAGCTCGATGCGCCGTGCCCGACGTACCGCCCCGCGGAGCGTGGGCTGGCGCCTGAGAGCCAGCTGTCGTTCATCTTCAGGACCGAACGCACGCGCGCCGCCTACGCGTTTCCTCCGGCCGAAGCGCGCTTCGCGGCGCCTGCCGCCGCCGCCACAGCCCGGGGATAGACTCGCGCCGCTATGCGGCTGACCGTCTTGGGGAAGTCGCCGTCCTGGCAGGACGCCGGCGGAGCGTGTTCTGGCTACCTCATCGAGGAGGGCGACACGTGCGTGCTACTCGATTGCGGGAACGGCGTCTTCTCGAAGCTGCGCCGCTTCCGTGATTACACGCGGGTCCACGGCGTGGTGATCTCGCACCTGCACGCCGATCACTTCCTCGACCTGGTGCCGTTCTCGTACGCGCTCACCTACGCGCCGCGCCAGCAGCCGGTGCCGGTCGACCGCTGGCCCGGCACCGACGACCCCTGCCGGCCCGAGCTGATCGCGCCCCGCGGAGCGCGCGAGACCTTCCGGCGCGTCGTGGGCGCCTGGGGCAACGACGACCTGATCGAGAACGCCTTCGAGCTCTGCGAGTACGAGCCGAGCGACTGCCCGCAGGTGGGGCCGCTGCGCTTCAGCTTCCAGACGGTGCCGCACTTCACCGAGACCTTCGCGATCGCGATCGAGTCGGCGAACGGCGACGGCCGCCTCGTGTTCGGCGCCGACAGCCGCCCGACCGACGAGCTCGTTCAGTTCGCCCAGGGCTGCGACCTGCTGCTCGTGGAGGCGACCCTGCCGCGCCCCGAGCGCAGCGGCGAGCGCGGCCACCTGACTCCGCGCGAGGCGGGCGAGCACGCGCGCGCCGCCGGCGCCAAGCGAGTCGTCCTCACCCACATCTCCGACGAGCTCGACACGCTCTGGGCCCGCGACGAGGCCCGCGACGCGTTCGGGGGACCGGTGGAGATCGCGAGGGAGGGGGAGGTCTACTCCGTCTAGCCCGCGGCCGGCGGCCCGCGGCCCGCGGATGGGCACGGCGGGCCGCGGGCCGCGGGCTGCGGGCCGCGGCGAAGAGGTCGAGCTAGATTGATCCCGTGGCAAGCGAGCGTGACCTCTTCGCGAATTTCGAACGCATGCGCCGTGAGATCGACGAGCTTTTCGGCGACGTCTTCGAGCGCACTGGGCTGACGCAGAGCAGGACGTTCACGCCGGAGGTTGACGTGTACTACTGCGGCGGCGGGCCGGCGCGGGCGATCGTGAAGGTGGCGATCGCCGGGATCGACCCCGACGACGTGTCGCTCGAGATTCGCGGCCGGCAGGTCGTGATCGCGGGCGTGCGGCGCGCGCAGGAGGCGGAGGGTCGCCTCTACCAGCAGATCGAGATCGCCCACGGGCCGTTCAAGCGGGTGGTCGAGCTGAGCGCCGACGTCGACGCCGAGCGCGCGACCGCCACATACGACGACGGCATCCTGCGCATAGACATCCCGCTCGCGCAGCCCGAGGACACCACGCGCCGCATCCCCATCGAGGGCAGCGAATGACCATCGAGATCGCCCGGCCCGGCGACGAGCCGCAGGCCGAGGCCGAGCGCACCCTCCCGTCGGGGCTGCCGGTGCTGCCGCTCAAGGACACGGTCGTCTTCCCGGACACGCTCACGCCGCTCGCGATCGGCCAGGAGCGCTCGATCAAGCTGATCAACGACGTGCTCGGCGGCGAGCGGATGCTGGCGATGGTGCCGTCCCGCGACCCGGAGGTCGACCAGCCGGGCCCTGAGGAGCTGCACGAATACGGCGTGGCCGGCACGGTCGCGCGGATGATCAAGGTCCCCGACGGGACGCTGCGGATCCTGGTCCAGGGCGGGCCCCGCGTCCGCGTCGACGACTTCGTGGCCACCGACCCGTACCTCGTCGCGCGAATCGAGGAGGCGCCCGACATCATCGAGCCGAGCGCCGAGCTCGACGCACTCGCGCGCAACGTCCAGGTCACGTTCTCGCAGATCATCGAGCAGGTTCCGTACCTGCCCGAGGAGCTACAGGTGGCCGTGGCCAACCTCGAGGACCCGGTCGAGCTCGGCTGGATGATCGCCGGGGCGCTTCGCATCCGCACCGACGAGAAGCAGGAGCTGCTCGAGGAGCGCGACCTGGCGAAGCGGCTGCGGCGCCTGCTCGAGATCCTCACGAGGGAGTCCGAGCTCATTTCGCTCGGCACGCGCATCCAGTCGCCGATCCAGAGCGAGATGGACCAGGCGCAGCGCGAGTACTTCCTGCGCCAGCAGCTCAAGGCGATCCAGGAGGAGCTCGGCGAGGGCGACGAGCAGGCCGCCGAGGCGAACGACCTGCGCGAGCGGCTGGAGGCCGCCGACCTGCCCGACGAGGTGCGCAAGGCGGCCGACCGCGAGCTCCAGCGCTTCGAGCGGCTGCCGCCGCAGGCCGCCGAGCACGGCGTGATCCGCACCTACCTCGAGTGGATCGTCGAGATCCCCTGGCGCGAGTCGACGCCCGACCACCTCGACCTCAAGGAGGCGCGCGCACAGCTCGACCGCGACCACTACGACATCGAGTCGGTGAAGGACCGGATCCTCGAGTTCCTCGCGGTGCGCAAGCTCAAGCCCGACGCGCGCTCCTCGATCCTCTGCTTCGTCGGTCCTCCGGGCGTCGGCAAGACGTCGCTCGGCCATTCGATCGCCGACGCGATGGGGCGCAGGTTCGAGCGGATCAGCGTGGGCGGCGTGCGCGACGAGTCGGAGATCCGCGGCCACCGCCGGACCTACATCGGCGCGCTCCCGGGCACCATCGTCCGGTCGCTGCGCGACGCCGGCTCGAACAATCCGGTCTTGATGATCGACGAGATCGACAAGATGGGCGCGGACTTCCGCGGCGATCCGTCGAGCGCGATGCTCGAGGTGCTCGACCCCGAGCAGAACGGCACCTTTCGCGACCACTACATGGACCTGCCGCTCGACCTCTCGAACGTCTTCTTCATCTGCACCGCGAACCAGCTCGACCCGATCCCGGGGCCGCTGCGCGACCGCATGGAGACGATCGAGCTGTCGGGCTACACGAACGAGGAGAAGCTCGAGATCGCGAAGCGCTACCTCGTGCCGCGCCAGATCGAGCGCAACGGCCTGCCCGACGGCAAGGTCGTGTTCGACGACGCCGCCCTGCGCGCGATCGCCGAGGGCTACACGCGCGAGGCCGGGGTGCGCAACCTGGAGCGCCAGATCGGATCGGTGTGCCGCAAGATCGCGCGCGCATACGCCGAGGGTGCGCCACGCCGCAAGCGCGTCATCCGCCCGAAGCAGGTGCGCGAGCTGCTCGGCCGGCCGCGCTTCATGGACGATCCGAAGCGCCGCACCGGCGAGCCGGGCGTGGCGACCGGGCTCGCATGGACGCCGGTCGGCGGCGATGTGCTCTTCATCGAGGCCACCGCGTACCCGGGCGAGGGGCACCTCACGATCACCGGCCAGCTGGGCGACGTGATGAAGGAGTCGGCCCAGGCCGCGCTGTCGTACCTGAAGGCGAACGTCTGGCGCTGGGGCGGCGACGTCGACGAGGGCTGGTTCCGCGCGCACGACATCCACGTGCACGTGCCCGCCGGCGCCGTGCCGAAGGACGGGCCGAGCGCCGGCATCACGATGGCGACGGCGATGGCGTCGCTCGTCACCGGCACGCCGATGCGCTCCGACACTGCCATGACCGGCGAGATCACGCTGACCGGCCAGGTGCTTCCGATCGGCGGACTGAAGGAGAAGTCGCTCGCCGCGCAGCGGCTCGGGATCACGCGCATCATCGCCCCGAAGCCGAACGAGCCGGACCTGGAGGACTTCCCGCCGAGCCTGCTCGAGGACGTCGAGTTCATCTTTGCCGACTCGATCGACACGGTGCTCGGCGAGGCGCTCGAGGGACGAGGCGTTACGTAGGGCGCTGGACCCGGGTAAGGTTCCGCCAGGCAAGCCGATTTTCGAGGAGAGCCATGGCATCGAAGAAGAAAAAGGCGGCGAAGGGCGCAGCCGGCGCGGTAGCCGCGGGCAAGGCGGCGACCTCGAACCCTTACGTTCAGCGCCTCGCCAACGACGACGAGCTGCGCGACAACCTCCGGACGGCGTTCGAGTCTGCGCGCAACGCGTACGACCGCATGTCGAACGGCAAGGGGCCCGCTAAGGCGCTCCTTGACGACAAGAAGACGCAGCGCGAGCTGAAGGAGGCCGCGTCATCGCTGAAGGAAGCGGCCGACACGCTGCGCGGTTCGAAGACGAAGAAGAAGCGCCGCCGCGGCGGTCTCTTCACCCTCCTGCTCGTGGGCGGCGTCGCCGCGCTCGTGCTCAACGAGGGTCTGCGCAAGAAGGTGCTGGACATGCTGTTCGGCGCGGAGGAGGAGTTCGAGTACACCTCCACCACGACGCCGTCGAGCTCGGGCGCGGGGACGACGGTCAACGCCTGACGCGACGACGAGAAGCTCCGAGATGTGAGTGAGGGGCGCCCCCGCGGCGCCCCTCACTCGTTCCAGGACCCGTCGGCGACTAGCGCGCGCGGGCCGCGGCTTCGGCGCTCGGGCGGATGTTCTGCCCGAGGTGGAACATGTTGCCGGGGTCGTAGCGGTCCTTGATCGCCACGAGCCGGTCGTAGTGGGAGCGGTAGACGTCCTGCACGCGATCGTCGCCGCTGTCGCTCGTGAACGTGATGTACACGCCGCCGCTCGAGTGCGGCTCGAGCGAGGTCGCGAGATCGCGCGTCCACTCGACGTTGCGCTCGTCGTCGGCCGGGTCGGTCCACTGCGACAGGACGTGGTATGCCCAGCGGGCGTCGCGGCGGCCGAGCGCGGTCGCGCCCTGCGGCACGCGCGCGACGGCGCCGCCGAGCGGCTGGAAGAGCGCGACCGTCAGCGGTGAGACCATCCTCATCCCCGCGTCGCAGATCAGGTCGATCGCCCCGTCGGACAGCTCGTCCATCAGGTCGGCCTTCCAGTAGTGGCGATTGCCGTGCGGGTTGCCCGGCTCGAGCAGCTGCTGCGCTCCCATGTAGGGCATCGGACCCACCATGTCCACGGCCGGGCCGAGATCCTTGAGCGGCTGAAGGACCCGCTCGCCCTCCTCGGCGTCGCCCGCGTAGGTGGCGATGATCCCGACCGCCGGCTTGCCGCGCGCCTCCTCCGGAACGAAGGGCGCGGGCGGCGCGGTGAGGAACGCGAGTGCGCCGCCGACCTCGTCCGGCGCGGTCTCCATGAAGGCGCGATAGGCCTGCGCGATCTCACGTCCGGCGAACGGCGGGAACACGAGCATCCCGCCATAGATCATCGGGCCGACCGGGTGCAGCCGGTAGGTGAACTGCGTGACCACGCCGAAGTTGCCGCCGCCGCCCTTGAGCGCCCAGAACAGTTCGGCATTCTCTTCCCTGTTGCAGCGGAGGAAGCGCCCGTCGGCGGTCACGATGTCGGCCTCGAGCAGGTTGTCGCAGGTGTAGCCGAGCTTGCGCTCGAGCCAGCCGCTGCCGGCGCCGAGGGTGAGCCCGGCGATGCCGGTCGAGGGCACGCGCCCGCCGGTCACGGCCAGGCCGTGCTCCTGCGAGGCGGCGTCGAGCTCGCCCCACGTCACGCCCGCCTGCGCCCGCGCGACGCGAGCCTCGGGATCGATGTGGATCCGCTTCATCTCGGTCAGATCGATGACGACGCCGCCCTCGGTGATCTGCGACCCGGTCACCCCGTGGCCGCCCGCGCGTATCGACACCTCGGCCGCGCGCACGCGCGCGAGCTCCACCACTGCGATCACGTCGTGGGGATCGCGGCACTTGACGATCGCGGCCGGATGCCTGTCGACCATCGCGTTGAAGACGGTCCGCGCCCGCTCGTACTCATCGCTGCCGGGTGCGATCACCTCACCCTTGACCGAGCCGGCGAGCTGCTCGAGCGCGATGCTGTCGAGGACCTGCGTAGCCATTCGTCCGTCCCTTCCTCGCGTGTGCCCCCTCCGCCGACCCTAACCCCGCCCCCGCGGGTGGCGCAACACCGGCCGCGCGAGGCGGGCGCGTCAGCGGTCGAGGAAGTCGCGCACCACCACGAGCGTGCCGGGCTGCTCGCCGGCGCCCGCGCCGTTCGCCTTCACCCAGGCGGCGGCGGGCACGTCGCGGCGGTGCTCCCACGCGCGCAGGAAGGGATACGGGTCGACGGCGGCGCCGCCGCCGGGGTGGACCTCGAAGTGGAGGTGCGGCGGCGTCTGCTCGGCGTCGCCGGTCGAGCCGACGAAGCCCACGACCTGGCCCGCGTCCACGTGCAGCCCGCTGTGCGCGTCGTTGGCGAATGCCGAGAGGTGGCCGTAGAAGAACTCGTCGCCGCCCTTGTCGCACTTCACCCACAGCCGGTTGCCGGGCACGACGTTGGTGCCGACTCGGTGGAGCGTCCCCTTGCAGACCGCCACGACCGGTGTGCCCGCGGTGGCGAAGATGTCGTTGCCCTCGTGGTGGCCGGTGTCCTGGCGCGGTGCACCGTAGTCGTCGCTGTAGCTGTGCTTGCCGTAGACCGGGAAGACGTAGCCCTTCGAGGTGAGCAGCACCTTCGTGCGTGGCGGCTTCCTGCGCTTCGCCTTCGGCGGCTTGGCGTGCCCCGGCTTGGTCGTCTTCGGCTGAGCGGGCTTGGGCTTGGCGGGCTTCGGCTGCGGCGGCGCGACCGCGTCGCGGGCGCTCGCGGACGCGTACGCGATCTTGACCTTCGTCCCGGCGGGGAAGCCGTTGTAGTCGCTCGTGAGCGTCGCGCGCAGGCCGAGGATTCCGCGCCCGCTGTCGTCGAGTGCGACCAGCTTCCCGTGACCCCCGAGGTCGTAGGTCGAGCGTTTCGTGACCGTGCCCTGGCTCTGGCCGTTCACCACGAGCTTGCGGATGCGACCGGACTTGCCGTCGCCCGCGCTCGTTGCGCTGGCGGAGACCGACACCGCGTCGGCGGTCACGAGCCCGCCGAAGAGGTTGACGTTGCGGATGCGCGCGCTCGCGCCGGCTGTGCCCTGGCCACCCGCCGTCGAGGCGCTCACCTGCGTCCCGACGCCGCGCTTGGAGCCATTGCCCGACGCGCTGACGAGCCCCTTCTGCGAGCCGTCGGCGTCGGTGCGCTGGTAGGCCACCGCCGTGGCCGTGGCGGGACGCGCGCCGCTGCTCCGCGCGGCGAGCGCGGCGGTGGTCGCGCCGAGCGCCGCGAGGGCGACGAGCGCGATCAGGATGTTGCGGGGCGAAGGCACGCGGTTATCGTCTAGCAGAACGCGTGGGCGGGGGAGTAGTTTCTCGCGCGCGCACTCTTCCCCCACCGGGGGGTGCTCGCGCTCTGGCTGGCCGTCCAGCTAAATTCTGCCGGGTGGAAGCCGCCACCGGAGCCGAGCGCCGCCTCGACAGCGACAAGGCGCGGCGGATCGTGGAAGCGATGCGGTCGAGCGTTGCCCTGCGCGGCGCCGCCGGCGCGACGTTCGACCACGTCGCGCAGGAGGCCGGCGTCTCGCGCGGGCTGCTGCACTACTACTTCGGCTCGAAGGAGCGCCTGCTGGTGGAGGTCGTGCGACGCGACGCCGACGTCCGGATCCAGCGGCTCGAGCAGAACCTCGCGGGCGCCGACTCGATCGACGCGATCGTCGACGTGCTCGTCCGGCAGCTCGAGGACTTCGTCGCCGACGACACGCCCGCCCACGCGATCATCCACGAGCTGTTCAGCGTCTCGCGCCACAACGACGAGGTGCGCGAGGAGCTCGCCGAGCTCTACCGCAAGACACGCGGCCAGGTCGCGGAGGTGCTGCGGGCGAAGCAGGCCGCGGGCGTCGTGAACCTGCGCGGCGAGGCCGAGGCCGTCGCGTCCCTCCTCTTCGCCCTCGGCGACGGGCTCGAGCTCCAGCTCGTCTCCGACCCCGCCTGGGACAGCACGAGCACCTTCGCCTCGGGCATCGCCACCGCGCGTTTCCTGCTGGGCGCTTAGCCATGACGGCGGATGAGCTCAGCGCCGCGGTCCGGCGCTTCGTGGAGGAGACCGTGCTGCCCCACGTGGACGAGTGGGACCGGCGCGACGACCTGCCCGACAGCGCGCTCCGCCGCCTCGTCGAGCTCGGGCTCCCGGGGGCGATGGTGCCGACCGAGTACGGCGGCCGCGGCCTGACCGTCGCCGACCTCGTCCCGGCCTGGCGCGCCCTCTCGCACGGCTGGATCTCGCTCACCGGCGCGGTGAACCCGACCGGCCTCGCCACCGCGCTGCTCGTCCGGCACGGGACGGAGGACCAGCGCCGCCGCTGGCTGCCACTCATCGGCCGAGGCGAGGCGCTGGCGTCGTTCTCGATCACCGAGCCGCAGGCCGGCAGCGACCTGGGCCGCATCGAGACGAGCGCTCGCGCGCGCGACGGCGGAGGCCTCGTGCTCGACGGCGAGAAGCGCTGGGTGGCCGGCGGGGCGTCGTCGGACGTCGTCTTCCTCATGGCCGAGATGGAGGGCTCCGAGAAGCCGTCGTGCGTGGTGCTCCCGGCGGACGGCCGCGGTGGCGCGAGCTGGCAGGTCGGCGAGCTCGACAAGGTCGGCTACCGCGGCGTCGAGTCCGCGGCCTACCGCTTCGAGGAGCACGAGTCGCCGGGCGCGGAGATCCTCGGCGGCCACGAGGCGATCGGCAGCGGCGCGCGGCAGATGCTCGACGCCCTCGACGTGGGCCGCGTGAATGTCGCGTGCCGAGCGCTCGGCATCGTGGACCGCTGCATCGAGTGCGCGGTCGAGGAGTGCACCACGCGCGAGGTCGGCGACGGGCTGCTCGGCCAGCACACGCACGCGCAACTGCGCGTGGGCGAGCTGATCGCCAGGCGCGCGGGCGTCGAGGCGCTCACGCAAAAAGCGGCAGCGGCCGTCGACGAGCGCTCGGAGCTCGCCCGCGAGCTCTCGACATCGGCCAAGCTCGTGGCTTCAGACACAGCGGTCTGGGCCGTGGACGCGGCGGCGCGCCTGGCCGCCAGCCGCTCCTACGCGGCGGGCGACGAGCTCGCCCGGCTGCGCCGCGACGCGCCGCAGACCGAGATCGGCGAGGGCGCGAACGATGCGCTGCTGCTCGCGCTGGCCAAGCCGGCGCTAGATCGCCAGTAGCTCGCGCGCGATCGCGTCCGGGGCGTCGTACGTCGGCACGTGCCCCGCGCCCTTCAGCGGCACGAGCCGCGCGTCCGGCAGCACGCGCACCGCGCGCGGTCCCTGGCGCGGCAGCAGCAGGAGGTCGCGCGTGCCCCACATGATCGTGACCGGCACGGTGATCTCCTGGCCGCCGGTGAAGGTGACGCCGTGGATGGCGATCAGCGTGGCGTCGAAGCCCGGGCTGCCGCCGAGGTTCTGGAACATGCCGACGGCGTCGTCGGGTGGGATCGCCCACGGGCGCGCGACCATTCCGGCGAACAGCGGCGTGCGGGTGACCGGGTTGCGGATGAGCGGGACGCCGCGCGTGTGCATCGCCCTCGCGAACGCGCGCTCGACGCGCAGCCGCCCCTTGGCAAACGCCTGCTCGCGCGGAAGCCCGAAGCCGGCCGGCGAGATCCCTGCCACGGCGCGGGCGCGCCCGCGGCGGGCCACCTCCAGGGACACCCAGCCGCCGAGCGAGTTGCCGGCCACGAGCGGTCGCTCGAGCCCGAGCTCGTCCATCAGCTCGATCACCTTCTCGGCGAGGCGCCACGGCGTCGGCTCGTCGCCGTCCGGCAGCGCGGGCGAGTCGCCGAAACCGGGAAGATCCAGCGCGACCACGTCGCGATGCGGCGCGAGGTGCTCGAAGAGCGGGCGCCAGACCTGCCACTGGCTGCCGATCCCGTGGATCAGGACGAGCGGCTCACCCGACCCGAGTCGCTCGTGGTTCAGCGACAAGCTGTCAGCGCCCGAGCAGCTTCGGCATTCGCATCAGCAGGCGCAGGTTGCCACGCGGGCGCAGCTTCAGCTTGGCCATCGCGAGGCGCGGATCCTCGCGGCCGGCGACGATGTCGGCCCAGTCCTCGAAGCCGCAGCGGAAGGTGAGGTCGGGGTCCTCGAGACGCCCCTGCACCGCGCGCGTGTTGCCGTTGTCCACCACGATGTGCCATGGCTGCGTGTCGGTGAAGTCCCACTGGAGCTTCACGCCGCCGTTCGGCGTCGCGTCGGTGTCGACCACGCGTGCGATGAAGTCGAACAGCAGGCCGACGGTCTCCGGGTCGCGCGCCGGCGGCCCGGTCTTCTCGCCGAAGATCCCCGCACGCACGAGGGCGATCGCGCGCTCGGCGCGCTCGTGTGCCGACATGCCGAGCGGGATCGGCGGCGGCCCGGGCAGCTCCTCGAGCGCGCAGCCGGCCGCGCGCAGCTTCTGCTCGAGCGACGTCATGCCGTGCTCGTACACGTCGAGCATGGTCGAGCCGAACGACTCGATGTAGCGCATGTCCCAGTTCGGCGGGACGAAGACGCCGACCGTCATCGGGAGCACCTCGCGGAGCAGGTCGGCGATCGCCGCGCGGCAGTCGGGGTCCTCCTTGACGAGGTCGCTGATGCACTTCACGCCGAAGCCGATGTGGCGCTGCTCGTCGCGCGAGACGTTCTCCATGCCGGCGCGGAAGCCGGGCAGCACGCCGCGCTCGGTGAGGTAGCCCTCGATGAAGTGCTGGCCGGGCTGCGCGAGCGTGGCCTCCACGATCAGGTGGTACATGCAGATCGAGCGCGCGAGGTTGGGCTTCGACTTGTCCTTGCGCAGCTCGTCGGCGACCCGGTCCAGCTTCTCGAACGTCTTGCGGAAGCCCCAGGTCAGCTCGGGCTGCGTGGCGGCGAGCGAGCCGGACACGTCCTCGCCGCGCTCCACGACCTCCTTCATGAAGCGGGCGAAGAAGATCGAGTGGCGCGCCTCGTCCACCTGCTGGGTGGCGAGGAAGTACTTCTGCTCCTCGCGTGGCGCGGCGTCGATGTAGGGCGACAGGTTGTCGGTGACCGAGTCCTCGCCGTGGAAGAACATCGCGTAGTTCCACAGCGCGCCGCGGCGTTCGATGTCGGTGAACTTCTCGTGCCAGTCGCCGCGGTCCTCGGAGAAGTCGAGGTCGGTGGCGCTCCAGTTGCCCTTCTCCCAGCGCCGGTACAGGTCGCCGTACGAGATCCGGTCCATCGCGACCGTTGCCATTTCAGCCGTCTCCTCTGCCGCGTGCGGGTGTGCGCCCGAGATGCTACCCGTCGACTGGCTGGCCAGCCAACTCGATCACGCGGGCCTGCTCCGGCTCGCGTTTGCCCTTCAGCGTCAGGCTGGCCGGCCTGGCTTCGGGGTGGGCCGAGCGCAGCCGTGCGAACAGTCGCTCGGACAACACCACCTGGCCCGCGGCCGCCGCAGATTGGAGCCGGGCGGCGGTGTTGACCACGTCGCCGAGCGCGGTGAAGTCCTTGACGTCGCCCGCGCCGACGTTGCCCACGTAGGCGGGCCCGACGTCGACACCCACGCCGATTCGCAGCCGTCCCTCGCCCAGCAGCTCGACGGCGTCACGCAGCATGTCGTCCTCGAAGTCCTCGGACAGGAGCTGCGGGACGTAGAGCGCCATCACCTCGTCGCCGACGAGCTTGTCGATGATGGCCGAGCGACTCAGGATCCTGCTCGCCGCGGAGTAGAACGGCGCGAGCAGCTCCGCGACCTCGTCGGGCGTCATGTCCTGCGACATCTCGGTGAAGCCGCGCACGTCCGCGAACAGCACGCCGATCTCCATCTCGACGCCACCCATCGGGGCCATCTCGAAACACGTGTTGCACAGCCCCGGGTTCTTCCGCGACGGCCCGTAGCCGAAGCGCCGCATCACGCGGCCGCCGATTCCGCCGTACGGCGCGTTGCAGAGCCGGCAGCGCGGGTCCGACGGCAGGTGGCGCATCACCCGCATGAACGCGCGCGGCAGGTGGCGCTCCATCAAGCGGAAGAAATCGACGTCCGCCGCGTCGCCGCGGACCTCCGTCTTCATGGTGCGAGATTAAGCGCCGAGCTTGGGGGAGCGCCAGTCGGCATGCAGCCGCCTCCGGAGCTCCGCGCTCAACTCGGTGATCGCGATCCGCGACTGGTCGAGCGTGTCGCGGTCGCGCAGCGTGACGGTCTCGTCCTCGAGCGTCTGATGGTCCACGGTGACGCCCCACGGCGTCCCGATCTCGTCCTGGCGCCGGTAGCGCTTGCCGATCGAGCCGCCGGTGTCGAACTCGGCCGGCATCAGCTCGCGCAGCTCCTCGTAGATCCTGCGCGCGAGCTCCGGCTGGCCGTCCTTGTTCACGAGCGGGAGCACCGCGACCTTCACGGGTGCGAGGCGGGGGTGGAGCCGCAGCAGCACGCGCTCGCGGCCCTCGACGGTCTCCTCGTCGTAGGCGTCGACCATGAACGCGAGCATCGCGCGATCGGCGCCGGCGGCGGGCTCGATGACGTGCGGCACGTAGCGGTCGCCGGTCGCGGAGTCGACGTACTCGAGCTTCTCGCCCGAGTGCTCGGCGTGCTGCTTCAGGTCGAAGTCGCCGCGGTTGGCCACACCCTCGAGCTCCGACCAGCCCATCGGGAAGAGGTACTCGACGTCGGCGGTGCCGCTCGAGTAGTGCGACAGCTCGTCGGGGTCGTGCTCGCGCAGGCGCAGGTGGTCGGGCCGGATGCCGAGCTGCTCGTACCAGTCGCGCCGCGCGCCGCGCCAGAACTCGTACCACTGCTGCGCCTGGTCCGGCGGGACGAAGAACTCCATCTCCATCTGCTCGAACTCGCGGGTCCGGAAGATGAAGTTGCCCGGCGTGATCTCGTTGCGGAACGACTTGCCTACCTGCGCGATCCCGAACGGCGGCTTCTTGCGCGCGGTCTGGAGGGCGTTCTTGAAGTTGAGGAAGATGCCCTGGGCGGTCTCGGGGCGCAGGAACACCTCGGAGCCCTCGTCCTCGACCGGGCCGACGTGCGTGCGGAACATCAGGTTGAAGTGGCGCGGCTCGGTGAGGTCGCCACCGCACTCGGGGCACTTGAGCTCGCCCTCCGGCTGGGCCTCGCGCAGGTGGTCGGCGCGCCAGCGGCGCTTGCACTTGCCCAGGCACTGGACGAGCGGGTCGCTGAACCCCGCCAGGTGACCCGAGGCCTCCCACACCTTCGGGTGCAGGATGATCGCGCTGTCGAGCGCGACGATGTCGTCGCGCTCGCCGATCATCGCGCGCCACCACTCGTTCTTGACGTTCGTCTTGAGCAGGACCCCGTAGTGGCCGTAGTCGTAGGCGGAGCCCAGCCCGCCGTAGATCTCCGACGACTGGAACAGGAAGCCGCGGCGCTTGCAGAGCGCCACGATCTTGTCCATCGTCACCACGTCGGCCATGGCGGCGGAGAGTAGTGCGTCCCCACCGAGAACCCGCAAATCGCGGCTTTTCGCTCTGACAACCGGCGTTTCTCGTCGCCGTCTTGGGGTAATTTCCGGAGCGAGGGGCCATGGTCAATCTCGCACTCCGCGCAACCACCCACGTCGCCGCCTGGTTCGTCTGGCACGCGACCCACGTGTCGCTGCTCGACGACCTCGAGAAGCCCGCCCCGCCACACGCCTGACCCAGCGCTGGCACTCATATACTGAGAGTGCCATGCCGCTTTACGAGTACCGCTGCGAGGACGGTCACACCTTCGAGGTGATGCAGCGCATGGCGGACGACCCGGTGCAGTCGTGCGAGGTCTGCGGCAAGCCGGTCCAGCGGGTCTTCCACCCGGTCGCCGTCCACTTCAAGGGGTCGGGCTTCTACAACACCGACTACGGCAAGCAGCGGCGTGGCGGCGCGGGCGGGTCGGACGACTCGTCGTCGTCGAGCAACTCGTCGGGGTCGGACTCGAAGAGCGACTCGAAGTCCGATTCGGGCAGCAAGACCGAGACGTCGTCGTCGAGCAGTTCGTCGACCTCGTCCTCCGACTAGCCCTGCTCGAGCTCCAGCAGCTGCGCCTTGCGCTCCGGCCCGCCGCCGTAGTTGCCGAGCACCCCGCCCGACCGGACCACGCGGTGGCAGGGCACGACGATCGGGATCGGGTTCGCGCCGAGCGCGTTGCCGGTGGCCCGCGACGCGCGCGGCCGGCCGATGTCGCGCGCGACCTCGCCGTAGGTGGCGACCTCGCCGTAGGGGATGCGTGCGGTACGGTCGAGCACCTCGCGGCCGAAGCCGCGCGCCAGGCTCCAGTCGAGCGGCAGCTCGAACTCGCGCCGGCGCCCGGCGAAGTACTCGTCGAGCTGGCGCCGCGGCTCGTCGAGCGCGGCCGGGTCCTCGAGCACGCGCGGCGAGACCCGCGCGGCGATCTGGGTGAGCGCGTCGTCCGCGTCGTAGATCGCGAGGTAGGAGATCTTCACGATGCCGCGCGGCGTGACGGCGACGAGCAGGTCGCCGAGCGGCGACGGCTCGATCGCGTAGGCCACATCCTCGAGCCCGGCGGCGCGGGCGTGCTCGGCCAGGTCGACCGGGGGCGCGTGGAGCGCCTTCGCGGCGGCTGCGAGCCATGTCTCCAGGGCGTCGCTCATGCCAATTCCTCTCTCAGCTTGCTCAGTCCCTCGTGCAGGCTGCGCCGCGCCGCGGGCTCGCTGCACTCGAGCACGCCCGCGATCTCCGCGTGCGACAGGTCGCCGACGAACCGCAGGGTGACGGCGGCGCGCTGCTTCGGGGGCAGCTCCCGGACGGCGTCCCACAGCTCTTCGTCGGGGCCGTCGGCCGGCGCCGGCGCGGGGTCCGGTGTGTCGATCGCTTCGCCCACCAGCACCGGCTGCCGCACGCGCGCCCGGTGGGAGTCCATTGCCTTGTTCTTCGCGATCGTCAGCATCCAGGCCCTCACGTTCGATCCCGGCCGCAGCCGCGGATAGGCGCGCAGCGCGGAGATCAGCGTCTCCTGAAGCGCGTCCTCGGCCTCCTGCGTCCCGACCCAGGCCACGAGGAAGCGCGCGACGGTGTCGCGGTGCTCGTCGAGGGCGGCCTGGAACGGCGGCAGCGGCATATGCCTATTCAACGCCGCACGTCGCCCGAGCGTGAGATTCCGGCTAGCGGCCCTTGAGGAGCTTCTGCAGCGCGTCGTGCTTGGCCACGTCGCTGACCTGGAGGTTGTTCGTGGCCGGGTCGATCGAGTCCGGCTTCAGCACCTCGGTCTTGCCGCTGCCGCCGGTGACGATGTCCGTGAACAGCGCCGCGAGCCCGGGGCCGTGCATGTCCGAGCGGATCGCCCGCGGGGCGGCCCAGGCGATGAACGGGCCGCGGAAGAAGCTCGACGGCCAGTGCAGCGGTGAGACGATCCTGCTGCGCATCGCGGCGAGGACCTGCTGCTGGCGCGCGGCGCGCGCGCGGTCGTCCTCGTTCGGCGCGCACCTGTTCTCGCGCACGCGCGCGAAGCGCAGCGCCTGCTCGCCGTTCAGATGGTGCTCGCCCCTGCGCAGGCGCACGCGCTTGCCGCCGAAGCTGTTCGAGCTGATGCACTTCTTGAGCGTGATGTCGATGCCGCCGAGCGCGTCGATGAGCTGGGGAAAGTCGGTGAAGTTGACCTCGACGATGTGGTTGATCCGCAGGTCGCTGCCGAAGAACCCCTCGAGCGTCTTGATGGTGAGCGGGGCGCCGCCGTACGCGTACGCCGCGTTGATCTTGCCGCTGCCGTGGCCGGGGATGTCGACCTGCGTGTCGCGCAGGATCGAAAGCTTGCGCACGCTCCCGAAGCCCACATGCAGCAGCATGATGCTGTCCGAGCGCGACGGGCCGGACGTGCTCGCGCCGGGCTCCTTCGACCCCTTCGGCCGCTGGTCGGAGCCGAGCACGAGGACGTTGCTGCCGGTCAGCACGGCTCCACCGGGCGACAGCGCGTCCTTCGTCTTCTGCGACACGCCCGGTGCCGTCTGCGCGCTGATGAAGAAGGCGACGATGGCCACCAGGATCCAGGCCACGATCGCCAGCACGACCCACTTGAGCACGCGCCGCCAGGCCGGCTTCGGCGGCCGCGCGCCCGGCAGCTCCGGCTTCGGGCCCTTGCCGCGCCGCTTGCGCAGCGCGTCCAGCGGGTTCGCTCCGACCGGTCCGATGCGGTCGCGCAGCCGCTTGCGCGAGCGGTAGACCTTGTACTCGGGTGGCCCGCTGGGCGGCGACGGTGGCGGTGGCGGTGGCGGCAGGTCGGACATGCGGGTGGCTGTATACCGTCACCCCATGTCGCCCGGTGCGGTGATCGGCTTGGACGCGGGCGGCACGAAGCTGCTGGCCGGCTCGCTGGCGGGCGAGGCCGGGCTCCAGCACCGCGTCTATCGCCGCTGGGACGGGGGTGACCAGGACGAGGTTCTGGCCACGATGGTAGAGGCGGTCGCCGAGGTCAGGGCTGCCGTGGGGGAGGTCGAGGCGGTCGGCTTCGGCATCCCGTCGCTCGTGGACGCGGCCACCGGAGCATCGATCTCGAGCGTGCACCTGCCGCTCGACGACGTCCCGTTCCGGGACCTGATGCGCAAGCGGCTCGGGCTGCCGGTGTTCGTCGACAACGACGTGAACCTCGCCGCGCTGGCCGAGCAGCGGCTGGGCGCCGCCCGCGGCGCGCGCGTGGTCATCATGCTCACGCTCGGCACCGGGATCGGCGGGGCGATCGTGATCGACGGACAGGTTTTTCACGGCGCCGACGGCGCGGCGGGCGAGCTCGGGCACGTGACGGTCGACGTCGACGGCCCGCCGTGCCAGGGCGACTGCCCGAACCGCGGCTGTTTGGAGGTGATGGCGTCGGGGACGGCGATGGGGCGCGAGGGGGAGCGGGTTGCGCGCGAGCACCCCGCCTCTGCGCTCGGACGAGCGCTTGCACAGGGTGTGCCCGTGACCGGCGAGGTGGTGACCGACCTCGCATTGCGCGGCGACACAGACGCGCAGGGTGTGCTCGAGCTGATCGGGCGGCGGCTCGGCGCCGGCCTCGTGGGGATCGTCAACACCTTCAACCCGGACGTCGTGGTGATCGGCGGCGGTGCCTCGCGCTCGGGCGACCTGCTGCTCGAGCCGGCGCGGCGGGTCGTGGCCGAGCGGGCGCTGCGGCCTTCTCGCGAGACGGTGCGGATCGTGGGTGCGGCGCTCGCTGACGAGGCGGGCGCGATCGGTGCGGCTTTGTTCGCGCGGGCAGGCGGTGTGGATTGAGCGGGCGGCTCGTCGTGTGCCCGACGCCGATCGGGAATCTCGAGGACATCACGCTGCGCGTGCTGGCGGCGCTGCGCGAGGCGGATGTGATCGCCTGTGAGGACACGCGTCATACGCGCGTGCTGCTCGACCGCTACGGGGTGTCGGCGCCGCTCGTGTCCTACCACGAGCACAACGAGGACCGGCGCTCTGCGGAGCTCGTCGGGCGGATGCGCGGGGGCGAGGTCGTGGCTCTGGTGTCGGACGCCGGGATGCCGCTCGTCTCGGATCCGGGCTACGTGCTCGTGCGCGCGTCGGTCGCGGCGGGGCTGCCGGTGGAGGTGCTGCCGGGGCCGTCGGCGGCGATCGCGGCGCTGGTCGCCTCCGCCCTCCCGGCGGACTCCTGGCGCTTCGCGGGGTTCCTTCCGCGCAAGCGCGGCGACCTGCGGCGGCTCTTCGAGGCGCCCGGTCCGACGCTGGTCGCGTTCGAGTCGCCGCGGCGGGTGCCGGCGTCGCTCGAGGTTCTCGCAGAGGTCGATCCGGTGCGCCCGGTCGCCGTCGCGCGCGAGTTGACCAAGGCGCACGAGGAGGTCGTGCGCGGGAGCGCCTCCGAGCTTGCCGCGCGGTACGCCGAGGAGCCGCCGCGCGGCGAGGTCGTGCTCGTGATCGGGCCGTCCGCGGATGCGGCGGGCGGCGACGAGCGCGCGGCGGCCGAGGCGCTGGCGCGGCTCGTGGAGGCGGGCGCGCGGCCGCGCCCTGCGGCCGCAGTCGTGGCCGAGCTCACCGGGCTGAGCGCGAACGCCGTCTACCGGGCGTACACCGAGCGGTCGCGCGCGCAGCAGACGGAGGACGAGGGGTGACGCCTGCTCGGCGGCCCCTCGTCTTCCGTACGCGCCCGTCTTGCCTAGGTCCCGCCGAACCCCCCAGCCGGCGGCAGGCGCCCGGGCGGCGCTCTCTCCGGCGCGTGGCCGGTGCGAACGTGCCAAGCATGACCGCTAGTGCGCATTCGCGCAATAGCGCGACCCCAGGTGGTGCAAGGAATGTTGCGCGAGCGTGACATTGCGTGACGGGAAGGTGACCGTCCGCACGAGAGCGTGAAAAGCGGGGGCGACCGGCCGATCCGCGGCCTAGCTTCGATCGCATGAGATCACTTGCCCTCATCTCCGCTCTGCTCGCCACGCTGTTGATCGCGGCCGCGCCGTGTGCCGCTGCGGGCGACTGGACCTGGCCGGTGCGCGGACCGGTGTTGACGGAGTTCCGCAACGGCGACGACCCGTACGCGGCCGGCCAGCACCGCGGTGTCGACATCGGCGCGCCGGTGGGCGCGTCCGTGGTGGCCGCGTCGGGTGGCAGCGTCGTGTTCGCGGGCGTCGTGGGCTCGTCCGGGCTCGTCGTCTCCGAGCGGACCGGCGATGGGCGCTACGAGCTGTCGTACCTGCACCTGTCGGAGCTCGCGGTTCGGCGCGGCGACGTCGTCGAACGCGGTGAGCGGGTCGGTGCCGTCGGCGTGTCCGGCTCGCGCTCGGTCGAGCAGCCGCACCTGCATTTCGGCGTGCGCGACTCCGGTGACCGCCATGCGTACCTCGACCCGCTCGACTTTCTCGCGCCGCTGCGGCCCGTGGACGCGCCCGCGCCAGTGCCGGCCCCGGCGCCGGTGACCGTCCGTGAGCCGGCGCCGAGCGGTCCGGCGGACGCGCCGGTGCTCGTTGCGCCGAGCCCGGCGCCGGCGCCCGTGCCGCATGGCTCCGGCCGCGTCGCGCATGGCCAGCCCCACGTGGCGCTCCCGATGGGGCGTCCCGCGCATCCCGTCGCGCTGCCGCAGCAGCATGCGTCCACGGCGCCGCATGCTCTGCCCGGTGCGCATCCTCAGCACGGTTCTTCGCCGCGGCCGAGTCCGCTGCCGGGTCACGGCCCTGCCGAAGCGCCGGTCCGCGCCGGCGCAACGCATTCCGCGGCTGCGCAGCCGCACCCCATCCGCCGCCATGACGGCGGCGGGATCGACGCCGGCTGGCTCGCCGCCTGCGCCGGCCTCGTGATCGCCGCAGCGCTGCTCGCCGCGCCGCGCCGGGGCCGCTCTCAGCGGCCGACCGCGCGGCACACGTTCGCCACGCTGATCCGGGCCGTGTCACGCGCGTAGGGGCCGGACCCGCCAGTAGCCTTGATCCGCGATGCCCTACTACGTCACGACGCCGATCTACTACGTCAACGCCGAGCCCCATCTCGGCCATGCGTACACCACGATCGCGGCCGACGTGCTCGCCCGCCACATGCGCCAGCGCGGGGAGGAGGTCTTCTTCCTCACTGGCACCGACGAGCACGGCGAGCCGGTCGCCCAGGCGGCCGAGCGGCAGGGCCTCGAGCCGCGCGACCTCGCCGACAAGAACGCGCAGCGCTTCCGCGACCTCACCGAGATCCTCAACGCGACGAACGACTTCTTCATCCGCACCTCCGACCCGGAGCACGAGGCGGAGGTCCAGCGGGTGCTCCAGCAGGTCTACGACAACGGCTACGTCTACGAGGGCACCTACGAGGGCTGGTACTGCCCGCGCTGCGCCGACTTCAAGACCGACGCCGAGCTCGTCGACGGCAACAAGTGCCCGATCCACCTCATCGAGCTCGAGCGCGAGAAGGAGGACAACTACTTCTTCAAGCTGTCGGCTTTCCAGGAGCAGCTCGAGCAGCTCTACGCCGACCGGCCCGACTTCGTCGGTCCCGGGGTCCGCTACAACGAGGCGCTGTCGTTCATCAAGGGCGGCCTCAACGACGTGTCGCTGACGCGCGCGCGGCTGCGCTGGGGTGTCACCGTCCCGTGGGACGAGAGCCAGGTCTTCTACGTCTGGTTCGACGCGCTCCTCAACTACTACACGGCGCTCAGCTACGCGCGCGAGGGCGAGGACCTCACCGACCGCTTCTGGCCGGCGAGCGTGCACCTGATCGGCAAGGACATCCTCAAGTTCCACACGGTCTTCTGGCCCGCGATCCTGATGGCGGCCGGGATCGAGGTGCCGCGGCGCGTGTACGTGCACGGCTACCTGCTGATGGGCGAGCACAAGATGTCGAAGTCGCTCGGCAACGTGATCGACCCGTTCCGGATCATCGAGCTCTACGGCGTCGACGCGCTGCGCTACTACCTGCTGCGCGAGGTCGGTTTCGGCCAGGACGGCTCGGTCTCACCGGAGGGCTTCGAGACGCGCTACGACACGGAGCTAGCGAACGAGTACGGCAACCTCGTCAGCCGCACCGCGAACATGATCGGCCGCTACTGCGGCGGTGTCGTCCCGGAGGCCGACACGTCGAGCCCGCTCGCCGCCGACTTCGACAGCGCGCGCGAGCGGCTGTGCGCGCAGATCGACGCGGTCGAGCTGAGTGCGGCGCTCGACACGATCTGGCAGCTCGTCCGGCGGCTCAACCAGTACCTCCAGGACGAGCAGCCGTGGAAGCTCGTCAAGGACGAGGCGCAGGCCGGCCGCGTGCCGGCGATCCTCTACGCGGTCGCCGAGGGGCTGCGGGTCGTGTCGCTGCTGCTGCACCCGTTCATGCCGGACAAGACGGCCACGGTGCTCGCAGCGCTGGGCCAGGACTCGTTCGGCCTGGACGCAGCGCGCTTCGGCGCGGTCGGCGGCGGTGCGGAGGTGGGCGAGATCGCGCCGCTGTTCCCGCGCATCGAGTCGCCCACTCCGGCGTGATCGACAGCCACTGCCACCTCGACGTCTGCGAGCCGCCCGACGACGAGGTCGTCGAGCGTGCGCGCGAGGCGGGCGTGACCCGGCTCGCGACCGTCGGGATGGACGAGCCCTCGATCGAGCGCGCGCTCGCCGCGGCGCGCGCGCACGAGGACGTGTTCGCGATCGTCGGCCGGCATCCGAACGAATCGGCGGGCTTCACCGACGCCGACATCGAGCCGATCGAGCAAGCGGCCGCGAACGAGAACGTCCGCGCGATCGGCGAGACCGGCCTCGACTACTACCGCGACCACGCGCCGCGCGAGGACCAGATGCGCGCGTTCCTCGCGCACATCGACCTGGCGCGGCGGCTCGACCTGCCGCTCGTCATCCACACGCGCGCGGCCGAGGACGACACGTTCGGCGTGCTGCGCGAGCGCGCCGAGGGGCTCACCGTGATCATGCACTGCTTCTCGGCGCCGGCGCGGCTCGACGAGTGCGTCGAGCGCGGCTGGTTCTGCTCGTTCGCGGGCAACGTGACCTACCCGAAGTCGACCGACCTCCAGGCGGCGGCGCGCGACGTGCCGGAGGAGCTGCTGCTCGTCGAGACCGACTCGCCGTTCCTCGCGCCGCAGCCGGTCCGCGGCAAGCGCAACGAGCCCGCCAACGTCGTGCACACGGCGCGCTTCGTGGCCGAGCTGCGCGGCATCGAGTACGAGGCGCTCGACGCGCTCGTGGAGCGCAACGCCGCGCGCGTCTTCGGATGGTGACCGGTCAGCCGAAGCAGGCGAGCCTGCGCCGGATGCGCGAGTTCGGGGTGCGGCCGAACCGCGAGCTCGGCCAGAACTTCCTGATCGACGACAACATCCTCGACGTCATCGGGCGGCTCGCCGAGCTGGCGCCGGACGACGTCGTGCTCGAGGTGGGCGGCGGGCTCGGCGTGCTGTCCGAGTACCTGGCCGAGCGGGTCGCGCACCTGCACGTGGTCGAGGTCGACCGCACGCTCGCGCCGGCGCTCGAGGACGCGCTCGCGCCATTCGGCGAGCGGGCCACGCTGCACGTCGCGGACGCGGTCAGGCTCGACCTCGGCGGCCTGCGACCCGCTCCCGCGAAGGTGGTGGCGAACCTGCCCTACGGCGTCGCGGCGAGCGTGCTGCTGAGGTCGATCGAGAAGCTGCCGGATGCGCGGCTCTGGGTCGGCATGGTGCAGCGCGAGGTCGCCGAGCGCCTGGCCGCCGCGCCCGGCTCGAAGACCTACGGCGCCAGCTCGGCGATCGCGCAGCTCTCGTGCCACGTCCGCGTCGAGCGGCGCGTGCCGCGCACCGTCTTCCACCCGGTCCCGAACGTCGAGTCGGCGCTCGTCGTCCTGCGCCGGCACTCGCCGCCGCCGGACCCGCGCGTGGCCGCGCTCGTCCACGCCGCGTTCGCGCACCGCCGCAAGGCGCTGCCGGGTTCGCTCGCGCTGGCGCCGAACGCGCCCGACGGCGTCCGTGACGCGGCGCGCGCCGCGCTCGAGCGCCTCGGTCATCCGCCCGACGCGCGCGCCGAGCGCCTCGCCCCGCGGGACTTCGCCGCCCTCGCCGCCGAGCTGCCGTGGTCCGCGAGCTAGCGCCCGCCAAGGCCAACCTCGTGCTCCAGGTCGGCGCCCGGCGCGCCGACGGCCTGCACGACATCTGCTCGCTGTTCGCCTCGCTCGATCTGTGCGACGAGCTGACGGTCGAGGAGGCGGACCGCGACGAGGTCGACTGCCGCGGCGTGGACGGCCCGAACCTCGTCACGCACGCGCTCGACGCCTTCCGCGCCGAGGCGGGCGCCGAGCTGCCGCCGCTGCGCGTGCAGATCGACAAGCGAATCCCCGTCGCGGCGGGTCTGGGCGGCGGCAGCGCCGACGCCGCCGCCGCGCTGCGCGCCGCCAACCAGATCGCCGGGCGCCCGCTCGGCGCGGACGCGCTGCGCACGCTCGGCGCGCGCGTCGGCGCCGACGTCCCCAGCCAGGTCGAGCCGCGGCACGCGCTGGTGAGCGGAGCGGGAGAGGAGGTCGAGCCGATCGACCTCCCCGACATGACGCTCGTGCTGGCGCCGGCGGCCGACGGCCTCTCGACCGCAGCCGTCTACGCCGAGGCCGACCGCATTCCGAGCACGCGCCCGCGCCTCGACACCGACGCCCTCCGCCGCCTGGCCGCGGCGCCGCTCGCCGCCTTCGCGCGCGGTCTCGAGAACGACCTCGAGGCGGCGGCGCTCTCGCTCCGCCCCGAGCTGGCCCTCACGCTCGCGGCCCTGGCGGAGGCGGGCGCCCTCGCCGCGCGCATCACCGGCAGCGGGCCGACGGCATTCGGCGTCTTCGAGTCGGTCCAGCAGGCGGAGGAGGCGGCGGCTTTATTGTCGGACGCGCTCGTGACCCCGCTTCGCCACACGCCCCGGTGAGCGCCGCCCACATCGCCGCCGCGGTGGTGGCGGTCGCGCTCGCCGGCTACGTCGCATGGCGTCGCGGCTCACTGACCCGCGAGCGGATCGTGGTCTGCCTGCTCGTCGCGGTCGCGCTCGGGGTCTACGCCAGCGGCGTCCTCGGAGCGCTGCCGAGTGCCGACAAGATCATCGAGAACATCGCGAACGCGCTCGGCAGCGGCACCTACGCGCTGGTCGGCGTGATGGCGTTCCTCGAGACCGGGGCATTCGTAGGGCTGATCGCGCCCGGCGAGTTCACGGTGATCGTCGGCGGCGTTATCGCAGGCCAGGGCACGATCGAGATCCTGCCGCTGATCGGGCTCACCTGGCTCTGCTGCATCCTCGGCGACTCGACGAGCTTCTTCGTCGGCCGCCGGCTCGGCCGAAGCTTTCTGATGAAGCACGGTCCGCGCGTGAAGATCACCCACGAGCGGCTCGAGCAGGTCGAGGACTACTTCGCGCGCCACGGCGGCAAGACGATCCTGATCGGCCGCTTCATCGGGCTCGTGCGCGCGGTCGCCCCGTTCATCGCCGGCTCGTCGGGGATGCGCTACGGGCGCTTCATTCCCTACAGCGTGATCGGCACCGGGCTGTGGGCCACCCTGTACCTGCTGCTCGGCTTCTTCTTCTACCGGTCGTTCCACAAGGTGGCGGCGATCGCGGGGCGTGCGACGCTCGTCTTCGGGGTGCTCGTGGCGATCGTTGTCGGTTCGATCTGGGCCTACCGCGAGCTGCGCGACGACGAGAAGCGCGCGCGCTTCATCGCCTGGGTCGAGCGGCAGTCGCGCCGGCCGCTGCTGCGCCCGCTCGCGGCGCTCGCGCTCGCGCTCTGGCGCGGCGTGTTGCAGCCGGTCTGGCGGGTCGTGTGGCCGGAGATCCGCTTCGTGCGCGACCGGATCACCCCCGGCGACCTCGGGCTCGAGTTGACCACGGCGCTTGCCGTGGCGGGCGTGGGCGCGTACGTCTTCGTCGTCTATGCCGTGACCGTCCACGGCGATCTCGGTCCGACGTCGCTCGACAGCCGCCTGTTCGACGCGGCGCACGACGTCCGCGCCGGCGGCCTCGTGAGCGTGGCGAAGGTGGTGACCGCGTTCGGGTCGCTGCCCGTGGTCACGTTCGTGGCGCTGGCGCTCGTGGTCGCGCTCGCGATCCGGCGCCGGCCGATCGAGCTCGCGGTTCTCGTGTTCTCGGTGATCGCGCTGTACGCCGCCGTCTACATCACGAAGGGCGCGCTCGACCGCCCGCGCCCGCCGCACCCGCTGACCGGCTGGCACGGCGCCTCCTATCCGAGCGGCCATGCGGCCTATTCGACGGTCTACGTGGCAATGGCTGTGATCGTGGCGCGCGTGCTGCCGGGGCTGGCCAGCCGCGCGAGCCTGGTGCTCGCGGCCACCGTCGTGGCGGCGGTGATCGGTGCGTCGCGCGTGTACCTCCAGGTGCACTGGGGCTCCGACGTGGCCGGCGGCTGGGGCCTCGGCGCCGCTATCTTCGGCATCGTCGGTGCGGCCGGGCTGATCGTCGGCTACATCCGCAACAATGGGGATCCGCCGCGACCGGACGAGCCACCCACAGCTCATGAATCTGTCTCAACTGTCGGTAACTGAGATCGCCCTCGGCGCCGGGGGCCTGCTGACGCTCGTCGCGTACGTGAGCCTGATCGCGATCCCGGCGTGGACCTCCTACGGGCGCTGGTGGGAGCGGATCGGCGCGGCGTTCATGAGCCTGTTCATCCTGGTCACGCTGGTGGGGATCGGCGTCGGCATCGGCGCCGCGCTGGTCTGGACCTACGACCAGTGGGCGTGACGTGGAAGCCCAGCCCGCCGGCGCTCCGGTCGCGAGCGCTTTTCTCGAAGCAGTAGGCCAGGTCACCGCCGCCGTCGAGGCCGGCGCGGGCCTGCCCGAGGTCGCGCGCTCGATCGCGCGCGCTCTCGAATCGAGCGTGGTTGTGGTGGACGCGTCCGGGAGCGTCCTCGCCGTGGCCGCGGCGTCCCCCGCTGACGAACGCGCCGTCCTCACCTCCGGCGAGGTGACGGAGCTGCGCGCGGGCGGCGAGGTGGTGGGCGAGATGCGCCATCGCGCGCGTGCCGAGCCGCCGCCGCCGGCGCTCGTCCGCTGGCTTGCCACGCTGCTCGCGCTCGAGGTCGAGCGTGCGCGCGCGCCGGAGCGCGCGAGTGAGGCGGCTGTCGCCGGGTTCCTGCACGACCTGCTCGACCGCAAGGTCAGCGACATCGAGAACATCGTCGCGCGCGGCAAGGAGATGGGGGTCGACCTGGAGGGCGGCGCGAGCGTGATCGTCGCTCGCGCGCACCCGCACGCACCCGAGGAGGGCGACTGGCGCGCGCGCGTGCTGTCGATCGTCGATCGCGGCGCCCGCGGCGTCTCGACCCGCTCGCTGGCCGCCGCCGTGGAGCTCACCGGCCGGCCGGGCAACCACGACGGCGAGATGCTCGTGATCGTTCCCGGCGACGACGCGGCAGTCGCCGGGCGCGTGGCCGAGGCCGTGCGCCGCGAGCTCGAGGCCAACCTCGCGTCGTACTCGATCGCGGTCGCGCTGAGCCGCCCGGCCCGCAATCCCGCGGACATCCACCGGGCCGGCTCCGAGGCGATGCTCGCCGCCAACGTCGCCGAGGCGCAGGGCACGCAGCTGCTCTCGTTCGAGGACACGGGCGCGTACCGGCTGCTGCTCCCCGCCATGAGCGAGGACCCCGCCGAACTGCGCCGCTTCCACGATGAGACCGTCGCGCCGCTCGTGGCCTACGACGAGCAGTACGACACGGAGCTGGTGAAGACGCTCGAGTCGTTCCTGGACGCCGACGGCAACGTCGCGAGGACCGCCGGCACGCTCTTCACCCACCGCCACACGATCCGCTACCGGCTCGAGCGCGTGCGCGAGCTCACCGGCCTGGACGTCGGCTCGACCGACGGCCGCGAGCGCCTCGGCCTCGGCCTCAAGGCGATGCGCGTCCTGGGCATAGCGGCGCCGCGCGGACCGGGCGCCGAGCCGGGCACCGAAGCCGGCCGCGTTCCACGCGAGGAACCGGATCGCCCGTAGCGTCCGACCGCGCGCCCACCCTTGCGCGCATGTTCCACGCGATGCTGATCTGCTCCGACGGCGACTGCGCCGAGGCGTTCGAGGCCTGGGGCTCCCTGGAGGAGCTCGAGGCGCTGGCCTGTGACTGCGGCTGCACCCTGGAGATCCTCACGCTCGGCGAGGGCGACGGGAACGAGGCGCGCGTGGAGCTGCAGCTCGTCCGCTAGTAAACGGCGGCTTGGTGCGGTGGTAATTTCGCCACCGCCGTTGGGGAGTGGTGTAACCGGTGAGCACGAGGCACTTTGGATGCCTAGGTCCGGGTTCGAGTCCTGGCTCCCCAATCGCGGTTAGGCGTCCGGTCTGGATGCGAACATACGTTCGTGAGAGGACCTGCATATACGAGCGCCCAAGCGGCGGAGGCGGTTGCGAACTCGCGTTCCTACAGCGAGACACTCCGCCGGCTTGGACTGCGAGACGCCGGTGGGAATCACCGCACGCTCCGCCGGCACGTTGAACGCTGGGAGATATCGACAGATCATTTCGACCCGAATGCCGGACGGCGAGCGGCAAGCCGGCGCAGAGCAACACCGTTGGACGAGGTTCTCGTCGAGCGCTCGTCGTACAGCCGCGGGCACCTGAAGGAACGCCTCTACAAGGCCGGCTTGAAGCTGCCGACCTGCGAGCTCTGCGGTCAGGGCAGCACATGGCGCGGGCGCGAGATGTCGCTCGTCCTCGATCACATCAACGGTGTCGCTGACGACCACCGCCTCGAGAACCTCCGCATCGTCTGTCCGAACTGCGCAGCGACCCTCGATACCCACTGCGGCAGGAATCCTCCGTCGCAGGCGGTGCGTGTCTGCGCCTGGTGTGGTGAGACTTTCCGCGCGCGCGAACCCGCGCAGAAATTCTGTTCGCGCTCGTGCTCCAATAGTCGACCGCGTCCACATACGAGACAGGTGGCGAGGCCGTCGCGCGCGCAACTCGCGGCGGAGATCTCGAAATTCGGGTTCGTCGAGACTGCGCGGCGCTACGGCGTGTCGGACAACGCGATCCGCAAGTGGATGCGACGCGGCGCCGAGCATGGCTGAGCGTCGAGCCCGCTCTCCAAGCCCACCGCTACCCTGCGCTCCCTATGGCCCCGCCCCTCACCGCGCTCATCATGGCCGCGGGCCAGGGGACGCGCATGAGGTCGGAGCTGCCGAAGGTGCTCCACCCGGTCTGCGGCGTCCCCATGGTCCATTGGGTGATCGCCGCCGCGCGTGCCGCCGGCGCGGATCGTGTCGTGTGCGTCACGCGCCCCGGCGATGGCGTCGCCGAGCACCTGCCCGAGGGCGTCGAGAGCGCGCCGCAGACCGAGGGCGAGGGGACCGGATCGGCGGTGCTCGCGGCGCGCGAGGCGCTCGAGCAGAGCGAGACGGTCGTGGTGCTGTCGGGCGACGTGCCGCTCGTCTCCGCCAAGGTCGTGCAGGGACTCGTGGAGAAGCACCGCGCGGAGCAAGCGGCCTCGACCCTCCTGACCACCGACGAGCTCGACCCCACGGCATACGGGCGGATCGTGCGCGACCCCGACGGCAGCGTCAAGGAGATCGTCGAGACCAAGAGCACAGAGGGCGTGGCCGACGAGGTCCTCGCGATCCGCGAGATCAACATCGGCACCTACGCCTTCGACGGCCCGCAGCTGGTGAAGGCGCTCGACGAGGTCGGTGAGACCGACGGCGAGCGCTACCTCACCGGCGTCTTCCCGATCCTGCGCGAGCGCGGGCTGACGGTGGCCGCCTACAGGACGAGCGACACGCTCGGCGCGATGGGCGTGAACACGCGCGCGGACCTGATGGAGGTCACCCGCCACGCGCAGTGGCGAGTGCTCGCGCGGCTCGCACGCGCGGGTGTCACGTTCACGGCGCCCGAGTCCGTCGACATCCACGCGACGGTGGAGATCGGCGAGGACTCGACCGTCGGCGCGGGCGTGACCTTGCGGGGGCAGACGAAGATCGGCGCGCGCTGCGGCGTCGGGCCGAACACCACGATCACCGACGCCGAGCTGGGCGACGGCGTGACGCTCCTGCACTCGGTGCTCCAGGACTGCCGCGTCGCGGACGGCGCCACGATCGGCCCGTTCGCCTACCTGCGCCCCGAGGCCGACGTGCGGGAGGGCGCGAAGATCGGCACCTTCGTCGAGGTCAAGAAGTCGGTGGTGGGCGCGGGGGCGAAGATCCCCCATCTGTCCTACATCGGGGACGCC
The DNA here is from genome assembly GCA_025937135.1 of Thermoleophilaceae bacterium. GTDB lineage: Bacteria > Actinomycetota > Thermoleophilia > Solirubrobacterales > Thermoleophilaceae > JAICJV01. The sequence goes on from JAICRZ010000002.1 coordinate 35,907, forward strand.
GACGTGGGGGAGAAGGCCAACGTCGGCGGCGGAGCGATCACCGCGAACTACCACCGTGGCGCCAAGAACCGAACGCGGATCGGCAAGGACGCGCGGACCGGCGTTCACAACTCGTTCGTCGCCCCAGTTAGCGTCGGGGACTCGGCGTACACTGGCGCTGGCTCGGTCATCACGGAGGACGTCCCGGACGGGGCCCTCGGCGTGGCGCGGGCCCGGCAGAAGAACATCGAGGGCTACCGAGAGCGCATAGACCAGGAGTAGGAGCAATGACCTCGCTGGACGTCGAGACCCGCATGAGCCCGACGAGCATCGGCGCCGAATACGACAAGCGCCTGATGGTGACGGCCGGGCGCGCGAGCCGCGAACTCGGGATGCGGATCGCGACCAAGCTCGGCGTCGAGCTCAGCGACCCCGGGCTGAAGACCTTCACCGACGGCGAGGTCTACTGCCGCTACCGCGACTCGATTCGCGGCGCCGACCTCTTCATCGTCAACTCGATCGCGGGCAACCCGCCCGAGGGCATCAACGTCAACGACGCTCTCATGGAACTGCTCGTGATGATCGACGCGGCGGTGGGCGCATCGGCTCATCGCGTGATCGCCGTGACGCCCTGGTACGGCTACTCGCGCCAGGACAAGAAGTCCGCGCCGCGCGAGCCGATCACGGCGCGACTTGTGGCGAAGATGCTGGAAACCGCGGGAATCGACCGCCTGGTGACGATGGACCTGCACGCCGGCCAGATGCAGGGCTTCTTCTCGAAGACCGTCGACCACATGACGGCGATGCCGATCCTCAGCCAGTACGTCAGCGACCAACTCGGGCCCGCCGACGACCTCGTGATCATCTCGCCGGACGCCGGCCGCGTGAAGCTCACGCGCAAGTTCGCGCAGAAGGTCGGCGCGCCGTACGCGCTGCTCGAGAAGGAGCGCCCGGCGCAGCAGGTGGCGGAGATCGGCTACGTGATCGGCGAGGTGGCCGGCAAGCGAGCCGTGATCGTCGACGACATCATCGACACCGGCGGCACGCTCGCAGCGGCCGCGCAGACCGTGCTCGACGAGGGCGCACGCGAGGTGTACGCGGTGGCCACGCACGGCATCTTCTCGGGCAACGCGTACCAGACGCTGGCGGCGTCGCCGCTGTCGGGCATCGTGGTCACCGACACGGTGCCGCTGAGGTCAGGCGCGCCGGACCTGATCCGCCAGCTCACCTGCGCCGACATCCTCACCGACACCGTCCGCCGGATCTTCACCGACGACTCGGTCTCGGAGATCTTCGCGGGAGAGAATCAGCTGTTCTGAGCGTCGGCGGGCGCGCCGTCCGCCGCGTCGAGCCGCACCAGCGCGTGCAGCGCCGCGAAGCGCACGCCGACCTCCGCGTGCTCGACGAGCGCCTCGAGCCGTTCCTTCGCCTGCTCGTCGTGCAGGAAGCCGGCGGCCGCGGCGGCGGCGGCGAGCACGGCGGGCTGGTCATCGCCCGTCAGCAGTTCGCGCACGACCGGGCGGCTCTCGGCCGCGAAGCCGTCGAGCCGGCCGAGCACGTCGGCGCCGAGGCAGCGCTCGCCCGCCACGATGCTGTCGCAGAGCACGCCCGCGAGCTCGAACGCCCGCTCGCCGCCGCGCTCCTGAAGCTCGGTCACGCAGGCCCAGTACGCGTCGGGCTCCTCGGACGCGCGCGCGAGGGTGAACAGCTCGTCGATCGAGGCGTGAGCGAAGTCCATCACGTGCCCCGGGCGGAGAAGCGTGCCGAGCGGCGCTCGCCGCGGGAGGCGAAGTAGTCGCGTTCCTCCTGGCCGAGCTCGGTGGCCGGCTCCTCGTCGAACCACCACTCGCTGCCGATCCGCATCCAGTTGCGCTCGGCCTCGAGCTGACCGAGGACGGCGAGCACGCCGAACTCCATCCGCCGTCCCATCAGCTCGTTCGCCGGCAGGTTCTCACGACGCATCAGCGCGTAGAACTCGGAGCGCGGGTCGGTCACGGCGGTCATCACGTTCATCACGTAGTCGGAATCGATCCTCACATCTCTGTCCTCGAGATACCAGCCCCCCACGGCGCGAACGTGCTGCATCAGGCGCTCGGCGTCCACTCGCTTCGGCTTCGCCAGGAAGCCGAGGTCGGCGAGCGCCCCGCGAAGCTTCTCCGGGTCGTCGTCGAGCACGGCGCGCACGGCCACGATCTCGAGCTCGATCTGGTCATGGTCGAGCTGCTTCGTCATGCCGAAGTCGAGGAACGCGATCCGGCCGTCCTCCATCCACACGTAGTTGCCCGGGTGCGCGTCGGCGTTGAAGTGGCGCAGGTGGTAGATCGAGCCGAAGCAGAAGCGGTAGACGATCTCGCCGAAGCGGTCGCGTTCGGACTGCGGCAGCGCCTTGACCTCCTCGAACCCCATCCCCTCGACCCACTCCGACACCAGAACGCGCGTGCGCGACAACCTCGTGACCACGTCCGGCACGTAGATGAACGGATGGCCGCGGTACGCGCGTGCAAACGTGCGCTGGTTCTGCGCCTCGTACTCGTAGTCGAGCTCCTCGAGCACGCGCGTCTTCAGCTCCTCGGCGGCGGCCTTCGCGTCGAGCCCCGGCGCCAGCGCCTTCGCCAGCCGCATGATCATCCCGGCGTTCTGCATGTCGGCGCGCAGCGCCTTCGCGACGCCCGGGTACTGGATCTTCACCGCCACCTTGCGGCCGTCGGGCAGGGTCGCGCGGTGCACCTGGCCGATCGAGGCGGCCGCGGCCGCGTCGTGCTCGAAGTCCTCGAACAGCTCCTCGGGCGGCTCCTCCCACTCCTCCTCGAGCACCTGGCGCACCTTCTTCCACGGCATCGGCGGCGCCGTGTCGCGCAGGCTCGCGAGCTTCTCCTGGTAGAGCTCGCGGTACTCCGGCGGCAGGAACTCCGTGTCGATGAACGAGGCGAGCTGGCCGATCTTCATCGCCGCGCCCTTGAGCTGGCCGAGCGCGTCGACCATCTTCTCGGCCGTCTCCATGTGGCGCTTGTCGATCTCGGCGGCGCCCGCGTCCTTCGACCGCGCGACGTTGCGCGCCCGAGTGCCGGCGTAGCGCGCGCCGGAGCTGCCGAGCGCCTGGCCGACCTTCGCTGTGCGGCCGATCCGGCCGGACGGGATCGAGTCGTCCTTGCGCGCCATCTCGTCCCTGTTGTACATGAGCCCGTCGCTACACTGCGGCACCGTCATGGCTCAGGGAACCCGACCAACTCTCGATGTCGAGCCGCGCGAAGTCGAAGGCTCGCGCGCCACGCGCCGCCTGCGCCGCGCGGGCTTCGTTCCGGGCGTCGTCTACGGCGGCGGCGAGGACTGCCGCGCCTTCCGGGCGGACGCCCACTCGATCGAGCGCCTGCTGCACTCCGGAGCGGCCGTCTTCGACCTGAAGCTCGACGGCAAGGCGATCCCCGTGATCGTCAAGGACCAGCAGCTCCACCCCGTGCGCAGCGACCTGATGCACATCGACATGCTGCGCGTGAACCTCAACGAGGCCATCGCCACCACCGTCCGCATCGAGGTCCACGGCGCCGAGGACGCGCCGGGGGTCAAGGAGGGCGGCGTGCTCGAGCAGGTCACGCGCGAGCTCAACATCGAGGCCCTGCCGGGCGACATCCCCGAGCAGGTGGACGTGGACGTCTCGGGCCTCGAGGCCGCCGCGACCCTCACGCTGGCAGACGTTCCCGCGCCCGAGGGCGTGACCTTCCTCGACGATCCCGCGGAGACGGTGATCGCCACGATCACGATCCCCACGGACGTGCCCGAGGAGCCCGAGATCGAGGAGGAGACCGGCCTGGTCGCCGACGGCGAGGCCGCGGCCTCCGACGAGGACGCCGCCGCGGCCGAGGGCGCGACCGGCGACGAGGCCTCGTCCGGCGCCGGCCCTGGTGGCGAGGAGCCCGAGGGCTCCTGAGCCTGTTCCGCCGCGAGCCGGCCACCGGCCGGGTCGACTGGCTGATAGTCGGGCTGGGCAACCCGGGCGACCGCTACGCCCGCACGCGCCACAACGCCGGCTTCGAGGTGGCGAACCTGCTCGCGCAGCGCTGGGAGCTCCCGCGCGCGAAGAAGAAGTTCGCCGGCCTGTTCACCGACGGCCGCACGATGCCCGGCGGTCCCCGCGTCGGCGTCCTGCTGCCGCAGACCTTCATGAACGACGCCGGCCGCTCGGCCGGCCCCGCGCGCGGCGCGCTCGGCGTCGACCTCGACCGGATCGTCGTGATCCATGACGAGATCGACCTGCCGTTCGGCGAGGTGAAGACGCGCCTCGGCGGCGGCCTCGCGGGCCACAACGGGCTGAAGTCGCTGAAGCGCGAGCTGGGCGGCGCCGACTTCCAGCGCGTGCGCGTCGGCGTCGGCCGGCCCGACTCGACCGATCCGGACATCGTCGCGGGCTACGTGCTCGGGCCCTTCGCGGAGCCGGCGGACGAGGTGCGGGCCCTGGTCGAGCGCGCGGCCGAGGCGACGGAGCGGCTGGTCGACCCCGACCGCTGACGTCCCATCAGGGGGGATCAATATTTGAATCTTTTCACGAAAGGGCCTACCCCCTTGCGGTAGCTCCGTGTCGCGAATTAGCGTGCCCCCTCGCGGAACAGCTCCCAGGAAAGGAACGCCCCTTGAGATCACGCATGAGGTCAGCGGCGCTGGTGGCGGCCGGCGCTCTAGCGCTGGTCGTCCCTGCTGCAGCCCACGCTGCGACCAAGGTCGTGACGATGGGCGAGCCGAACTCGGGCACGTTCGAGAAGAAGTACAGCTCGGACGTCAACGACTTCTTCCCCCACGGGATCACTATCCACGCCGGCGACTCCTTGAGGTTCCTCGAGGCCGGGTTCCACGTCGTGGACTTCCCGAAGCGCGGCTCGTCGGCACAGCAGCTCGCGCTCCCGAACGGCCAGCCGATTGGCGGCGTCAACGACGCGGCCGGCGCTCCGTTCTGGTTCAACGGGCAGAGCCAGGTCGCCTTCAACCCGCTCCTGCTCTCGTCGAACTTCGGCAAGAAGTTCACCTACAACGGCTCGAAGGAAGTGCTCAGCGGCTTCCCGTCGCCGACCGGCAAGCCGAAGCCGCTGACGGTGAAGTTCCCGAAGACGGGCACCTTCACTTACTACTGCCCCGTCCACCCCGGGATGAAGGGCACGGTCAAGGTCGTCTCGAAGCGCCATTCGACGCCGAGCAAGAAGCAGGAAGCCAGGACGGTCAAGAAGCAGATCGCGCGCGACCTGAAAACGGCCAAGAACCTGGCGAGCACGAAGGTTCCGGCCAGCACGGTCGACGTCGGTTCCGCCGGCCCTGGCGGCGTCGAGTACTACGGCTTCTTCCCGCAGACGGTCACGGTGCCGGTGGGCACGACGCTGAACTTCCGGATGACCCCGGGGTCGTTCGAGACGCACACGGCGTCGACGGGCCCGGACGACCCGAGCCAGCCGAACGGCTACATGGGGCCGATCTCGGCGTCGTTCCAGGGCGGCACGCCGACCGTCGATCCGCGCGGGGCGTACGCGAGCGACCCTCCGGGCGCGCCCGCGAACCTGACGCCGACCTATCACGGCAACGGCTTCTGGAACTCGGGCCCGCTGGACAGCTCGAACGCGACGCCGTTCAAGTCGTCCAACTCGGTCAAGTTCAGCGCAGCCGGGACCTACCAGTTCTACTGCCTGATCCACCCGTTCATGCATGCCACTGTCGTAGTCCATTGAGACGGCGCTTCTGACGTCTGCGGGAGCGGCGACTCCGGTCGCCGCTCCCGACGCGTCTGGGGCCGTGCGGAGTACTGGGTCGGCGCCGCGGCCGTGATGCGTGGTCGCGCGCACCCGCTTCCTAGACTTGACCATGGTGCTGCGCGGGACCTCCCGGGTGGCCTTTACGCGTGGCCATGGCCCTAAGAGAGCTCCTCGTATACGCCCACGACGACAGCGCTTTCAACGCGCTCTCGAACGCTGCCGTTAACGGCGGCAAGGGCCCGGAGCGCGCCTTCGTCTCGCGGTCGCTGCGCCCGTACCTGACCGCCGCGCTGGTGGACGACCACCGCGACCGCCCAGCGCTCATCGTGACCGGCGACGATCGCGCCGCGCGCGATCTCGCCGCGGACCTTCGCGCGTTCCTCCGGCCCCGCACCGTCCGCCTCTACCCGGCTCGCGGCGTGCGCTACGAGTCGCAGCTCGCGCCGCCGCCACATCTCGTGGGCCTGCGCGTGGCCGCGCTCGACTCGCTCGCGGCCGAGCCCGGGCCGGAGGGCGCGGCCGTCGTGGTGGCCAGCGCCGCCGCGCTCGCGGAGAAGGTGCCCGATCCGGAGCTGCGGCCGCACGGCTTCACGATCGAGAAGGGCGGCGTGCTCGACCTCGAGGAGACGGCGAACCAGCTCGTGGCGGCCGGCTACGAGCGCGTCGACCAGGTCGACGACCGCGGCCAGTTCGCCATCCGCGGCGACATCCTCGACGTCTACCCCGCGACCGAGGAGCGCGCCGTCAGATGTGAGCTCTTCGACATCGAGGTCGAGCGGCTCACCTTCTTCTCCACCTTCACGCAGCGCTCGCTCGAGGAGGCCGACCGGATCGAGATCGCGCCCGCGGCGGAGATCGGTCCGGAGCATCGCGAGATGGCCGAGATCGCGGCGCTCGAGACCGATGCCGAGCAGCGGCCGGACATCGCGGAGGTGCTGCCCGTCGACCGCTTCTGCGACTTCATGTCGCTGGTGCCCGAGAACGCGCTCGTGGCGATCGCGCAGGAGGAGGAGGTCGAGCCGTCGCTCGCCGACTACTGGCAGGAGGTCACGACCAGCTTCCACGACGCCGACGCCCACCACCTCTACCTCAGCCCCGACGACCTGAGGGCGAGTCTCGAGCCGCGCACCGCGCTCAGCCTGTCGAGCATCTCGCAGGACCAGCCGCACGAGTTTCGCGCGCAGGGCGCCGACACCAGCGCGCGCTCGCTGCGCGAGGCCGAGCCCGAGCTCGAGAAGCTCGTGCGCTCCGGGTACCGCACCGTGGTGGCGTGGGCGCGCAAGGGCGAGGGCGAGCGCGCGGCGTACAACATGGCCCGCCTGCGCGCGCAGTTCCTGAACGGCCAGCCGGCGCCTCACGAGCCGGGGGTCACGTTCGCCACGGCCAACCTGCGCGAGGGCTTCCTGGCCCCGGGGCTGAAGCTGGCGATCCTGCCCGAGCACCGGCTGCTCAGGCGCCGTCGCTCCGAGCGCCCGGCCGGCCCGGCCACCGGCCGCGGCGCCATGGTCAGCTTCACCGACCTGCGCGCCGGCAGCGCGGTCGTGCACGAGGACCACGGCATCGCCCTGTTCACCGGCTTCGAGACGAAGACCGTGGGCGGGGTGACGCGCGACTATCTCGAGCTCGAGTACAGGGACGGCGACCGCGTCTTCGTGCCGAGCGACCAGCTCTACAAGATCTCGCGCTACGTGGGCGCCGATGCCGGCGACCCGCCGCTGTCCAAGCTGGGCGGCAAGCAGTGGGAGCAGCAGAAGCTGCGCGCGCGCAAGGCGGCCGAGGCGCTGGCGGGCGAGCTGATCAACCTCTACGCCGAGCGCAAGCGGCGCGCCGGACACGCGTTCCCGGTCGACGGCGAGTGGCAGCTCGAGTTCGAGCAGAAGTTCCCCTACACCGAGACGCCCGACCAGCTCGACGCGATCGAGCAGGTCAAGGCCGACATGGAGGAGGCGCGGCCGATGGACCGCCTCATCTGCGGCGACGTCGGCTACGGGAAGACCGAGGTTGCGCTGCGCGCCGCGTTCAAGGCGGCCGCCGACGGGCGCCAGGTGATGTTCCTCGTGCCCACGACCATCCTCGCCCAGCAGCACCACGGCACGTTCGCCGAGCGCCTGCGCGACTACCCGTTCCGCATCGACATGGCATCGCGCTTCCGCTCCGCCAAGGACGTGAACGCCTCGATCAAGGACTTCCAGGAGGGCAGGGTCGACATCCTGATCGGCACCCATCGCCTCCTCTCCCGCGACGTGCGCCCGAAGGACCTCGGCCTGCTGATCGTCGACGAGGAGCAGCGCTTCGGCGTCAAGCAGAAGGAGCTGCTCAGGCAGCTCAGGCTGCGCGTGGATGTCCTGTCGCTCAGCGCCACGCCGATCCCGCGCACGCTCCAGATGTCGCTGGCGGGCCTGCGCGACATCAGCGTGATCGAGACGCCGCCGGAGGGTCGCCGCCCGGTGCGCACCTACGTGGGCGAGTACGACGAGGAGCTCGTCAAGCAGTCGATCGAGAGGGAGCTTGCGCGCGGCGGCCAGGCGTTCTTCCTGCACAACCGCGTCGACACGATCGACGAGACCGCTGAGCGCATTCGCGCCGTCGTCCCGAGGGCGCGCGTATCGGTCGCGCACGGGCAGATGGGGGAGAAGGCGCTCGAGGAGGTGATGATGGACTTCGTGCGCGGCGACACCGACGTGCTTGTGTGCACCACCATCGTCGAGGCCGGGCTCGACATCTCGACCGCGAACACGCTGATCGTGGAGCGAGCGGACATGCTCGGGCTGGCCCAGCTCTACCAGATCCGCGGGCGCGTGGGCCGCAGCCGCGAGCGGGCGTACGCGTACCTCTTCTATCCATCGAGCGCGGCGTTGACCGAGGACGCCGGGCAGCGCCTGGCGACGCTCTCGGACTACACCGAGCTGGGCTCGGGCTTCAAGATCGCGATGCGCGACCTCGAGATCCGCGGCGCCGGCAACCTCCTCGGCGACGACCAGTCGGGCCACGTGGCGGCAATCGGCTTCGAGCTGTACGTGGGGATGCTCGACGAGGCAGTCGCGGCGCTGTCCGGCACGAGCGCCGACGAGTCTCCGGACCCGGTCCGGATCGACGTGCCGGTCGACGCATACGTGCCGGGGGACTACGTCCCGTACGAGGCGGCGAAGATCGAGATCCACCGGCGCGTGAGCGGCGCGCGCGAGATCGCGAGCCTGATCATGCTGCGCGAGGAGCTCGAGGACCGCTTCGGGCCGGTGCCGGAGCCGCTCGAGAACCTGATCAAGCTCCAGGACGCGCGGATCAAGCTGGGGCGCGCCGGCGCCAAGGCGGTGGGCTTCAGCGGCGGCCGGCTGCGGGTCTCGCCGATCGAGCTCGACTCGACCGCGGCCAAGGCGCTGCGCGAGCGGATCCCCGAGGCGATGTACGAGTCCGGCCGCAGCACGGTGGCCGTGCGTGTCCCGGACGAGCCGGCCGAGCGCTTCCCCGCGCTCGTCCGCGCCGCCGAGGCGATCCTCGAGGTAGCGACCGAACCGCGCGAGGACGTTCGCTAGAGTGGTGCGCCGCCTGAGCCAGGGGGATCTTCGCTCAGGCTCCGTTTAGGACCCGCCACCAGCCTCTTCGCCATGCTCAAGACCCTTCGCCTAGCTCCTGTTGCCGTCCTCGCGGCCGTCGTCATCGCCGGTTGTGGCGGTGATTCCGTGCCCTCGAACGCGGTCGCCAAGGTCGGCGACACCGCCATCACCAAGACGGAGTTCAACCACTGGCTGACGGCCGCCGCCAAGCAGCAGGCGCAGACCACCGGGCAGAAGCCGCAGGACGTCGTGGCCCCCGATCCGCCGAACTTCACGCAGTGCGTCGCGGCCAAGGCGAAGCAGAAGGTGCCGAAGGGCACGCCGCAGCCCAAGCCGTCCGATCTCAAGGCACAGTGCAAGCAGGAGTACGACGGGCTCCGCGACCAGACGATGCAGTTCCTGATCTCGGCGCAGTGGCTGACCCAGGAGGCGAAGAGCCGCAACATCAGCGCGACCGACAAGGAAGTCCAGACGACCTTCCAGCAGCAGAAGAAGCAGTCGTTCCCGAAGGAGGCGGACTACCAGAAGTTCCTGGCCAGCTCCGGCCAGAGCGAGGCCGACCTCCTCTACCGCGTGCGCCTCTCGGTCCTCACCAACAAGCTTCAGCAGGCGATCATCAAGGACAAGGGCAAGGTCACCGACGCCCAGATCAGCGCCTACTACAACAAGAACAAGAGCCGCTTCGCGCAGCCCGAGACGCGCGACCTCCTCGTGATCCTGAACCCGAAGAAGGCCAAGGCGCAGGCGGCGCTCCAGGCCGTGAAGTCGGGCCAGCCGTGGAAGAAGGTGGCCAAGCAGTTCTCGACCGACGACGCCTCCAAGGCGCAGGGCGGGAAGCTGCCGAACGTGACGAAGGGCCAGCAGGAGAAGGGCTTCGACACCGCCATCTTCAGCGCGCCGGTCGGCAAGGTGCAGGGCCCGGTCAAGACGCAGTTCGGCTACTACGTCTTCAAGGTCACGAAGGTGAAGCCGGCCAAGCAGCAGACGCTCGCCCAGGTCAAGGAGACGATCAGGAACCTGCTTCAGTCGCAGAACCAGCAGAAGGCGCTGAACGACTTCGTCCAGAACTTCCAGAAGACCTACAAGAGCAAGACCAACTGCGCGAAGGGCTACGTCGTCCAGCAGTGCAAGAACGCGCCGAAGCCCAAGACCGCCACGCAGCCGCTGAACGGCGGAGCACCGAACACCGGCGGCACGACGCAGCCGCAGCAGGTCCCGCCCGGCGCGCCCCCGCAGGCGCCGCAGGGCGGCTCGCCGCCCGCGCAGGGCGCGCCGCCGCAGGGCGGAGCGCCGCAGCCGGCGCCCGCGCCGCAGCCGACGCCGTAGCGCCGCGATGAGCGTGCCGGAGGAGTCGGGTCGCGCGCTCGCGCGGCTCGACGAGATCAGCCGGCGGCTCCGCGTCGAGTGCCCGTGGGACCGCGAGCAGGACGAGCGCTCGATCGTCCCGCACACGGTCGAGGAGGCCTACGAGCTGGCCGACGCGGCGCAGCGCGGCGACGACCGCAAGCTCCTCGACGAGCTCGGCGACGTGCTCTTCCAGGTCGTGTTCCTCTCGCTCCTGCTCGAGGAGCGCGGCGCGGGCGACCTCGCCGCGGTGGCCGAGCACTGCCGTCAGAAGCTGATCCGTCGCCACCCGCACGTGTTCGGCGACGTCTCCGCCGACACCGCCGGCGAGGTGCTGAAGAACTGGGACCAGATCAAGCAGGGCGAGGAGGGGCGCGAGCCCGGCATCTTCGGCGAGGTGCCGGAGAACCTCCCCGGGCCGCTGTACGCGCGCAAGCTGCTGCGGCGCGCGTCGAGCGCAGGGGTTTCCGTGCCGGCCGATCCGGTGAGCGACCACCTCGAGGCCGACGACTTCGACTCGGTGGGCGACCTGCTCTTCGCGGCGGTTGCCCTGGCACGCGAGAAGAAGGTCGACCCCGAGCTCGCGCTACGGTCCGCCGCCGACCGCTTCAGAGAACGCATCGAACAGGAGGAATCCCGCGCCCGTGAGTGAGATCACGCAGGTACACGCCCGCCAGGTGCTCGACAGCCGCGGCAACCCCACCGTCGAGGTCGAGGTGCAGCTCCAGTCCGGCGCCTCCGGACGCGCCGCGGTGCCCTCGGGCGCCTCGACCGGCGAGTTCGAGGCCGTCGAGCTGCGCGACGGTGGCGACGCGTGGGGCGGCAAGGGGGTCGCGCAGGCGGTCGGCAACGTGAACGGCGAGATCGCCTCGGCGGTGCGCGGCGTCGACGCCGACGACCAGTCCGGCCTCGACCGGCGCATGATCGACCTCGACGGCACGCCGAACAAGGGCCGCCTCGGGGCGAACGCCATCCTCGGCGTATCGCTTGCGGCTGCCAAGGCGGCGGCCGCGGAGGACGGCATGACGCTGTGGCGCTACCTCGGCGGCGAGGCGGCGCACGTGCTGCCGGTGCCGATGATGAACATCCTCAACGGTGGCGCGCACGCGGACAACAAGGTCGACTTCCAGGAGTTCATGGTCGTGCCGGTGGGCTTCGACTCGTTCTCCGCCGGGCTTCAGGCGGGCGTCGAGGTGTTCCACGCGCTGAAGAAGACCCTGTCCGCGCGCGGGCTCAACACGGCGGTCGGGGACGAGGGCGGCTTCGCGCCCGACCTCGACTCGAACGAGGCCGCTCTGGAGGCGGTCATCGAGGGGATCGAGGCGGCGGGCCACAAGCCGGGCGACGACATCGCGATCGCGCTCGACCCAGCCACCTCGGAGCTGTTCTCGGACGGCGCCTACGACCTCGCGAACGAGGGCCGCAAGCTGTCGTCGGAGGAGATGGCGGCGTACTGGGAGGACATCGCCTCGCGCTACCCGGTCATCTCGATCGAGGACGGCATGGACGAGAACGACTGGGATGGCTGGAGGGCGCTCACCGACCGGATCGGCGATCGCGTGCAGCTCGTGGGAGACGACCTCTTCGTCACGAACCCCGAGCGGCTTCGCGACGGCATCGAGCGCGGTGTGGCCAACTCGATCCTCGTGAAGGTCAACCAGATCGGCACGCTCAGCGAGACTCTCGAAGCGATCAAGATCGCGCGCGAGGCCGGCTACAGCGCGGTCATGTCGCACCGCTCGGGCGAGACCGAGGACACCACGATCGCCGACCTCGCCGTGGCCACCGGCTGCGGCCAGATCAAGACCGGCGCCCCGTCGCGCTCGGACCGCGTGGCGAAGTACAACCAGCTGCTGCGGATCGAGGAGGCGCTGGGATCGGACGCGACCTACCCGGGGCGCAGGGTGTTCCGTTCGTAAGAGTTCTTGCAACGTGGAGGAGGGGCGACGGTCCCGGTGAATCCGTCCGGCGATGTCCTACTCGTCGTCCGCCGCCCGCCGCCCACCCACCATCCACTGGCATCGCGTCGGGCGCGTGGCGCTGCTCGCGGTCCTGTTCGTGATCCTGCTGCTCTACATCCGGCCGGTGGCCCACTGGTTGCAGCAGCGGTCCACGGCCGCGCACAGCCGCCAGGACCTCCAGCAGCTCCAGGCCGAGCGCGACCGGCTCCAGGAGCGCCTGCGCTCGCTCAGCGGCGCGAGCGCGATCGACCGCGGCGCCCGCTCGATGGGCATGATCAAACCCGGTGAACGCGCGTACGTGATCGAAGGCCCCTGACGCCCCGTCCGGCCGACGCTACGGTGACTCCGTGGCCTACGCCGTCGAGAACGCGCTGGTCCAGTGGGAGGAAGGCGAGCGCCGCCTGCGCTCCTTCGACGACCCGGCCCGGACCCAGCTAGACCAGGCCTCCCGCGCCG